>NZ_CP013979.1:3748392-4060758 GCF_001660485.1 Agromyces aureus
GGCCGGCGGGCGCCTCGGCGCGCCGGCCGTCGTCTGGTCTCGATACGCTTCGCTACTCGACCGGCGGGGTGTCGCTACTCGACCGCCGAGGCGGCACCGGCGGCGGCGGCGGGGGCGGGGGCGGCGGCGAGCACCGTGCGGTCGGCCCACGGCGCCTGGCCGAACGACGAGTTGCGGCGCCACAGTTGGTCGACGAGGCGCGTCGCGTAGCGCAGTCGCTCGGCGTGCTCCCCGCGGAGCAGCACCCACGAGTGCCCGCGCCGGGTGAGCTCCTCGACGAACCAGCCGGTCATCGCGGCGCGAACGTGCTCGCCGTCGCGCCAGCCGTCCTGCTCGAAGGGCACGCCGACGTGGTCGGTCACGAGGTACACGTCGCGACGCGGCAGGCCGTCGACGCCCGCCCGGTGCGTCTCGGGCGACGTCGACCCGAGGTAGCGCCGCTCCCAGAGCTCGGTCGCCAGCGCATCGGTGTCGGCGATCACGAGCGGCGAGGCCAGCGCGGCCTCGTTCTCGAGCTCGGTCTGGCGGGCGGCGATCTCGGCGAAGTGCTCCGGCAGCCAGACGAGGTCGTCCATCGACACGTCGTGCCCGGCGGCCGCGACCGCGCGGGCGTGCAGGTCGTACGTGAACTGCCGCCCGTACTCCTCGACGTGCGGCATCCGTTCGAATCCCCGTGCCCGGTAGTGCTCGACGAGCGCGCGCGAGAGCGTCGTCGAACCCGTCGACTCGGCGCCCACCACGATGACGCGGGTCGCCAGATCGAGCCGAGCGGATGCCGCGACCCGCGCCCACTGGCCGGCGAGATCGCCGCGGATCATCGTGCCGCTCACGCTGGCCGCCTCGCGCGACGTGTCGAAGACGACGTGCCGTGCGCCGAGCCGCGCGGCGAACTCGTCGCCGTAGTGCTCCGAGCTGAAGACCGCGGTCACGGGTGGCACGCCCGCCTCGGTCACCGCGGCGAGCGCCGCCACGGTCGAGGCGATGTGCGCCTCCCAGGCGATGGCGGTGTCGTACTCGACCGGCGCATCCGAGCGGGTGCCGAGCACGGTGACGTTGCCGAGCGCGGCCGTCTCGGCGGCGACCCATCGCTGCCGGTCGGCGAGCGACATGGTCTCGAACGTGCTGCCCATGACGAGCACCGTGACGCGGTGCGCGTGCTGCGAGGCGTAACGGATGAGCGCCAGGTGCCCGGCGTGGAGCGGGTAGAACTTGCCGATGATCAGGCCGTGCGGCTCGCGGGTCATGCGCGGGCCTCGATTTCGGCGGGTTCGCGGGTCTCGAGACGCTCCGCTCCTCGACCGGCGGGGACGCGCTGCGCTCCTCGACCGGCGGGAACGGGCTGCGCTCCTCGACCGGCGGGAGCGGCGAGGTCGTCGTCAGCACGACCGGCGCGGTACTCGCGCGTCCACCGTGCGAGCCCGTAGACGCAGAGCGCGAGGAAGCCCGTGTAGAGCAGCGCCGTGAGCCAGAGCCCCTTCACCAGGTACAGCGGGATCGACACGACGTCGACGGCGATCCAGATCCACCACTGCTCGAGCAGCTTGCGCGCCTGGCCCCAGGTCGCGAAGAGCGAGAACGCGAGGATGAACGCGTCGGGCCACGGCACCTGCGAGTTCGTCTCGGCGGCGAGCAGGTAGCCGACGCCGACGGTCGCGACAAGCGCGATCAGGGTTCCGACGATGAGCTCGCGGCCCCGAGCCCGCCGGATCGGAACCGCGGATGCCACGCCCGCCCCATCGCGCGTTCGCCGCGCCCACACGATCCAGCCGTAGACGCCGAGCACCCCGAAGGCCACCTGCAGCGCGGCATCCGCGTAGAGCCCGACGCCGGCGAAGAGCACGAGGAACGCGAGGTTGTTCGCGAGGCCGAGCGGCCAGTTCAGGATGCTGCCGCGAGCGACCGCCCAGACGCAGAGCGCGCCGGTGAGGAAGCCGATGGCCTCGACGACCGAGACCGGCTGCCCGGCGATCGAGAAGAGCTGCGACTGCAGCAGGGCGGTGAGGGCTTCCATGGCCGGCTCCTTCGGCTCGACGTGCTTCGATTCTGCATTCGGAAGAGTTAGCGCATTTCTGCGCGAATCTCCGTTGTTGACAGTTTGCGCAGATCTGCTTGAATTGTCAAGTGCAGCAGCGAGACTCGCGGGGCAAGGCCCTCACGGACTACCCCCGGCCCTCGGTCGCGGTCGACACGGCCGTGCTCACGGTACCCCCGGGCGGTGCACTCAGCGTGGTCGCGGTCACGGGTGACGGCGATCTGCGGCTGCCGGGCACGTTCCTGCACGAGGGCGAGACGCTCGCCGGCGCGGTCGCCCGATCGCTCGCCGAGAAGGCCGGCATCACCGGCATCCGCCCGGTGCAGTTGCACGTGTTCGACGCGCCCGATCGCGACGATCGCGGGTGGGTGCTCTCGGTCGCGCACCTCGCACCGGTGCGGATGTCGCAGCTCGCCGATCGCGCTCGCACCGAGCTCGTGCCGGTGGCCGACCTGCCGCCCATGCCGTTCGACCACCACGCGATCATCGAGCTCGCCGTCGCGGAGCTGCGCGCGCGCCACGCCGAGCACCCCGACCCGTTCGGGCTGCTGCCCGAGCCGACGTTCACGATCCGCGAGCTGCACGAGCTGCACGAGGCCGTGGCGGGCCGGGCGCTGCCGCGCGACACGTTCCGTCGTCTCATGGAACCGCAGCTCGAGCCGACCGGATCACTCGCCAGGGGAACCGTCGGCAAGCCCGCGCGCGAGTTCACCAAGGGCGGCGCATGAGCGGCATCCACCGCGTCGCTGACGTGCGGCGGGCATTCGACCGTGCGCACGAGTCGCGCGTTACGCCTGCGCGGCGTGCCCCTCGGCGATCGCCTCGAAGACGGGCATCTCGAGCTTGGTCATCGTGAGCATCGCCGCGAAGAGCTGCTGCTGCAGTGCGACATCCGACGTCGCCATGAGCTCGGTGAACCCCCGCGGGATCAGCTGCCACGAGAGTCCGTAGCGGTCGGTGAGCCAGCCGCACTGGCTGGGCTCGCCGCCGTCGGCGAGGAGCGCGCTCCAGAGGCGGTCGACCTCGGCCTGGTCGTCGACCTCGAGCTTGATCGAGACGACCGGCGTGAGCGCGACATCCGGACCGCCCGAGATCAGCTGGAATCGCGCACCCGCGACGGTGAAGTCGACCGCGAGCGGCTCCCCCGCCCGCTCGGAGTCGGCCGGCCAGCGGCCGACGTTCAGCACGGCCGAGTCGGGCACGAGCGAGGTGTAGAACTCGGCCATCTCGTCGAGCGGCCCCTCGACGAGCAGGCAGGTCATGGCGGTCGTGGGCATGGGGGCTCCTTCGATTGCGGTGCCTCGACCGTACTGCCGACCGATGACACCCGGAAGGCGCTGCACGACACCCCTGGTGCCGCGCGGCAATGCCAGTTCCGCCTCACTGATGAGGCGGAACTGGCATTACGGCATCGTGAAGGTCGACGAGCGAGAGCACGGCCGACGAATCGCTCGTCGCCCTTCACGTTCACGATCTGGCGCAGCGTGTGCCGCACCTTCACGAGCGACGTTGCGTCGGCCATCACCCGGTCGATCGGCTCAGAGGCCTGTCAGTAGACCTCGACGCGGTCCTCGCGCTCGTCGAGCACCCAGAGGTGCGACGCGACCGCGCGGTACAGGCGGTGCGGGGCTGCGCCGGTGACGCTGCCTTCGGCCCACGGGCGGAGCCCGGATGCCTCGCAGCCGGCGTTGTACACGGCGAGCGCATCGTCGATCGCGTCCTCGGGAACCGGCTCGGCGAGCCCTTCGGCATAGACCGCGGTCGCATCGCCGACGGGCGTCGTCGTGTCGTACACGGCGAGCGCCACTTCGGCTCGTGCGGCGATGTTCTCGGAGTGGCGGCGCGACGGGCGCGAGACCCAGACGAACTCGCGCAGGTCGCGCACGGCGAACCACACGGGCGTCGCCCACGGCCGCCCCGCGGCGTCGGCGGTGGCGAGGGTCAGGTAGGCATTCGCCTCGAGGATCCGGCGGGCGGCGGCCGCCACGGGCGACGAAGTTGCATCGGTGACCATGACTCATGGCTATCAGACGCGGTCGCGAGCGCTCGGGCCCCGAGCGGCGCGGCGGCAACAGGCCGGCCCTGCGTCACACCGAGCGAATCCGGTCGCGCCGCCCCGGCACGCCGTCGACGACCGGATGCCACGCGCCGCCCTGCTCGACCTCGTAGGCCCGGAACGCGCACGGCAGCCCGCTCGCCGTCATCAGGTCCGGCGAGTCCATGAGCTGGAGGTGCAAGTGCGGCGACGTCGAGTTGCCGGTGTGCCCGACACGGCCGAGCACGTCGCCCGCGGCGACGCGCTGGCCGGGTGCCACGGCGACCTCACCGCGCAGCAGCACGTGGTTGCCGAGGATCGACCCGATCTTCTCGGGCCGGAAGGTGAACGCGTTGCGCGTCGCGAGGAAGAACTCGCGGAACGGGTTCACCCACTCGCGCCCTCGCCCCGCAGCGGGAAGTCGACCACGATCGCGTCGCGCAGTTCGTCGTGCATGGGCCGCACGCTACCGGTCCGGGGAGGGGGCCGCCTCCGTCGCGGGGTGGATGATGCCGCCGTGTTCGACTCGGTCGGGTCTCGATACGGCGCTGGCGCGCCTACTCGACCACCGGGCCTCCGCGTGGCCGCACCTCGCGGGCGTCGGGCGGCGCCGCTAGGGTGAGCCGCATGTCGGATGCCGCGGGCGGGCACGCACCGACGCGACCGTCGAGCGAGGCGCCGGCGCGCGGCATCCGCCCTGCCCGGCCCGGTGCCTCGGCCCGCATCGAGCGACTCGACCCCCTCGCGCGCGCGCCCGTGTTCGGCGCGATGGCCGCGCTCGTCGTGCTGCTCGCGGCGACGAGCCAGTGGTACGGGTTCCATCGCGACGAGCTGTACTTCCGCATGCTCGATCCGGCCTGGGGCTACGTCGACCAACCGCCGCTGACGCCGCTCGTGGCGCGCGCGATCACCTCGGTCGTCGACGAGCCGTGGGCGCTGCGGATCCCGGCGATCCTGGCGGCGGCCTCGGCGGTGCTCGTGCTCGCCCTCATCGCCCGCGAGGCCGGCGGCGGCAGGCGTGCGCAGGCGGTCGCGGCGTGGGCCGCGGCATCCGCCTCGTTCCCGATGGTCTTCGGGCACGTGCTGCTCACGGCGTCGTTCGACCTGCTCGTGTGGCCGCTCGTCGCGCTGTTTGCGATGCGGGCGCTGCTGCGCGACGGTCGTGACGGCGCCGGAGGCCCCGGCCACGCCGGCAGCAGCGCGGCCGGGCGCTGGTGGCTCGCGGTCGGACTCGTCACGGGCCTCGCGACCTACAACAAGCTGCTCGTCGTGCTGCTCGTCGCCGGCATCGGCGTGGGCCTGCTCGCGGTCGGGCCGTGGCGGGTGCTGCGCTCGAGGTGGCTCTGGGCGGGCGTCGGCATCGCGGTCGTGGTCGCCCTGCCGAACCTCGTGTTCCAGGTCGCCAACGACCTGCCGCAGCTGCGCATGGGCGCCGCGCTGGCCGAGGACACCGACGGCGCGGGGCGCCTGCTGACGCTGCCGTTCTTACTGCTGCTCGCGGGCCCGCCGCTCGTGCCGATCTGGGTGGCCGGGCTCGTCGGGCTGTTCCGTCGGCCGGCGTGGCGCCCGATCCGCCTGTTCGCGGTGGCATTCGCGGTCGTCGTGCTCGCCACGATCGCGGGCGGCGCGCAGCCGTACTACCCGCTCGGCCTGATCGAGGTGCTGCTCGCGCTCGGCGCCGTGCCGACCGCCGAGTGGATGCGCACGCGCGGCCGCAGCGCCCTCGTCTGGGCGGGCGTGGCCCTGAATGCCGTCGTCTCGGCGCTCATCGCCCTGCCGCTGCTGCCCCCCGCGCTCGTGGGTGCGAGCCCGTTCGCCGCGATGAACCAGACCGTCGGCGACACGATCGGCTGGCCGACGTACGTCGAGCAGGTCGCGGCGGTCATCGACGACGCACGTGACGCCGACGCTGCAGGTGCTGCCGCGAGCGCCGATGCGCCGGTCGTCATCACCTCGAACTACGGCGAGGCCGGCGCGATCGCGCGCTACGGCCCCGACCACGGCCTCGACCCCGGCGCCGTGTACAGCGGGCACAACGCACTCTGGTTCCAGGCGAGGCCCTCGGATGCCGCGACCGACGTCGTCTTCGTCGGCGAACTGTCGCGCCGCGTCACCGGCGACTTCGCCTCGTGCACGACCCTGGCGCACCTCGACAACGGGCTCGACGTCGACAACGAGGAGCAGGACGTGCCGATCACCCTCTGCACCGGCCGCACCACCGGGTGGGACGAGCTCTGGCCGCGGCTCGCGCACCTCAGCTGACGGCGGCCGCGGCATCCGCCCCTCTAGGCTTCAGCCAGGAGGTACACGATGACCAAGCGGATGCCGAAGAAGCTGTACGAACGCGAGCTGAAGGACCTGCAGGCGAAGCTCGTCGACATGCAGGCCTGGGTTCAGGAGTCGGGCGCCCGCATCGTCGTGATCTTCGAGGGGCGGGATGCCGCGGGCAAGGGCTCCACCATCAAGCGCGTCTCGGAGTACCTCAACCCGCGCGTCACGCGCGTCGTCGCCCTGCCGACGCCGAGCGCGCGCGACAAGACCCGCTGGTACTTCCAGCGGTACGTGCCGCACCTGCCGGCCGCGGGCGAGATCGTGCTCATGGACCGCTCCTGGTACAACCGGGCGGGCGTCGAACGCGTCATGGGGTACTGCACGAACGAGGAGTACCACCGGTTCCTGCACCAGGCGCCGATCTTCGAGCGCATGCTCGTCGAAGACGGCATCATCCTGCTGAAGTACTGGTTCAGCGTGTCCGACGTCGTGCAGGAGGAGCGCTTCCGCTCGCGCCTCGAAGACCCCATGCGGCGATGGAAGCTCAGCCCCAACGACGTGCTCTCGATCACGAAATGGGAGGACTACTCGCGCGCGAAGGACGCGATGTTCGCGAACACCGACATCTCGGAGGCGCCCTGGTACGAGATCGAGAGCGACGACAAGCGCCGCTCGCGCGTCAACATGATCCACCACCTGCTCTCGAAGATCCCGTACCAGCCGGTCGAGCGCGAGGAGATCGTGATCCCGCCCCGCCCCGACGCCGGCGGCTACGAGCGCCCGCCCCGCGAGTGGGCGAACCTCGTGCCCGACCATGCGGCGGAGGTCATCGAGCGAGCGGAGGCCGCGTCGGCCGACGACTGAGTCGAGCCGATTCGTCGGGCGTGCCCGGCGCGCGCGGCGTCCTGGCTGTCAGCCATCGGCCCCGTACTGGGGTAAGGTCGTACAGCACGCGGAAACGCGGGCGGTGCGGATGTGGCGCAGTGGTAGCGCATCACCTTGCCAAGGTGAGGGTCGCGAGTTCGAATCTCGTCATCCGCTCAGATCTCGTGAAGATCACGAACGCAACGAAGGCGGGCTCCCGGTCGGGGCCCGCCTTCGTCGTTCCCGTGTGGGCTCAACCGGCTCCCCGAGCTCAGGCCGAGACGGCCTCGCCGGGCACGATGTCGCCCGCGTGCACGGCCACCCACTGCACGAGCGGCAGCATGCGTTCCATGAGCTCGCGGCCGAGGTCGGTGAGCGCGTACTCGACGCGCGGCGGCACCTCGGGGTACGAGGTGCGCGAGACCAGTCCGTCGGCTTCGAGCGTCCGCAGGGTCGAGGCGAGCATCTTCTCGCTGATGCCCTGCACCTCGCGGCGCAGCTCGCCCCAACGTTGCGTGCCGTCGGTGAGCGCGAGCAGCACGAGCACGCCCCACTTGCTCATGATGTGATCGAGGACGACCCGGGTGGGGCACCCTTCGGTGAACACCTCGCCGGATGAGCGCCGGATCTCCGCAAGACTTACCATCATGTGGGTAGCTTACTTCAAAGTGGGTACCCTCCATCGGGAATGCATTCGCCGCAACATCCGGTTGTCCCTCACGTACCCCATCGGAAGGAACCAGACCTCATGACCATCCTCGTCACCGCCGCCTCGGGCCAGCTCGGCCGCCTCACCGTCGACGCCCTCCTCGCCCGCGGCGCAGCACCGTCGAGCATCGTCGCCGGCGCACGCGACACCTCCAAGCTCGCGGATGCCGCGGCTCGCGGCCTGCGCACGGTCGAGCTCGACTACGGCAAGCCCGACACGATCGCGGCCGCCCTCGAGGGGGTCGACACCGTGCTGCTCATCTCGGGTTCCGAGCTCGGCCAGCGCGTCGCGCAGCACCGCAACGTCATCGACGCCGCGAAGGCCGCGGGCGTGACCAAGCTCGTCTACACGAGCGCCCCCAAGGCCGCGACCGCCGACTACCCGCTCGCTCCCGAGCACGCCGCGACCGAGGCCGTCATCGCCGAATCGGGCGTGCCCGCGGTGATCCTGCGCAACAACTGGTACATCGAGAACTACGCGGCGGATGTCGCGCGCGCCGCCGAGTCCGGCGTGGTCGCCTCCTCCTCGGGCGACGGCGCGATCGTCGGTGCGACGCGCGCCGACCTCGCCGACGCCGCAGCCGTCGTGCTCCTCGAGGACGGCCACCTCGGCGAGGTCTACGAGCTCTCGGGTGACCGGGCGTTCACCTACGCCGACCTCGCGGCCGCGGCATCCGAGATCCTGGGGCGCGACGTGGTCTACACGCCGCTGACCACCGAGGAGCACGTCGCCGCCCTCGAGGGCGCCGGGCTGCCCGCCGACGTCGCGGGCTTCGTCGTGGCGCTCGACGCCGGCATCGCGAGCGGCGTGCTCGACGTGCCGACCGGCACCATCTCGCGACTCACCGGCCGCCCGACGACGACCCTCGTCGACGGCCTGCGCGCGGCCCTCGCCGAGTCGGCGCCGGCAGCGGTGTAGTCGAGGCGAACCGGTGGTCGAGGAGCGACGGAGGAGCGTCTCGAGACCCGCCCCCGAGATGGGTCTCGAGACGCTTCGCTCCTCGACCACCGGTTGCGGCATCCGTCGTCTGCGCCGCGAATGCGGCCGAGCACGAGCGCGGGAACGCCCGGTGAGCGTCGATTCGATGCTCGCGCCGCGCGTATCGTGCGACATCCCCGCAACCCCTTGCTCCGCCCCTTCACCGAGTGGGAGGCTCTCGCCATCACGCTCGATGTGAAGGAGAACCATGCGTAGATTCCGCACCATCGCCGCAACATCCGCATTCGCGCTCGCCCTGACGGCCCTGGCCGCCGCACCGGCGAGCGCATTCACCACCGGGACCAGCGGGGAGTCCGGTGAGCAGGAGTACGTCGTGCTCTTCACCGCCGGCACCTCGTCGGCCGCCGCGAAGGCCGCCGTCACGGCGGCCGGGGGCACGATCGTCAGCGAGAACACCGATGTGGGGGTCGCGACGGTCCGCACCACCGACGCCGGCTTCGAGGCCCAGGCGCTCGCGCAGGGAGCCATCGAGGGCACCGCGCAGAACCGCATCATCGCCGACGTGCCCGACGACGCCGTCAGCGGCGAGGAGGCCAAGAAGATCGACGAGGCCGAGGCCGAGACCCGCGCAGGCGGGGGCGCGACGCCGGCCGCACCGGCCGCCGCAGCGAAGGGCAAGGGCGCCGCGCTCACCGCCGAGCCGCTCGCACCGCTGCAGTGGGACATGCAGCAGATCGGCGCCACCGTCGACGGCTCGTACAAGGTCGAGCCCGGCAGCAAGAAGGTGCTCGTGGGCATCCTCGACACCGGCGTCGACGGAACGCACCCCGACATCGCCCCGAACTTCGACAACGCCAAGAGCCGCAACTTCACGGTCGACATCCCGTACGACGCGAACGGCGACGTCATCGACGGCCCGTGCGAAGACGAGGCCGACGGCTCGTGCACCGATGCCGCGAACGTCGACGAAGACGGCCACGGCACGCACGTCGCGTCGACGATCGGCTCGCCGATCAACGGCATCGGCATCGCGGGCGTCGCACCGAACGTGACCCTCGTGAACCTGCGGGCCGGCCAGGACTCGGGGTACTTCTTCCTGCAGCCCTCGATCGACGCCCTCACCTACGCGGGCAAGATCGGCGTCGACGTGGTGAACATGAGCTACTACCTCGACCCGTGGCTCTTCAACTGCGCGAGCAACCCGGCCGATTCGCTCGAGGATCAGCAGGAGCAGCAGACCATCGTCAAGGCCATGCAGCGGGCGCTCGACTACGCGCGCGTGCGCGGCGTGACGCTCGTGTCGGCGGCCGGCAACGGTGCGACCGACTACACGAAGGTCCTCAGCGACTCCAGCAGCCCCGACTTCGCCGACGTCGAAGGCGAAGTGGCGTACCCGCGCGACCTGCTCGACCCCGCGACGTGCATCTCGATGCCGAGCGAGGGCAAGGGCGTCATCTCGGTGAGCAGCACCGGCGTCTCCAAGCGCAAGGCCTACTACTCCGACTACGGCAACGGCTACATCGATGTCGCGGCTCCCGGCGGCGACGTCTACGACACCCCGACGAACACGCGCGACATCGGCAAGGCGATCCTCGCGGCCTACCCGAAGGCGCTCGCCCTCGAGTCGGGCGCGATCGACGAGGCCGGCAACGTGCTCGTCGACGGCGTCGTCAAGAGCTGCGACGCGGCCGGCACGACCTGCGGGTACTACCAGTACCTCCAGGGCACGTCGATGGCCTCGCCGCACGCGACCGGCGTCGCCGCGCTCATCGTGAGCAAGTACGGCATCCCCGACGTGATCCGGGGCGGCAAGTACCTGCCCGCGGCGATCGTCGACGCCCGCCTGCGCCAGACCGCCGTCGACACGGCGTGCCCGACCCCGGCGGCGTTCACGTACACGCGCATCACGCCGGCCGGCGCGACCATCACCGCGACCCACACCTGCGAGGGCAACCTCAAGCAGAACGGGTTCTACGGCAACGGCATCATCAGCGCGCTGAAGGCGGTGGGCAAGTAGCGGCGCGCGGTCACCGACCGCGACACCTCAGCACGACTGAACGACTGAACGACTGAACGACAGCACCGGCGGGGCCGGCCTCTTCGGAGGTCGGCCCCGCTTCGTGCGGGCGGGTAGCGTGTTCGCATGCAGCTCACCCGCGTTCGCCTCTACCCCGTGAAGTCGCTCGGCGGCCTCGACGTGCGATCCGCACGCGTCGAGCCGTGGGGGCTCGCGGCCGACCGCCGCTGGGCCGTCGTCGACGACACCGGTCGCACGGTCACCGCTCGCGAACGCAACCAGATGCTGGGCCTCACGGCCGAGCCGCTCGCCGACGGCGGGGTGCTGCTCGGCGGCGCGACCTCCGCCCCGCTCCGCATCGACGTGCCGACGGATGCCGCACCCGTCGCCGTGGGCGTCTCGCGCCAGGGCACCGCGCTGCCCGCGGGCGCCGAGGCCGACGACTGGCTGAGCGAGCGCATCGGGCAGTCGGTGCGGCTGGTCTGGCAGCCCGACCCGACCGTGCGACCGGTGAGCGCCGAGCACGGCGGACTCGAGGGCGATCACATGTCACTCGCCGACGCTGCTCCCCTGCTGCTCACGACCGAGGCGTCGCTCGCCGCCCTGAACGCGTGGACCGACGAGAGCGCTCCCGAGCTCGACATGCTGCGGTTCCGGCCCAACCTCGTCGTCGACGGCGACGAGCCGTTCGCCGAGGACGACTGGGGCTTCGTGACCATCGGCGGCGTGCGGTTCCGCAACGCCGGCGGCTGCGACCGCTGCATGATGACCGGTATCGACCCGTTCACCCTGCAACGCGGGCTCGAGCCGATCCGTACGCTCTCGAAGCACCGCCGCCGCGACGGCAAGACCTGGTTCGGCGTGCTGCTCGTGCCGCAGAACCTCGGCGAGCTCGCCGTCGGCGACGCGGTGACGATCGACTGACGCCGGCCCGCGGCATCCGCCCCGTCGTCGTCAGCGCGTGCCGAGCAGCTGCGCGCGGTTCCTCTCGTAGGTGCGCCGGCCGAACGCGCGCCAGATGCCGCGAACGGGCGCGGGCAGGTTGCGCCGCATCCACTCGTCGCCGCCGTCGGGCTGCGCCGCGAGGATGGCCCCGAGCTGCACGAACATCTTGCCCTTCGGCGTCGCGGCACGGCCGTGCTCGCCGAACCACTCGACCTCCTGCTGCGTGAGCGTGCGCTCCATGACGGGCACGATGTTCGCCTCCTCGTCGGGCAGGTGCACGTCGAGCGCCGCATTGACCCCGTCGAGCGCCGAGAGCACGGATGCCGCGTCGTCGCGCCGACCGCTCGCGCGCCACGCGGGCAGCGCCTCGTCGAGGGCGACCAGGTGCACGAGCAGCTCGGCATGGTGCGCCTTCATGCGCTCCACGTGCACCGCGCACGCGGGTGCCCGCTGCTCGAGCGCGCCCCAGAGCCTCGCGTCCTCACCCTCGTGATGCGCGTGCAGGCTCGTCGAGAGCATCGCGAGGTGGTCGCCGACGACGTCGGCGTGCGCGGCATCCGCCTCGCCGACGCCTGTGACGAGTGCCGGGCCCTCGCCGAAGCCGACCTTGAACAGGCGGTGGATCTCGGCCATGCCACTCGCGTCGCAGGTCTTCGCACCGGGCGTCGGCGCGTCACCGCTCGAGGGAAGGGCTGCTGCGGGCATGACGGCTCCGATCGACGATGGGCGGGCGATCGGAGGCTACTCCCGGTCGCAGCCGGGCGGCAAGGGATGCCGCGAGCGCCCGCCCGCGGCATCCGCCCCACTCAGCCCTGCCCTGCCCCGCTCAGTACTCGACGTCGTAGACGGCCTTGATGATGCCGTTGTCGTAGGCGGCCTGGACGACGAGCTTCATCGTGCCCGTCGCGTTGCCGTCGAAGAGGCGCTTGCCGCTGCCGAGCGTCAGCGGGAAGACCAGCAGGTGGTAGCGGTCGACGAGTCCGGCCGCCGCGAGCCCCTGGCCGAGCTTCGCGCTGCCGTGCACGATGATCGGGCCGCCTTCGCCCTCGCGCAGCGCCGCGACCTCGTCGAGCGAGCGAAGCACGTGCGTGTTGGTCCACTCGGGGTCTTCGAGGGTCGATGAGACGACGTACTTCGGCATCGCGTTGTACTCCGCGAACTCGGCCATGGTCGGCCAGATCGGCGCGAACTCGTCGTAGCTCTGGCGACCCAGCAGCATCGCGGATGCCTCGAGCTGCTCGGTTCCCTTCATCTCGTAGGCTTCGGCGACGAAGGGCACCTCCTTGAAGGTCCAGCCGGCGCGCGGGTGGTCGCCGCCGCCCGGGGAGTCCATGACGCCGTCGAGGCTGACGAACGCGGTGATGATGATGGGGCGCATGGCGGGGCTCGCTTCCGGTCGGGGGTTGGTCTGGGTGTTCTGGGTGAGACGCGACATCCGCTCTCATTCAAGCGTCGAACGGGCGCGGGCGGAATCGACATCCGCTCGGCCGGGGCCGAAATCCTAACGGTTTCCTAACGCGATCAGGCCCGGGCGTCCCATACACGCAACTACGCTCGATCCGTGACCGACAACGACGGCCCAGAACCCACGACGTCGGCGGAGGCCGAGACGAGCGAGCCGCAGAGCATCGTCGTGCCGGTCGCGCACGCCCGCGTGCCGCGCTCCGGGCTCGGCCGCTGGCTGATGACCGGCCTCGTCGACGACAGCGGCGCCCACCAGGGCCCGCACGCGAAGCGGGTCGAGCACACGAACTCCTGGTGGCGGGTCATGTGCCTGACAGGCCTCGACTACTTCTCGACGCTCGGCTACCAACCGGCGATCGCCGCCCTCGCGGCCGGCCTGGTGTCGCCGTTCGCGACCCTCGTGCTCGTCGCGCTCACCCTCTTCGGCGCCCTGCCGGTCTACCGCCGGGTCGCGAAGGAGAGCTTCAAGGGCTCAGGGTCGATCGCGATGCTCGAACGCCTGCTGCCCTGGTGGGCGGGCAAGCTCTTCGTGCTCGTGCTCCTCGGCTTCGCCGCGACCGACTTCATGATCACGATCACGCTGTCGGCCGCCGACGCGTCGGCGCACGCCATCGCCAACCCCTTCGCCCCTGCGTGGTTCGAGGGCGGGCAGGTGTGGATCACGCTCGTGCTGATCGCGTTGCTCGGGCTCGTCTTCCTGAAGGGCTTCCGCGAGGCGATCCGGGTGGCCGTCGTGCTCGTCGCCGTCTTCCTGGCTTTGAACCTCGTGGTGGTCGTCGTCGCGATCTGGCACGTGATCGAGAACCCGGTCGTCATCGAGGACTGGTGGTCAGCGCTGTTCACACAGCACGGCGACCCGCTGCTCGTCATCGGCGTGGCGCTCATCGTGTTCCCGAAGCTCGCCCTCGGTCTCTCCGGGTTCGAAACCGGCGTCGCCGTGATGCCGCAGATCCACGGTTCCCAGAACGACCCGCCGAACGACCCGCAGACGCGCATCAGGGGTGCCCGCCGACTGCTCACGACCGCCGCGGTCATCATGAGCGCGTTCCTCATCACCTCGAGCTTCACGACGACGCTCCTCATCCCGCAGGCCGAGTTCCAGCCCGGCGGCGAGGCGAACGGCCGCGCCCTCGCCTACCTCGCGCACGAATTCCTCGGCGAGGCGTTCGGCACGGTCTACGACGTCAGCACCATCCTCATCCTCTGGTTCGCGGGGGCCTCGGCCATGGCCGGCCTTCTGAACCTCGTGCCCCGCTACCTCCCGAAGTACGGCATGGCGCCGCAGTGGGCGCGCGCCGTGCGCCCGCTGGTGATCGTCTTCATCGCCATCGCGTTCCTCATCACGATCATCTTCGAGGCCGACGTCGACGCGCAGGGCGGCGCGTACGCCACCGGCGTGCTCGTGCTCATCACCTCGGCATCGGTCGCCGTGACGATCTCGGCCCGCCAACGGCGACAGCGGCCGCAGTTCATCGGCTTCGGCGTCATCACCGTGGTCTTCCTTTACACGACGGCGCTCAACATCGTCGAACGGCCCGACGGCCTCCGTATCGCCGCGCTGTTCATCCTGGGCATCCTCGTGATCTCGCTCGTCTCCCGCGTCGGCCGCTCGTTCGAGCTGCGGGCTCCGACCGTGGCATTCGACCCGGTGGCGACCGAGTTCATCGCCGACGACGCCGAGCGCGGCGAACTGCTCTTCATCGCCCACGAACCGCACTCGGAGAGCGGCCACGAATACGCCGCCAAGGACCGTGATGAGCGCCGGTACAGCAACATCCCCGCCGGCGCCCGCACGATCTTCCTCGAGGTGCACCCCTCCGACTCGTCCGACTTCGAGGAGGACCTTGACGTGGTCGGCTCGAGTCAGTTCGGATATCGCGTGCTCCGTGTGCGGAGCGGCAACGTGCCGAACACGATCGCCGCCGTGCTGCTCGCTGCCCGCGACGCGACCGGCGTCGTACCGACGGTCTACTGCGAGTGGACCGAGGGCAACCCCATCTCCAACATGTTCCGCTACCTCATCACCGGGGTCGGCGAGGTCGCACCCGTGACCCGCGAGGTGCTCCGCGAGGCAGAACCCGACCTCAAGCGTCGGCCGGCTGTGCACGTCGTCTGAATCCCGCCGACCTGACGGCGTCGTATGCGGTGTGCCAGCGACGCTGGAACTCGAGCTCGTCGATGCGCCCCGCCGCGAGCTGCACCTCGGTGGCGTTCATGGTCGCGACCAGGCGGTGCACGGCCGCCTGACGCACCGCCGCTCCGTCGGCGGCGCTGCCGGGCGACACCTCGGTCATGAGCTGGACCACCGATCGGCGGAGGTCCCGCGTGCGTCGAGCGAGTGCCGCGACCATCGCGACGACGGCCCCGATCGCCGCCGCGAACGCCCACCCCATCGGGACGGCCGACGCGAACACGGCGAGGCTCACCCAGAACAGCACCACCGAGAACAGTGGGGCCGAACGCCAGGCGCGGATCCAGCGACGATCGACCGTCGACGAACCAGGCGGATAGACCACCACGGTGTGCACCACCACGCCGTACCGGCCGACGACCGCGGAGGAGTCCCCCCAGCGATGACGCCCGTCGCGGACGGCGAGCCATTCGGCGGAGCAGGCCGAGTGCACCGCCGTGGCCGCTCGATGCATCGAACGGGATCCGTGCAGCACGAAGTCGCGAGGAAGGGATGACATGCCCCCGGTCTACGCCCTGCCGGACCGGGGGCGCCCGATGCCGACGGTCTCGAAACGTCGATAGCGCGGATCCGCACGGATCCCTAACGCCGAGCGCCGAGAGTTCGGGCTGCGGGGCCGGTCGGGCCGTCGGCGCACGCAGATCGCCCCCTGCTCCGAGGTTTCGGAGAGGGGGCGATCAGATGTCCGCGGACGAAATCGCGCGGCCCGCGACATCCGCTCAGCTGAACTTGCGGCGGTAGATCGCGACGGCCCATACGTAGGCGATGACGAGGATGCCGACCAGCCAGGCGAGGGCGACCCAGATGTCGCTGCCGACCGGTTGGCCGGCGAACAAGGCCCGCGTGGTGTCGACGATCGAGGTCACGGGCTGGTTCTCGGCGAACCAGGCGACCGGCGCGGGCATCGACTCGGTCGGCACGAAGGCCGAGCTGATGAACGGCAGGAAGATCAGCGGGTAGCTGAACGCGCTCGCACCGTCGACGGTCTTCGCCGAGAGCCCTGCGACCACGGCAAGCCAGGTCATGGCGAGGGTGAACAGGACCATGATGCCGATGACCGCGAGCCAGGCCGCCACCGACGCGCCGGTGCGGAACCCCATGATCAGCGCGACGCCGATCACGATCGCCATCGAAGCGAGGTTCGCCACCAGGGACGTGAGCACGTGCGCCCAGAGCATGCTCGATCTCGCGACCGGCATGGACTGGAACCGCTCGAAGATGCCGCCCTGCAGGTCGAGGAACAACCGGTACGACGTGTATGCGACGCCCGACGCGATCGTGATCAGCAGGATTCCCGGGAGCATGTAGTTGATGTACGACTCGTCGGATCCGGTGTTGATCGCGCCGCCCAGCACGTACACGAACAGCAGCATCAGTGCGATCGGGGTGACCGCCGTCGTGATGATCGTGTCGGGGCTGCGGAGGATGTGGGTCAGCGACCGGGCCGTGAGCACCCGGGTGTCGCCGAGGACGTGGGTGGTCATCGGAGTTCCTTTCCTGCCGAGGCCGAACCGCTCGCGCGGGTCGTGTCGGCATCGTCCGTTGCTGCCTCGCCGGTGTGTCCGACGAGCGTGAGGAAGACGTCCTCGAGCGAGGGCTGCTTCTCGACGTACTCGACCTTCGCGGCCGGCAGCAGCTGCTTGAGTTCGGCGAGGGTGCCGTTCTGGATGATGCGGCCCTCGTGCAGGATCGCGATGCGGTCGGCGAGCTGCTCGGCCTCATCGAGGTACTGCGTGGTGAGCAGCACGGTCGTGCCGCCCTTCGCGAGCTGCTTGACGGTCTGCCACACTTCGATGCGCGCCTGCGGGTCGAGGCCCGTGGTCGGCTCGTCGAGGAAGATGACCGGCGGGTCGCCGATCAGGCTCATCGAGATGTCGAGCCGGCGACGCATGCCGCCCGAGTAGGTCGCCGCCCTGCGGCCGCCGGCCTCGGTGAGCCCGAACATGGCGAGCAGGTCGTCGGCGATCGCGCCGGGGTTCTTCAGGTGGCGGAGCTTCGCGACGAGCACGAGGTTCTCGCGCCCGGTGAGCACCTCGTCGACGGCGGCGAACTGACCGGTGAGGCTGATCGACTCGCGCACGTCGTTGGGCTTCGCGGCGACGTCGAAGCCGTGCACCGTCGCGGTGCCGGCATCGGCCTTCAGCAGCGTCGACAGGATGCGCACGAGCGTCGTCTTGCCGGCGCCGTTCGAGCCGAGCAGCGCGAAGATGCTGCCCGCCTTCACGTCGAAGTCGACGCCCTTCAGCACCTGGAGGTCCTTGAAGGACTTCTCGATGCCCTGCACCCGGATCGCGGGTGCGGGCTGGGTCGCGGTGGTCATCGCGCGTCCCTCCCTTCGGCCTCCTCGAGGCCCTCGATCGTCTTGGTGAGGCGGTTGCGCTCCTTGTCGACCCAGCGCTTGCCCACGTAGGCCTCGCTGAACGCCTCGGCGAACGCGACGGGGTCGCCGCCGGCGATCTCGCTGATCGGCGTCTGATCGATCGCCGCGCGCTCCCACAGGTCGGCGAAGTCGCCGAGCATGGTCATCATGACCGCGGGGTCGCCGTCGGTGATGCCGCCCTGGTACATGAAGTACCGCTCGAACGCGTTCGCCGCCGCGCGGTACGGCTCGGGCAGCGCGGCGATGCGGGCCTTGTACTGCTTGTACTGCTTCTTCTGCTCGAGCGAGCCGGTGAGGGCTTCGATCCACTTCGCGGCCATGGTCATGCTCCTTCTGCTTCGTCGGTGCGGTTGGTGTCGTCGGTGTCGTGCTTCGGTCGGATGTCGCGGTGGAGCTGTTCGATGCGTTCGGCGAGGAAGCTCCAGGTCCCCCAGAACTCTTCGAGGTACTCGCCGCCGGTCGCGTTCAACGCGTAGACCTTGCGCGGCGGGCCCTTCTCGGACGGGACCTTCTCGACGTCGACGAGGCCGCGCTGCTCGATGCGGACCAGCAGGGCGTAGATCGTGCCCTCGGCGATGTCGGAGAAGCCCTGGTCGCGGAGCCGGGCCGTGATCTCGTACCCGTACGCCGGCTGCTTGGCCAGGATCGCGAGGACGATGCCCTCGAGCGTGCCCTTCAGCATCTCGGTCGTCTGCTTGCCCATGGAATCCTCCTTCTCTACTCGGTTGCTTCTGCTACTCGGTGTTGCTGACTACTGGTACATAGTAAGCATGAGTACCGGTACTTAGCAAGACCGAATACCAAGATTCCTTTATGCGGACGCGCGCAGAGACGACGGATGCCGCGGGGGCACCTGGCCGCCCGCGGCATCCGCAGAGCTGAGAGGAGGGAGGGGTCAGGCGAGCGCGGCGCGGGCCTTGGCGTACTTCTCGGCGAGGCGGGCCTGGGTGTCGTGGTCGAGCTTGCGCAGGCGCCAGGGCGCGGAGTTGTCGGCGATGTCGGCGAGCTTGACGTTGCGCGCCACGGCGTTCGTGCGGATGCGCGCGTAATACTCGGCCGCGGAGACGTCGGCCGTGCGCGTCAGCAGTTGCACGGCGTCGATGATCTCGTGCTCGACGCCCGCCTCGCGGAGCCGCTCGGCGGTGAGGTCGGTGTCTTCGAGCACGTCGTGCAGCCATGCGACGGCGACCTCGACGGGCTGCGCGACCGGGTCGAAGGTCTCGGCCACACGTGCGGGGTGGTCGATGTACTCGGCGCCGAGCTTGTCGGTCTGGCCGCGGTGCGCGACGAACGCGATGCCCTGCGCGAGCCCGATCTGCAGTGCGGCCGCGTTCGCGGCCGGTGCTGACGAGGGGGCGGATGCCGGCGCGACCGGTGCGTGCGCGGGTGCGACGGGTGCCGGCGCACCGGGCACGGGCGCACCGGGCCTGACCGCCGAGGCCGCGGCGATCGGGGTGACGGGGGCCACCGGAACCGGTCGAGCGGGAGCGGGGGCAGGCGCGGGGGCGGAGCCCGCAACCACGGCCTCGAACTGCTCGAAGGTCCAGTCTGCGTCGGAATCCATCGTCATGTGCTCGTCTCTCGTGCTGCGTGCAGGGTCGGTGTCGCTTGGATCGGTGTCGATCGGGTCGGGCGCGGCGGCGAGCTCCGCGAACTCGTCGATCGGGATGCGCTCGTCGGCCTCGGGCTCGGCGTCGGCCTCGGACAGGGGCTCGGGCTGCGGTGCGCTCGGCGTGATCGGCGTCACCGGCCCGGTCGGGCGGGAGGGCACGGCCTCGTCGAGGAACTCGGTCCAGGCGGGGTCCTCGAGCGGATCGCGTCCGGCGACGGGTCGCACGAACCCGAGCTCGGCCTCGAGCTCGGCCATCTCGTCGGCGCCGAGTTCGTGCATCGACCGGATCTCGCTCGTGCGCCGCACGACGACGTAGCGCTCGGAGACCTCGGTCATGCGCGCGCCCGTGTCGGTCGCGAAGAACCGCGGACCGTCGTCGCCGGCGACCTCGACGATGGTCTCCTCGTACTCGCCGCCGGGTTCGAGGGAGCACACGTGGTAGCGGAATCGTCCGTCGTCGGACGCTCGCCGAGGGGTCGCCGCTGACGCGCGTGCGGCCGCACGACGACCGGGGGGCGGGTCGTCAACGGATGTCGTCACTCGGGCTCCTGGCCGTCGGGGGTCGGTTGGGGCGGCGCCGAAGCGCAGTCCGATCCTACGAGAGGGGCGCCGCCACGGCATCCCCATTCCATCCGCCGGTCGAGGAGCGCAGCGTCTCGAGACCTGCCGGCGAGGTCTCGAGACGGCGCTGAAGCGCCTCCTCGACCGGCGACCCTTGCCCCGCGCTCAGCCCACAGCAGTGCTGCCCACAGCAGTGCTGCCCAGGGCCGCACTGCCCACGGCGGAAACGCCGGCATGCGACATCCGCTCGGCGCACGCTGGAGGGCATGAGCGAAGACACCCAGGCCCCGCTGCATCCGATCGATGCGGACCTCTCGACCCAGCTGTTCCGCCAGCGCGTCGTCGTGCTCGGCACCGAGCTCGACCAGAACCTCGGCAACCGGCTCACGAGCCAGCTGCTGCTGCTCTCGGCCGAGGATCCCGACCGCGACATCGCGTTCTGGATCAACTCGCCCGGCGGCTCGGTGACCGCCATGCTCGCGATCATGGACGTCATGAAGGCGATCCCGAACGACGTCGCGACGGTCGCGATCGGCATGGCGGCGAGCGCCGGCCAGTTCCTGCTCTCGTCGGGAACGCCGGGCAAGCGCGTCGCGCTGCCGCACGCGCGCATCCTCATGCACCAGGGGTCGGCCGGCATCGGCGGCACCGCGGTCGACGTCGAACTGCAGGCCGACGACCTGCGGCAGACCCGCGACACGATGCTGGGCCTGCTCGCGGAGCACACGGGGCAACCGCTCGAGCGCATCACCGAGGACTCGCTGCGAGACCGCTGGGTCTCGGCTTCGGAGGCCGTCGAGTACGGGTTCATCGACCGGGTCGTGCACGACGCGATCGACATCTATCCGGGCGCGCGCGGTCGCCTGCACGGTCCGGGCTTCCGGTCGGATGCCGGAGGGCACCCGCTCGCGAACCCCGCCGCCGCTGCCAGGCAGGGGGCGCTCGCATGAGCGGCTACACGATCCCGTACGTCACCGAGCGGCGCGGCAACGTGGAGCGCACGGTCGACGTGTACAGCCGGCTGCTCGGCGAGCGCATCATCACGCTCGGCACCGAGATCGACGACGGCGTCGCCAACGTGCTCATCGCCCAACTGCTGCACCTCGAGGCCGACAGCCAGGAGGCGCCCGTGCACCTCTACCTCAACTCCCCCGGCGGCTCGCCGCAGGCCGCGCTCGCGGTGTACGACACCATCCAGCACATCAGGCCCGCGGTCGCGACGACGTGCGTCGGGCAGGTCGGCGGCCCCGTGGCGATGCTGCTCGCGGGTGGAGCACCCGGCATGCGCGGCATCCTGCGGCACGGGCGGGCGGTACTGCACCAGCCGTCGACACAGGGGCGCGGGTCGATCCCCGACCTCATCATCCACGCCGACGAGGTGCTGCGCGTGCGCGGCGAACTCGAGGCCGTGCTCGCGCACGACACGGGGCGCACGCGCGAGCAGGTGCGCCACGACACCGATCGGGAGCTGATCCTGGATGCCGCGGCCGCCGTCGAGTACGGGCTCGCCGACCGCGTGGTCGCGGTGCAGCGGGCGGGGGCTCAGGCGATCGCGGGCTAGGACGCCGGTCGCGGAGACCCGCCGGTCGAGGAGCGAAGCGTCTCGAGACCCGACGTACGCGCGGCGCTGGTCTCGAGACGGCGCCGGCGCGCCTCCTCGAACGGCGGAGTCTCCTAGGCGACGAGGGCGACGTCGTGGATCGAGCCCGCGACCGGAGCCGACGTCTCGTGGTGGCCCGGCCGGTGCCCGCCTCGCGCGGTGAGGTCGAGCACCACGAGCGGTCGCGGCGCCACGCGCGCCTCACGACCCGTGAGCTCGGCTGCGACGCCGGCCGCGACGTCGAGCAGGGTGAGCCCCAGCGCCTCGGTCACGGCGGCGAGGATCTCGCTCGAGGGTTCCTTGCGACCGCGTTCGATCTCGGAGAGGTACTGCGTCGAGACGTCGGCGTCGCGCGCGACGTCGGCGAGGATGCGCTGCTGGGCGAGGCGTTCGCGTCGGAGGAAGGCGCCGAGCGCCTCGCGCCAGAGCGGGGTGCGCTCGTGTTCGGCGCCGCGCCGCGGCATCCGCTCGGTCGTCTGCGGCCGGATCGCGTCCATGTCGCGAGGCTAGCCGGACCGTCTGCGGATGTCTCGCGCATCCGCTCAGAGCAGAACCGGGGCCGTCGTCGCCACTACTCGACCGCCGGGGCGGCCTCCGGCGCCGGGGCGGCGACCGGGTCGCGGCGGCGCCGGGTGACGAGGTACGAGCCGGTGAGCACGAGCACGAAGCCGACGACGGTCCAGACGGTGATGCGCTCCCCGAGCACGAGGACCCCGGCGATGATCGCGACGGCCGGGTTCACGTAGGTGATCGTGGTCGCCTTGACCGGGCCGATCTCCCCGATGAGGGCGACCATGAGGATGAACGCGAGCGCGCTGCACACGACCGCGAGCACGATGATCGACACCACGACGGAGGTCGAGGGCCAGGCGGCCGGCCAGGCCGAGGTCGCGAACACCACGGGCACGTAGATGACGGCGGCGACGGCGAGCGAGACGGCGACGACGCCGATGCCCGGCAGGTCGGGCATCCAGCGGGCGAGGATCGCGGGGCCGAGCGCGTAGCCGATGACCACGACCCCCATCTCGGCGACAGCCCCGAGGTCGGAGCCCGCGACGTCGAGGCCGACGAGCGCCGCGACGCCGAGCATGCCGATGGCGATGCCGAGCCAGTTCGACCCGCTGAGGCGTTCGGGTCGCCCCATCGCGAACGCGATCGCGACACCCGCGAGCGGCACGGCGGCGAGCAGCAGGCCGGCGGTCGAGCTCGGCAGGTGCTGCTCGGCAGAGCTCAGGAAGTACCAGGGCAGCACGATCTCGACGATCGTGTACGCGAGCATCGGCTTCCAGCGGCGCACGACGGCGACGACTTCGCGACGGAAGAACGCGAGCGGCAGCAGCAGCACGGCGGCCAGCCCGGATCGCCCGAGCACCACCATGGCGGGCTCGAGCTCGCTCACCGCGATCTTGATGAAGAGATAGGGGATGCCCCAGGCGATGCCGAGCGCGGCGAACAGCAGAACCCCTCGACGCGTCACCGGGCCAGTCTGGCGCACTCCGCCGACATCGTCACGCGGTCGTCGGGACACCTCGGGAGACGGCCGCGCTAGGCTCGCCGACAGTGACACGGGGTGCCGCGATCCGCGCGGCTGAGATCACACCCGTCGAACCTGATCTAGTTCGGACTAGCGAAGGGATGTCGCGATGATCGATCGCGCGTACGTCGACCCTGCCCACCCGCCGACCGCCGTCGGCCCCGATCCACGGGTCCTGATCGACCCCGGCCGCGCACGACGCGCCGTGGCCGCGGCCTCGATCGGGACGGCGCTGGAGTGGTACGACTTCTTCCTCTACGGCACAGCCGCGGCGCTCGTGTTCCCGGCGCTGTTCTTCCCGACTGAGGATCCGACGACCGGGATGCTGTTCTCGTTCGCGGTCTTCGCGACGGGATTCCTCGCGCGGCCGCTCGGCGGCCTCATCGCCGGCCACCTGGGCGACCGCTTCGGGCGCCGCACGACCCTGCTCGGCACGCTGCTCGTCATGGGGATCGCGACCGCGCTCATCGGACTGCTGCCCACCTACGCGCAGGTCGGCGTGCTCGCACCCGCCCTGCTCGTCGTGCTCAGGCTGTTGCAGGGCGCGGCGACCGGCGGCGAGTGGGGCGGGGCCGTGCTGCTCGCCGTCGAGAGCGGGCCCGACCGACGGGGCGCGCGGGGCGGACTCGTGCAGAGCGCGCTCTACGTCGGACTCGTGCTCGGCAACCTCGCCTTCGTCGCGGTCACGGCCGCGCTCGACGAGGATGCCCTGCTCGCGTGGGGCTGGCGCGTGCCGTTCCTCGTCAGCCTCGTGCTCGTGGGCGTCGGCGTGTACCTGCGCCGTCGGGTCGACGAGTCGCCCGAGTTCACGGCGCTGATCGAGCAGCACGGCCGCACGCGGCATCCGCTCGCCGACGTGCTGCGCAGGCCGCGCAACGTGCTCGCGGTCTTCCTCGTGCGCGCGGGCCAGAACACGACGTTCTACCTCGTGTCGGTCTTCTGCCTCGGCTACGCGGTCACGACCCTCGCGATGCCGCGCTGGGTGACGCTCACGGCGCTGATCGTCGGTGCGGGCCTCGCCGCGGTCGCGTGCCCGCTGTGGGGGCGCGTGGGCGAACGCATCGGGGCGGCGCGGCTCACGGTCGCAGCCCTCAGCGGGCTCGCCATGCTCGCCGTTCCGCTGTTCCTCGCGCTCGACACGGGTTCGGCGGCCCTCGTGATCGGCGTGGTCGCCCTCACGATCGGCGTGGTCAACGCGGCAGCCGACGGGGTGCAGCCCATGTGGTTCGCATCGCTGTTCGAGGCCCGGGTGCGGTACTCGGGCATCACGATCGGGCGCGAGGCCGGCGCGATCGTGGGCGGCGGGCTGGCCCCGCTGCTGGCGGCCTGGCTCGTCGCGACGAGCGGGCACTGGTGGCCCGTCGCGATCCTCATGATCGTCGCGGCCGCGCTCGGCATCGCGGGGGCCCTGCTCGCGCGCGACCCTGACGACCCGACGGGTAACGACACCGACCTGTAGCGGCGCGGACCTGTGGCGAGACCGACGGGGAGCGACGCCCGCTCAGCACGATGCCGCCGCCCGCGCCGAAGCGGCGGGCGGCGGCATCCGTGACGGGATCGACCGGAGGATCAGGCCGCGAGCAGCTGCAGCGAGTCGATCACGCGGTTCGAGAAGCCCCACTCGTTGTCGTACCAGGCGACGACCTTGATGTGCTTGCCGTCGACGCGGGTGAGCTCGGAGTCGAAGATCGACGAGTGAGGGTTGCCGACGATGTCGCTCGACACGAGCGGCTCGTCGGAGTACTCGAGCACGCCGGCGAGGGGGCCGTCGGCCGCGGCCCTGTAGGCGGCGAGCACCTCGTCGCGGGTGACGTCCTTCGCGACCGTCGCGTTCAGCTCGACGATCGAGCCCACCGGGATCGGCACGCGCATGGCGTCGCCGCTGAGCTTGCCGTCGAGGTTCGGCAGCACGAGGCCGATGGCCTTCGCGGCACCGGTCGAGCTCGGCACGATGTTCTCGGCGGCGGCGCGGGCGCGGCGGGGGTCGGAGTGCGGGGCGTCCTGCAGGTTCTGGTCCTGCGTGTAGGCGTGCACGGTGGTCATGAAGCCGTGCTCGATGCCGGCGAGGTCGTCGAGGACCTTCGCGAGCGGGGCGAGGGCGTTCGTCGTGCACGACGCGTTCGAGACGATGACGTCGGTCTCGGCGTTGTACGCGTCGGTGTTCACGCCGTAGACGAGCGTGGCGTCGGCGCCCTTCGCCGGAGCCGACACGAGCACCTTCTTTGCGCCCGCGGTGATGTGGGCCTTCGCGGCCTCGGCGTCGGTGAAGCGGCCGGTGGACTCGAGCACGAGCTCGACGTCGAGCTCGCCCCAGGGGAGGTTCGCGGGGTCGCGCTCGGCGAGCACCTTCACGCGGCGGCCGTTGATGACGAGCACGTCGCCGTCGGCCTCGACGGTGCCGTTGAAGCGGCCGCCGGCCGTGTCGTACTTGAGCAGGCGCGCGAGCTCGGCCGGGGACGTCAGGTCGTTGACGGCGACGAGCTCGAGGTCGGCGTCGCGCTCGATGAGTGCGCGGACGACGTTGCGTCCGATGCGGCCGAATCCGTTGATCGCGATGCGGGTCATTCGTGGGGTCCTTTCGTGGGGTACCCCTCAACCATGCGCGCATTCGCCCGGTGGCGACAGTGGCCCGAAAGACGCGTCTCGAAAGGATCTCGCCACGCTGAGCAATCCGGAAGCCGACGCCCCCAATCCGGGGGGCATCCTCCGTTTCGTCGGCCGTTCGGCCGCTCCTCCTCCGTAGGCTCGCGGGATACCCGCGCTGAGACCGGCGTCTCGGCGCGCCCGAACCCTACGTGTAAGGAACCCGATGAAGCGCACCCTTCCCGCGCTGGTCGTCGCCGTGCTCGGCGCAGGCCTCGCCCTCGCCGGCACCGTCGCACCGGCCGCCGCCGCGACCCCGACCCCCGCAACCTCGATCGTCGGCAGCTGCGACGCGTTGAGCGTCGACCTCGCCGGCTACGCGGTCGAGCCCGGCGCCGACGCCGTGTACGAGACCGTCGAGGTCTCCCCCGCCGTCGCCGAGGTCAGCCACACCGACTACCAGTACTCGTGGAGCTTCCTGTTCTGGGGCGAGACCCGATGGGCCCACAAGGACTCGGGCGCCCACGTGATCTACGACTCCAAGCTGTGGGAGCGCACCGGACTGACCCAGACGCACGTCGAGGTCGCCGCGCAGGACGCCGTGACCGAGCAGCAGCTCGTCTCGGCCGCGATCCCCGCCGACGCGACGCCGAACACCGTCACCGTCACCATCGACGGCGCCACCGTCGTCGACGGCCTCGCGTTCGGCGCCGAGTACGCCCCGGCCGACTTCGCGCTCGCCAAGGGCACGCCCGGCACCGAGACCTACGGCACGCACACCTACTCGGTGAGCGTCACGGCCTACCAGGGCTATGGCGCCGAGCCCGTCGCGAGCGTCGTGGACTCGGGTTCGACCGAGTGCGCGACCGGTGACTTCGCCGCCGCTGCGACGATCGACACCGACACGACCTGCGGTGCGGCGATCGTCACGCTCACGAACGCCGAGCTGCTCGCCTCGAAGATCAACGGCACCTACTCGGCGATCGTCTCGGTCGACGGCAAGATGAAGGACATCGTCGCCGTCTTCGAGAACGCCCCCCTGACCCTCGACGCCTACACGTTCGCCGAGGACTCTGGCGAGCACACCGTCGAGGTGCGCACCGGCCCCGCCCACGGCGACGCCCTGCTCGCGAAGACCACGGTCGACTCCGACTGCCTCGTCGACGAGGAGGAGCCCGCGCCGCCGGTCGACCCGTCGATCTCGATCACCGGCTCGCTGACCCCCGGCGGCAAGATCACCGTCACGGGCGAAGACTTCGCCGCTGACACCGAGTACGAGATCGAACTGCACTCGACCCCGCAGTCGATCGCCTCGGTCACCACCGACTCCGAGGGATCCTTCTCGGGCACCGGCACGATCGCCTCCGACACCCCGGCCGGCGAGCACGAGATCGTCGTGCTCCAGGACGGCGAAGAGGTCGCCTCGAAGTCCGTGACCATCACCGCCGCGCCGAGCGGCACGACGACCGACGCGGGCACGACCGCCGGCACCGGCACCACGGCGGCGACCGGCGCCAAGGCCGGCCTCGCCTCGACCGGCTTCGACGCGACGCCGCTCGCGGCCCTCGCCGCCGCCCTGCTCGCGCTCGCGGGCATCGCATTCGGTGCACGCCGCGCGATCCGCGTCAAGGGCTGACGCCTGAGCGCTGATACGTAGCGCACGCACGAACGGGCGCCCGGTGGATTCCACCGGGCGCCCGTTCCGTGTCAGGAGCTCGTCACTCCTCCAGCGGGCCGAGGTCGGGACCCTGGACGAATCGGGCGTGCGTCGCGCCCGGCACCTCGAACTCGAGGACCGTGACGGCGTTCATACCCGCTCGCGTCACGCCTGCGGGAACGAACAGGGTCTGCTGCGGGCCACGCCGCCAGTAGCGGCCGAGCAGGAAGCCGTTGACCCAGGCGAGGCCCTTGCCCCACTCGCGGGTGTCGAGGAACAGCGCCGTCGGCTCCGGCAGTTCGAAGACACCGCGAGCGACGTCGCCCTGCACGCTCGCCGGATCGACGACCGTGAGATCGAGGTCGGCGACCGCGTCGAGCGCGAGCGGCTGGAGGCTCCAGCCAGTGATCGGATCTCCCGCGACCGCCACGGGGCCGATGAGGCCCTTCTGCTCGCCGATCCGCGGCCCGTAGTTGACCCGGCCCTGATCCTCGACCAGCACTTCGAGCGTGCCTCTCGCAGACGGAAGCATGAGCGTGCGCTCGTGCGAGTCGCGTGCGAGCGTGCCGATCATCGTCCCGTCCAGACGAACCCAGGCGCGGTCGCGCACCTCGCCGATCTCGAGCACGGCGGGCCGCGAGGCTTCGCCCGCGAGTTCTGCTCGGTACAACCCGAATCCGCGATCGTGTTCGATCTCGTCGAAGGTCGGCACCTGGTCGGAGGTGAACTCGGGCCCGAAGACGCGCCTGGGCAGTGGTCCCCGCTCGCCGAGCTCGACCTCGAACGCCGGCGCGGGCGCGGGCCGCGGCGGCAGCGGCGAGTCGTCGGGCACCGGCACGTACTTCGAGATGACGTCCCGGAAGGCGAAGTACTTCTCGGTCGGATGCCCGGCCTCGTCGAGCGGGGCGTCGTAGTCGTACGAGGTGGCGATCGGGACATAGCGGCCCTTGTGGTTCGCACCGTTCGTGAGCCCGAAGTTCGTGCCGCCGTGGAACATGTAGATGTTCACGGATGCCCCGGCGGCGAGGAGCTCGTCGAGTTCGCGGGCGGCATCCTGTGCCGACGTCGTGTGGTGGTGCGTGCCCCAGCTGTCGAACCAGCCGTCCCAGAACTCCGCGCACATGAGCGGCCCCGTCGGCTGATGGCGGCGAAGCGTCTCGAGCCTGGACGCGACGTTCGACCCGAACGAGCCGGTGCGGTGCAGTTCGGGAAGCCCGCCCGCTTCGAGCATCGCATCGGTCGGCTGGTCGATCGTCGTGAGCGGAACCGTGATGCCGGTCTCACGGATGCAGGCGGCCAGCCGACGGAGGTACTCGTGGTCATCGCCGTAGGCGCCGTACTCGTTCTCGACCTGCACCAGGATGATCGGCCCACCCGCATCGATCTGACGCGGGACGAGCACCGGGGCGAGCTGCTCGAGGTATTCGGCGACGGCTTCGAGATACGCGGGATCCGCGCGGCGCAGCTGCCGCACCTGCGGATCGCGCGTGAGCCACGCCGGGAGTCCGCCGTTGTCGAATTCGGCGCAGATGTACGGGCCGGGCCGGACGATCGCGTGCATGCCCTCCGCGGCGACGGCATCGAGGAAGCCGCCCAGATCCAGCCGACCCGACAGGTCGAACTCGCCCCGCGTCGGTGCGTGCTCGTTCCACGCGACGTAGGTCTCGATCGTGTTCAGGCCCATCGAGCGCGCAGCTCGGATGCGGTCCCGCCAGTCTCCGGGGTGCACGCGGAAGTAGTGGATCGCTCCGGACAGGATGCGGTGCGGCCAGCCGTGGAGGAGGAAGTCGTGCTCGCCGATGGCGAAGGCCGCCGGGCGCGTCGACGGCGCGCCGCTCATTCGGACACCTCGACGGGCAGGGTGCCGGTCGCGGCGTCCACACGGACGACCGCGACCCCGAACGGCGCGAGCTCGACCGCGGCGACGTCGGCGCCGGTCACCTCGTCGCGACCGCGCAGCACGAGTTCGACCGTCGATCGGCCGTGATTGACGGCGATCGCGACCCCGCCGCGGCGGACCACCTCGACGCCGGCGGGCAGGTCCGCCGGCTCGACGCCCGCCTCGCGAACGACCCGGTCGAGGAGTTGGGCGATCGCCGACCGTTCGAGCTCGGCGCCGACGTACCATCCGACGCCGGCGGCGCGATCGCGCCGGGTGATCGCGGGGCGCCCGACGAGATCGCCGGGCCCGAACACGGCGACGGTCGCCGCGTCCGTCGCGTGCACCACCTCCGCCCAGGTGCCGACCTCGCCGCTCACCGCGCCCTCCACCGCACCCGAGAGCCCGAGCCGGTCGCGCAGGCCGAGCCCGGCCTCCGAGCGCGGGGAGACCTCCTCGACCCGCACCCCGAGGGTCGACGCCAGGGCACCGAGCGGTCCTCCCGGCATGAGACGCGTCGTCGGATCGAGGATGGCCGTGCCGTAGGTGGCGACGAGGTGGCCGCCGCTGCGGAGGTAGTCGTCGAGACCGTGGATCGCGGCATCCGAGCACACCGCCGTCGTGACCGCGATGACGACCGCGTAGCCCGAGAGATCATCGGTCGCGCGGGCGAAGTCGACCAGGACGCCGAGCTCGTAGAGCGCCGAGTACCACTCGGTGACGGTGCCGAGGTAGTCGACGCCGGCGGGCATCGCGCCCTGCTCGATCGCCCACCACGACTCCCAGTCGAAGAGGATCGCGACCCTGGGCGTCTCGACGGGCGTGCCCGCCAGATGGGCGAGTCCGTCGAGCTCATGACCGAGCTGCTCGACCTCTCGCCAGATGCGCGTGTCGGTGCCGGTGTACGGCAGCATCGCGGAGTGGAACTTCTCCGCACCCCGAACCGCTTGGCGCCATTGGAAGAACATGATCCCGTCGGCACCCCGGGCGAGCGCCTGGTACGAGAGCGCCCGCATCTGGCCGGGCTGCTTCGCGCCGTTGGTGGCGCGCCAGTTGACCGCGCTCGTCGCCTGCTCCATGAGCACCCACGGCTTGCCGCGGGCGAGCGAGCGCATCAGGTCGCGTCGGAGTGCGGCGTACACGTGGCCTTCGGGGTCGAGGGGGTCCGGATAGCAGTCGTCCGAGACGAAGTCGACGTCGTCGGCCCACGCCCAGTAGTCGGCCGGCTTGAACGGCCCCATGAAGTTCGTCGTGATCGGGATCGCGGGGTTGGCCGCTCGGAGGATCTCGACCTCGGCCAGGTACGCGGCTCGGAGCGCGTCCGAACCGAACCGCTCGTAGTCGAGCGTCTGGGCGGGGTTCGGGAAGGTGGGGGTCGCCCGCGCCGGTTCGATCTCGTCGAACGAGGCGTACTGCTGCGACCAGAATGCGGTGCCCCATGCCTCGTTCACGGCCTCGATCGAGCCGTACCGCGTGCGCAGCCACGTCCGGAATGCCGCGGCGGACTCCGGTCCGTGGTCGCGCGGTGCCTCGTTGCCGTACTCGTTGCCGACGTGCCAGGCGATGAGTGCGGGGTGGTGGGCGTACCGCTCCGCGAGTCGTCCGACGAGCCGATCGGCGTGGCGTCGGAAGGCCGCCGAGGAGGGGTTGTGGTGCCCACGACTCCCCGACGACCAGGTTCGCCCGTCGGCCGTGACGGCGAGCACTTCGGGATGGGCACGCGTGAGCCAGGGCGGCGGCGAGGCGGTGGCCGTGGCGAGGTCGACGGCGATCCCCGCGGCGTGCAGCCGGCCGATGATGTCGTCGAGCCAGTCGAAGTCGAACCGGCCGTCTTCGGGCTCGAGCTTCGCCCATGAGAAGACGCCGACGGTGGCCACCGAGACGCCGGCGCGCCGCATGAGGCGCACGTCCTCCGTCCACGTCTCTCGCGGCCATTGCTCGGGGTTGTAGTCGCCGCCGTACCAGAGCACGGGTACCTCCTCGTTCTCGTGCAAACCTTTTTCCTGTTTTCGACATGATACGCCGCAATACGTTATTGTTTTTCCCGAGTGCGAATCTGCACCCGTTCGACGAGGAGTGGTCATGGAACAGATCTCAGTGCACGCCGACATCACGGTGATCGGCGGCGGACTCGCCGGTGTCGCCGCGGCGATCGGCGCCGCCCGCGAGGGCGCACGGGTCTCCCTCGTCAACAATCGGCCGGTCCTCGGCGGCAATGCGAGCAGCGAGATCCGGGTCTGGGTCTGCGGCGCCACCGCCCACGGCGCGCAGAAGTACGCCAGGGAGACGGGCGTCATGGGTGAGCTCTTCCGCGAGAACCAGTACCGGAATCCCGAGGGCAACCCGTTCCTGTGGGACCAGGTCGTGCTCGACGCGGTGCGGGCGGAATCGAACATCCGCCTCTACCTCAACACCGACGTGCGAAAGGTCGCGGCGACGGGCGACGACGATGATCGCGTCATCCGCTCGGTGACCGGATGGCAGATGGACACCGAACGCGAACTCGCGTTCACGTCGTCGCTGTTCATCGACGCCACCGGCGACGGCCTCGTCGGCGATCTGGCCGGCGCCCGGTACCGCACCGGTCGCGAGGCCCACGCCGAGTTCGAAGAGGAATGGGCGCCCGAGGCACCCGACGACGACATGCTCGGCAGCACCATGTTCTTCTACACCAAGGACGCCGGCGAACCCGTGCGCTTCGTCCCCCCGTCGGTCACGAAGGACATCGCTGCGACCACGATCGTGCGCAACCGGCCGATCAGCACCACGGCGAACGGGTGCGACTACTGGTGGATCGAGTACGGCGGCGAGCTCGACTCGGTGCGAGATGCCGAGTTCATCCGCGACGAACTCTGGGGCGTCATCTACGGCATCTGGGACCACATCAAGAATTCGGGCGAGTTCGATGCCGACACGCTCACCCTGGAATGGGTCGGGTCGGTGCCGGGCAAGCGCGAATACCGCCGATTCGAGGGCGACGTCGTGCTCACCCAGCACGACATCATGAACCAGACCCGGTTCGAGGACTCGATCGGGTTCGGCGGCTGGAGCATCGACCTGCACCCGCCAGGAGGCATGTACTCCGACGACCACGGCTCGAAGCACCTCTTCACCGCCGGGATCTACCACATCCCGTTCCGGAGCCTGTACTCGCGCAACGTGTCGAACATGCTCATGGCCGGCCGCGACATCTCGGCGAGCCACGTCGCCTTCGGCACCACGCGGGTCATGGCGACCTGCGCGGTCACGGGCGAGGCCGCAGGCGTGGCCGCGGCGATCTGCGCCCGCGAATCGATCTCGCCTCGCACGCTGGCGACCGAGCGGCTGGAGCAGCTCCAGCAGACCCTGCTCCGCCGCGACGCCTCGATGCTCGGCGTGCCGTGGCGCGACGCATCCGACCTCGCTCTCGCTGCGACGGCGACGGCCTCCTCCACGATCCAGCGCTTGACGACGGATGCCGCGGGCCCGGCCGTCGACCGGCAGAGATTCCCGTTCGACGAGCACGACCTCGCCATCCTCTTCCCCGTGCAACCGTCGTTCGACGGCGTCGACGTGCTCCTCGACCTGGAGGCGCCGGCCGAGCTCGACGTGGAGCTCTGGTCGACCGGCGGCGGCGAGAACCACATCCCCGTTCGTCTGCTCGATGCGACGACGGTCGCCGTCGAAGCCGGGTCGCACTGGGCCGAGCTGCCGTTCACCCATCTGGCCCCCGGCGGCGAGAACGCGGTCGTCGTGTTCCGCCGGCATCCCCACGCCGCGCTCGTCGTCGAGAACCGCCCCGCTCCCTACGGCGTGCTCGGACTCGTCAGCCGCACACCGCGCACATCGCGCGGGCAGGCGCAGAGCAACGCCTGGTCGGCCGAGGAGCTCCGCCGGCGCTCGCCGCTCCTGCGCGTGCACGGCGCCACGACGGCCTACGCCGCCGCGCAGGCGGTGGGAGGACTGCAGCGCCCGTACGACGGCCCTCGGCTCTGGTCGTCGGAGCGCACGACGGTCGACCCCTCGCCGTGGCTCCAGTTGCGCTGGCCCGACGCGGTGGAGATCCGGTCCGTCGAGCTCGTCTTCAACGACGACGTCGACATCGACCTCGTGAACCTGCACCACCACCGCACGCCGTGGCCCGTCATGCCCGAGCTCGTGCGCGACTACCGGATCGAGGCTCGCGTCGACGATGCATGGGTGACGGTGGCCGAAGGCAGCGACAACCGCACGCGCCTGCGTACCCACACCCTCGACGCCTCTATCATCACCGACGCGATCCGGCTCGTGGTCGAGGCGACCAACGGCTCGGAATGGGCGAGCGTCGTCGGCATCCGCGCGTTCGGCTGAACCCGACCGCCCTCGAGCGGGCGGCCGCGCGGAGGTTCGGAGGTCGGCAGACCTCCGTCAGCGATCTGCGGGTCGCCGACGCTGCGGCGGCGGAGACCCGGTCATCGCGTCGGCCTCGAGCCGGCCGTAGATGACGTCGGGCATGCGCTGGGCGACGAGGGCCCAGAGGGTGGCGCACACCAGCGTGTCGCTCGACCTGCCGGCGAAGTAGTCGGTCCACGAGATGCGGCCGACGGTGACGGTGCCCGTGGCGACGACGAGGTCGACCTTGCCGGTCAGCACCGACGACGGGTCACCCGTGATGAGGGCCGTCGTGGCCGAGTGTGCCGAGGCCATGTCGACGAATTCCTCGGCGATCGGGCTCTCGCCGGACCTCGACATGACGATCGCCAGGTCGCCGCGCTGCAGCAGGCTCGCGCCCACCTGCGAGAAATAGGCGCCCTCGTGGAACCAGATGGGCACGCCGATGCGGAACAACCGCAGGTACAGCTCGTAGGCGACCGGCGCGTCGCCCCATTCACCGAACAGGTGCACGCGCTTCGCGGCGACGATGCGGTCGGCGAGCGCCTCCAGCGCCTCGAGGTCGACCGAGGCCATCGCATTGCGAGCGGCGTTGAACTGATTCCCCGCGAGGGTGCTGAGCACCTTCTCTGCGGGGTCGTCGGGCAGGATCGCCGATCCGATGTCCTGTTCCCATCCGGCCTGGGCGCCGCGCCCGTTCTCCTGCGCGATGGCCGCGCGCAGGGCGGGGAACCCGGGGAATCCGAGCGAGGAGGCCAGTCTGGTGATCGTCGCGGGCGACGTCGTCGCCTCCGCGGCGAGCCAGGTGATCGAACTCTGCCCGACCGCGCGCGGATCGCGCAGGATGATCTCGGCGACCCGCAGCTTCGCTCCGGTGAGCTTCGGCAGCGCCGAGCGCAGTACCTCCAGCGGGCTGATCTGCGTCTCGTCCGACATCGCCGTCTCCTTCGTCCCTCACTCGGCACATGCCGATTCGACCCTACTGCGTCGGCATCGACCGACGCCGGAGGCCGGCCCTCGCTACGCGAGAGCCGGCCTCCGGAAACCGCCTCATGGTCACTTTTCGACCGTGAAACCCTGTTCTGCTCCGTATTCGAGGAGTGCATCCTGCCACGCGAGCAGACCGTCGGCGAGCGTGATCTCGCCGACGAAGGCCGGGCCGACCGTGTCGTTGAAGATCGTGCCCGCGTAGAGCTCGTAGGGCAGGAACTGCCAGTCCGTGTTGACCGCGTCGAGCGAGTCGGTGAACACCTTGTTGACCTCCTGGCCACCGAAGTAGTCGTCCTTCGTGTTCAGGAAGTCGTCGCTCTCGAGCACGCTGCTGCGGGCCGGGAAGGAGCCGGACTTCAGGGCGATGTCGGCGCCCTCCTCGAGCGTCGCGAAGCGCGCGAACGCGGCGGCGACGAGCTGGTGCTTCCCCTGGTCCATCACCGCGAGGCTGCCGCCGCCGTTGGTCGCGCTGCCGGTCTCCCCGTCGAAGGTCGGCAGCGGCGCGACGCGCCAGTCACCGGCCGCGTCGGGCGCGCCCGACTTGAGGGTGCCCGCCATCCAGGCGCCCGACAGGAGCGTCGCGATCGACCCGTCCGTGAGGCCCGCGTACCACTCGGGGCTCCAGCCGGAGACCGGTGAGAGCAGGCCCTCGTCGAGCATCTGCTGGTAGAAGCCGGTGAACTTCTGCGTTCCCTCGTCGGCCAGGTCGATGGAGATGTCCGAGCCGTCGACGGTGAACGGGTGACCGCCCGCCGCCTGGATGAGGCTCTCGGTCAGACCCGAGTTGCCGGTGTCGGCGCCGATGTAGGCGTTGGGGTCGGCGGCGTGGATCTTGCGCGCGGCCTCGAGGTACTCGTCCCACGTGGTCGGCACCTCGATGCCGTACTTGTCGAAGGTCGCCTGGTTGTAGAACATCGCCATCGGACCGGCGTTCAGCGGCAGCTCGTAGAGCTTGTCGTCGACGTTCACGTTCTGCCACGTCGCCGGCGTGAACTGATCCTCGTAGGCGTCGAAGCCGAACTCGGAGAGGTCGACGAGAGCACCCGACGGGGCGAACTGCGGCACGACCGTGTACTCGATCGTGGCCAGGTCGGGAGCTCCCTTGCCCGCCTTGATCGCGTTCTGGAGCTTGTTGTAGTGGTCGCCGCCGGTGCCGACGTTCTCGACGTTGACGGTGATCTCGGGGTACTTCTCCTCGAACGCCTTCGCGACGTCGGGGAGGCTCGCCGACCAGGTCCAGACCGTGATCTCGGTCTTCTCCTGCAGAGCCGCCTCGATATCGGCATCGGTGTAGTGGTCGGCGCTCGAGCCGCCTCCGGTGCCGCCGGCGCAGGCCGCGAGGGTCGAGGCGACGACGGCCGCTCCGAGGATGAGGGAAACGCGCCGGAGCATCCGGCCACGATGACGTGAGTGCATGGGGGTTCCTTTCGTGTGCTGTGTGTGGTGGTGCGGTTGGGGGTGGGTGCTGGCCGACGACGAGCGTCAGCCCTTCACGCTCCCGGCGGAGAGGCCTGATTGCCAGAACCGCTGGAGGGCGAGGAAGACGATGACGATGGGGATGATGGCGATGAGCGATCCGGTGATCACGAGGTTGAAGATGACCTCGCCTTCGGCGGTGGCCGCCTGGGAGTTCCACTGGTTGAGCCCGACGGTGAGGGGATACCAGGTGGGATCGTTCAGCATGATGAGGGGCAGGAAGTAGTTGTTCCAGCTGCCGACGATCTCGAGCAGGAAGACCGACAGGATGCCGGGGGCCATGAGCCGCAGGCCGATCGTGAAGAAGGTGCGGAACTCACCCGCCCCGTCGACGCGCGCGGCCTCGATCAGTTCGGTCGGGATCGCGTCGGCGGCGTAGACCCAGAGCAGGTAGAGCCCGAAGGGCGTGACCAGCGACGGGATGAGGATCGCCCACGGCGTGTTCGTGAGGCCCATCTGACTGAACAGGAGGAAGGTCGGAACCGCGAGCGCCGAGCCCGGCACCGCGATCGCGCCGAGGATGACCGCGAACACGGCCCTGCGCCCCGCGAAGCGGAACTTCGCGAGCCCGTACCCCGCCATCGCCGCGATGAGCGTCGAACCGCCTGCGCCGACGAGGGTGTACATGACCGTGTTCCGGAGCCAGGTCAGGTAGACCCCGTCGTCGTACGTGAAGACCCCGACGACGTTGTCCCAGAAGACGTTCGTGTCGCCGAACCAGAGCCCGAACGTGGAGAACAGGTCGTCGACGCTCTTCGTCGAGTTCACGACCAGCCAGACGAGCGGGAAGAGACTGTAGATGAGCATCAGCGTCATCACGGCGGTGAGCAGGATCGAGCGAGTCGGCGTGCGGCCGGGGCTGCGGTTGAACCGCACCGGCTTGTACCGCTTGCCTGCGCGGCGCTGCTCGCCGGCGACCGCGGCGGCCGTCGGGCTCGCCGGCGGCGTGGTCTGCGTCAGGGTGACCATCAGATGTCCCTCCGGAAGCCGCGGCGCTGCACGAGGAAGGCGACGACGGCGGTGATCGCGCCCATGATCAGGGCGACGGCGGCGGCGGCGTTGTACTGGCCGCCGGCGAACGAGAGCGTGTAGGCGTACATGTTCGGCGTGAAGTCGCTGCTGATGACGTTCGGCACCAGCGCGCGCAGGATGTTCGGCTCGTTGAACAACTGGAACCCGCCGATGATCGAGAAGGTCGCAGCCACGATGATGGCCGGCCAGATCGCGGGCAGCTTGATCGAGAACATGATCCGCCAGGCGCCGGCGCCGTCGATGGTCGCGGCCTCGTACAGCTCGGTCGGGATCACCCGGAGCGCCGCGTAGAAGACCAGCATGTTGTAGCCGACGTAGAGCCAGAGGCCGATGTTGCTGATCGAGGGGAGGATCAGCGCGCTCGAGAGGGGGTTGGCCAGACTCCACCCGAACATCTCGTTGAGGTCGCCGACGAGACCGAACTTCGAGCCGTAGATGTAGCCCCAGAGCAGGGTGGCGACGACGCCGGGCACGGCGTACGGCAGGAAGATGCCGAGGCGGAAGACGGCGGGGGCGTGCAGTCGCGCACTGTCGAGAGCGAGTGCGGCCAGGAGTGCGAGCGCCATCATCAGCGGCGCCTGGATCGCGACGAACACGCCGACCCTGCCGACGGCCGACCAGAAGTCGGGATCGGTGAGCTGCTGGACGTAGTTCTCGAATCCCACGAACGAGACCCCGCCGATCATGCGCTCCTGGAACAAGCTGAGCACGAAGGAGTACCCGAGCGGCAGCACGGTGGCGAAGATGAAGACGGCCGCGAACGGCGCGATGAAGGCCCAGCCGATCAGGCCGCGGCGCCGTCGACGGACGGGGCGGTTCAGGGGTGTCGACGTCGCTGTCATGGATGCTCCGGCTCTCGGTGGTGGTTCTCGAAAAGGATGACAAAGCGAACCCGAGTTGTCAAATTCTTTTCATACATTCACGGCTACCCGAGAGATTCTGTGAATTGCTTGCACGTATCGGCGCGATCCAGACGCGCATCGTCGACGGGCCCCGCTCCGCCCACGCGTGGTAGGGCACGAGCGGCACGACGGCCGCGGCATCCGTTCGCACGTCGACGAGGCGCACGAGCACGCGGGCATCGTCGAGGACAACTGGGAGGTGTTCGCCACGGGCTTTCGCCGCATCGGGCGCTCCTTCATCCGGGCCCGGATGCGTCGAACGCCCGTAGCGCCGAAGGAGCGGGACTCTCCCACCTGGCGCGATCGCCGCGCACGCGGGCCGCGCACCGCTACTCGCGGAACGTGTGCCGGTACTCCATCGGCGACGTGCCGAGCACGCGGTGGAAGTGCAGGCGCAGGTTGGCGCCAGTGCCGAGTCCGACGCGCGCGGCGATCTGCTCGACGCCGAGGTCGGTGCGCTCGAGCAGTTCGCGCGCGAGGTCGATGCGGGCGCGCAGGATCCACTGCATGGGCGTGTACCCGGTGTCCTCGACGAACCGCCGCGAGAAGGTGCGCGTCGAGACGTTCGCGTTGCGCGCGAGGTCTGCGAGCGTCAGCGGCTCCTCGATGCGCTCGATCGCCCAGTGCCGGGTCGCCGCGAAGAGCTCGCCGAGGTCGTCGGGCAGCGCGCGCGGCACGTACTGGGCCTGGCCGCCGCTGCGGTACGGCGCAGCCACGAGCCGCCTGGCGACGTGGTTCGAGAGCGCGACGCCGTGGTCGCGGCGCACGAGGTGCAGGCACAGGTCGATGCCCGACGCGGCACCGGCCGAGGTGAGCACGCGCCCCTCGTCGACGAACAGCACGTTCTCGTCGACCTGCACGAGCGGATGCCTCGCGGCGAGCGCCTTCGTGTAGTGCCAGTGCGTCGTGGCCCGGCGCCCGTCGAGCAGCCCGGTCGCCGCGAGCGCGAAGGCGCCGGTGGAGATCGCCGCGAGCCGCGCGCCCCGTGCGTGGGCGGCCCGGAGGGCGTCGACGACGATCGACGGCGGCTCCTCGACATCCGGATGCCGGTAGCCCGGGATGAAGATCGTCTCGGCCCACTCGAACGCCTCGAGCCCGTCGGCCACGTGGTAGGAGAGCCCGTCGCCGCCCGCGACCGGACCGGGCGCAGCGCCGCAGACCCGCACCTCGTACGGCATCGACGCGCGGGTCGTGAAGATCTGCGCCGGGATCCCGACGTCGAGCGGCTTGGCACCCTCGAGCACGAGCACGGCGACACGGTGCGCGCGGGTCGAGCTGCTGGCACGGTCGGCGGCGTTCATGAGGCCAGCCTGCCACTGCTCGCAATGATGTCGCCAGCGCCGCGACGCGGCATCCGCCCGACGCGAGAGGCTGCAGACGGGCAAGGACCGGGTGTCGACATGACGGACCCGCCGGGTCCGTGGAGGAACGGTCACGGTGCGGCCACGCGCATTGGAGGTCGTCCGGCGTCGCGGCCGCCTACCCGGCGGGTCGTTCCGAGCAAGGTAGCCCGCGCCGCGCGGAACCGCCAGCCTCGCGTCGGCTCCGGGCCCCGAACTGGGGGCGGAGGCGGCGCAGCGTGCGGCAACGCCTCGCGCGGTGACGCCCGGCGCAGCGGGCGCGCGCGACCGGGCTAGGCTGGCGGGCAGTGACACGGGGTGCCGCGCTCCAGCCCTCACCGGGCGATCGCGGCTGAGAACACACCCGTCGAACCTGATCTAGTTCGAACTAGCGAAGGGATGTCGCGTGAGCGAACGTCTGCGTACCGACCCGGCCCACCTCATCGACGCGAGCGCTGCGCTGCTCGGCCGGCTGCGCGAGCATCCGCCGCTCGTGCAGTGCATCACGAACAGCGTCGTGACCAACGTCACCGCGAACGCGCTGCTCGCGATCGGCGCGGCGCCCGCGATGGTCGACATCCGCGAGGAGGCCGGCCTGTTCGCCGGCATCGCGGGCGGCCTGCTGGTGAACCTCGGCACGCCCGCCGAGGAGCAGCGCGACGCCGCACGCGAGTCGGTGGCCGCGGCATCCGTCGCCGGCACGCCCTGGGTGCTCGACCCCGTCGCGATCGGCGCCCTGCCAGTGCGCACGGCGCTCGCGCACGAGCTCGTGGCCGCACGGCCCACGGCGATCCGCGGCAACGCGAGCGAGATCATCGCCCTCGCGGGTGCGGGCGCCGGCGGACGCGGGGTCGACGCGGCCGACAGCACGGATGCCGCAGCCGACGCCGCGACCTCGCTCGCCCTCGCACACGCCTCGGTCGTCGCGGTGTCCGGCCCCGTCGACCTCATCACCGACGGGCGCCGCACGGCGCGCATCGCGAACGGCGACGCCCTGCTCACGCGCATCACGGGCGGCGGCTGCGCGCTCGGCGCGGTGACGGCGGCGTTCCTCGGAGCGAGCCGCGACGCGAGTGCGGGCGGGGCGGCCGGCGACCTCGGCGAGCGCACTGCCGGTGCGCTGCTCGCCGATCCTTTCGTCGCGACGGTCGCGGCCACCGTGGTCTACACGATCGCCGCCGAGCTCGCGGCGGAGCGCTCGACCGGTCCGGGTTCGTTCGCCGTGGCGTTCCTCGACGCGCTCGCGCTCGTCACGCCGGCCGAGGTGATCGCCAGGGCGAAGGTCACCGTGACGGATGCCGCGGCATCCGCTCCCGGGTCCGAGACCGCCTCCGACGCCGCCCCGAACGCCGAACCCGCGACGGCCCGCGCATGACCACGCGCCGCGCGCTCGACCTCTCCATCTACCTCGTGACGGATGCGACGCTCTGCGGACCGCGCGGCGTCGCGTCCGTCGTCGCCGACGCGGTCGACGGCGGCGTGCGCGCGGTGCAGCTGCGCGACAAGACGGCGTCGACCGATGCACTGCTGCGGCAGCTCGAGGCGCTCGCGACGGTCATCGACGGCCGCGCCGCCCTGCTCGTGAACGATCGGGTCGACGTCGCGCAGGCCGCACGCGAACGCGGCCTGCCCGTTGACGGCGTGCACCTCGGGCAGGGCGATGCCGCGGCATCCGCTGCTCGCGACCTGCTCGGCGACGACGCGATCATCGGCCTCACGGCCAACGCGCCCGAGCACCTCGCGGTGCTTCGCCGCCTGCCGCGCCGCGAGATCGACTACCTGGGGGTCGGCGTGATCCGCCCCACGACGACCAAGGCCGACCACCCGCCGGCCCTCGGCATCGAGGGGTTCGCGAGATTCGCCGCCGAGGCCGAGCTGCCGTGCGTCGCGATCGGCGGCATCGCGCTGTCGGATGTCGCGGCACTGCGTCAGGCGGGAGCCGCGGGCGTCGCCGTGGTGTCGGCCATCTGCGCCGCACCCTCGCCGCACGACGCGGCCGTCGCGTTCGCCGCGGCCTGGAGCGCCCGGTGACCGGCGGCGCGAAGACGCCGGAATCGCACGGGAATCCCGTTCGCGCGCCGGAATCCCCGGCGGCCGGGATTCCGACGCGACAACGGGATTCCGCGACGCGGGCCGAGCGCCGGGTGCCGCGCGTGCTCAGCATCGCGGGCAGCGACCCGTCGGGCGGCGCCGGCATCCAGGCCGACCTCAAGTCGATCGCAGCCGTCGGCGGCTACGGCATGTCGGCGATCACCGCGCTCACGGCGCAGAACACCCGCGGGGTGCGCGGCGTGCACGTGCCGCCGGCCGAGTTCCTCGCGGCGCAGCTCGATGCGATCAGCGACGACATCACGATCGACGCCGTGAAGATCGGCATGCTCGCGAACGCCGAGGTCATCGCGGTCGTCGCGGACTGGCTGCGGCGCACGGCCGTGCCGATCGTGGTGCTCGACCCGGTCATGGTCGCGACGAGCGGCGACCGACTGCTCGACCCCGAGGCCGAGCGGGCGCTCCGCGACCTGCTGCCGCTCGCCGATCTCATCACGCCGAATCTGCTCGAGCTCGCGGTGCTCGCGAATGCAGTCGCGGGCGCGGAAGATGGCGCGCGAACCGGCGATGGCGCGGGCGCGGGCGATGCGTCCGCCGACGCCGCACCCACCATCGCCCCGGCCACGACGTGGGCCGAGGCGATCGCACAGGCGCAGGCGGTCTCGGCGGCGACCGGCGCACGCGTGCTCGCGAAGGGCGGACACCTGCCGGGCGGCGACGCACCCGACGCACTCGTGCACGCGGCATCCGCCACCGTCATCGAGTTCGGCGGCGAGCGCATCGCGACCACCGCGACGCACGGCACCGGATGCTCGCTCTCGTCGGCGGTCGCGACGCTGCAGGCCGAGCTCGGCGACTGGGAGGCCGCGATCGGCGAGGCCCGCCGATGGCTGCGCGAGTCGCTGCGGCAGGGCGAGGCGCTCGAGGTCGGCGGCGGACACGGCCCGGTGAGCCACTTCGCCGGACTCTGGTCGCGCGGCGGCCTCCGCACCGCGCCGACCCCCGCCGAGATCGCCGACGAGTGGTGGAACGGCATCGCCGACGTGCGGGCGGCGATCGACGACCTGCCGTTCATCCGCGCCCTCGCCGACGGCACCCTCGAACGCGAGCCGTTCCTCGGCTACCTCGCGCAGGACGCCCTCTACCTGCGCGACTACGCCCGCGTGCTCGCCGAGGCGTCGCGTCTGGCTCCGGATGCCGCTGGCCAGGCGTTCTGGGCGAACTCGGCGCACGGATCGCTCGTCGGCGAACTCGAGCTGCACACGTCGTGGCTGGAGGGCGCCGGTGGCACTGCCGGCACCGGCGTCTTCACCGCAGAGCCCGATGCCGCGACGACCGCCTACCTCGACCACCTGCTCGCGACGGGCGCACGCGGCGACTACGCCGTGCTGGCCGCTGCCGTGCTGCCCTGCTTCTGGATCTACGTCGACCTCGGCGAGCGGCTCGCGGCGGGCGGGTTCGGTCAACGGGCGCTCGACCCCGGGCATCCGTACGCGTCGTGGCTCGAGACGTACGCCGACCCGGCGTTCGCCGTGGCCACGCGCGAGGCGATCGAGCTCGTGACGCGGGAGGCCGCCGCCGCGACGCCCGAGCGCCGGGAGGCCATGCGCCGCGCCTTCCGCACGTCGTCCGAGCACGAGCTCGCGTTCTTCGCCGCCCCGCTCGGGTAGCCCGGCACCCCGTCCGTCCTCGCGATGCAGGAGATCAGGACCCACGCACTCCTCACACCGAGGATGGGTCCCGATCTCCTGCATCTCGGCAGGCGCAGCGTGCCCCGCGATCAGGCGGGCGCGCCTCAGCGCAGCTCGACCAGCTCGCCGATGTCGTCGAAGGGAAGCACGTCGGCGGTCGCCGTCACCGTGATCGCGTCGAGGCGCACGGCGCCGCCGTACGAGCTGAGGAACGCGGTGTCGGCGGCATCGCGGCCGGTCGAGATGCGCAGCAGCGTCGAGCGCGGAGCCAGCGCGGTCGCGTCGACGACGTGCCACGCGCCCTCGACGTGCGCCTCGGCCACGGCGTGGAAGTCCATCGGGTCGAGGCCCGGCGCGTAGACCGCCGCCAGGCGCGCCGGCACGTCGAGCGCGCGCAGCAGCGCGATCACGAGGTGCGCGTAGTCGCGGCACACGCCCTGCCGGGCGAGCAGCGTCTGCACCGCGCCGTCGGTGGGTCCGCTCGATCCCGGAACGTAGGCGAGGCGCGTGCCCACCCACGACGACACGGCGTCGAGCAGCGCGTGCCCCTCGAGGCCCGCGAACTCGGCGACGGCCGTGGCTCCCAGCCAGTCGGACTCGCAGTACCGGCTCGGCCGCAGGTACTCCACGAGATCGAGCGGGCGGCTCGATCCGGGGGCGGCCGGGCCGTCGACGGTGGCCGAGTAGGCCAGCGAGAGTGCGCCGGCGGGCGCCTCGACGACGTGCAGGCGGCTGCCCGCGGCATCCGCGAGTTCGAGCGCGGGCACCTCGACGCCGTTCGCGAGCAGCTCGAGCCGCTCGTCGGCGGCCCCGCCGGCCACCGCGACCATGAACACGAGCCGGGCTGGATCGTCGATGCTCAGGTCGATTCGGGCTGAGACGGTTCGCTGCATGGCCATGGGTGCCCCGGTTCATCGTCGTCGCAGGAGGACGTGCCGAGCGGCACCCGCCCAGTCTGACCCCTGGCACGCCGGATCGGAAGCTTCGGCCCACCCGGTTGCGCCGTCGGCGGCATCCGCGTTGACTGGGGGCATGCGCGTCGTCATCGCCGGAGGTCACGGCAAGATCGCCCTCATCCTCGAACGCCTGCTCGCCGACGGCGGGCACGAGCCCGTCGCACTGATCCGCAACGCCGACCACGCGGCCGACGTGACGGCCGCCGGGGCGGTGCCGGTCGTGCTCGACCTCGAGGCGGCATCCGCCGACGAGGTCGCCGCCGTGCTCGCGGGCGCCGACGCCGTCGTCTTCGCGGCGGGAGCCGGCCCCGGCAGCACCGCCGAGCGCAAGCTCACCGTCGACCGCGACGGCGCGATCCTGCTCGCCGACGCCGCGCGTGCCGCAGGCGTGCCCCGCATCGTCGTGATCTCGGCCATGCGCACCGACGACTTCGACGCGGCATCCGACGACGTGTTCCAGGTATACCTGCGCGCCAAGAGCGAGGCGGATGCCGCGGTGCGCGCCAGCGGCCTCGACTACACGATCGTGCGGCCGGGCGGACTGACCGACGAACCGCCGACGGGGCTCGTGGCCGCCGACACCACGTTGCCGCGGGGCTCGGTGAGCCGGGCGGATGTCGCGGCGACCGTCGCCGAGGTGCTCACGTCCGGTGCGGCCTCGCGCATGCAGTTCGAGCTCACTGAAGGCGGGTTGCCGATCGTGGGCGCGCTCGCAGCACTCCCCGATCCAGCCTGAGCCGATGTCCGTCCTCGCCAACCTGCGGACGTCCCGGCGCCTGCCGGTGCTGCAGGTCCTGAAGACCTCGGTCGCGACGATCGCCGCCTGGCTCATCGCGGGTGCCCTGATTCCGGCGCAGCTGCCGGTGTTCGCCGCGATCGCGGCCCTGCTCGTGGTGCAGCCGAGCGTCAACCAGTCGCTCGGCAAGGGCATCGAACGCTCCATCGGCGTGCTGCTCGGCGTCATCGTCGCGTCGGCGCTGGCGTTCGCGTTCGGCGCGTACTCGTGGGTCGTGCTCGTCGCGGTGCTCATCGCGATGCTCATCGCGTGGGCACTCAAGATGGCGCCGGCGACCGGCAATCAGGTCGCGATCTCGGCCATGCTGACGCTCGCGCTCGGTGCGGCGACGCCGAACTACGCGCTCGACCGGGTGCTCGAGACGGTGATCGGCGCCGCGATCGGCATCATCGTGAACGCGGCCATCGTGCCGCCCGTGGCGATCGCCCCCGCCAGACGCGAGGCGGCACTGCTCGGCAGCGAGCTCGCGGCATCCGCTGATCGCCTGGCCGCGGCCCTCGAGACGGAGCAGTCGCGCCCCCAGATCGAAGCGCTCATGATCGAGGCACGGTTGCTTCGCCCGGTGCGCGACGCGGCGGTCGACGCGATCGCGGCCGGCACCGAGTCGCTCACGCTGAACCCCCGCCGCTCGGCGCACCGCGAAGAGCTCGCGCAGCTCGGCTCCCTGATCGACCAGCTCAACCCGATCGTCACGCAGCTCATCGGCATGACACGCGCGTTCGCCGACCGCTACGACGCCTCGCTGCACGATGAACCCACGGTGAAGGCGATCGCCGAGCAGTTGCACCGCGTCGCCCACGACATCCGCCTGGCGGCCCGGGTGGCGGAGCCCGAGCCCGAACCGATGACCTCGATGGTGCCCGCGCTCACGTCGGCCCTCGTCGTGCGGCCCCCGACCTCGTCGCACTGGATCCTGATCGGGTCGCTGCTCGAAGACCTGCGCCGCATCAGAGAAGAACTCGGAGCCGAAGCCTGATGGACGATCATCACCCGAAGCCGCGAGGCTTCGACTTCTTCGGCGCCGACGACCTGCCCGCGCCGAACCTGCCCGCCGCCGAGGTCGCCGCCATCCTGCGCGAGCACTGGGGCCTCGACGTCGAGCTGGAGTCGCTCGGCAGCCAGCAGGACCAGAACTTCCTCGCGGTGCGCGTGTTCACGGCGGCGGGCTCCTTCTCGGCGAAGAGCCCGGTCGGCGTCGTGAAGATCACGAATCCGGCCTTCACGGCGACGGAGCTCGCCGCGCAGGACGCCGCCGCCTCGCGCATCGCGGCGCACGCCCCGACGCTCCGCATCGCGACCACGACGACGGATGCCGCGGGCCGCCCGCGCTCGATCGTCGCCGAGACGAGCGAGGGGCCGCTCGGCATTCGGCTCATCGCCTTCCTCGGCGGCGGAACCCTGCACGGCAACGCCTACCTCTCGCCGCAGACGGTCTCGCGGATGGGTGAACTGGCCGCGCACGTGAGCCTCGCACTCGCGGGGTTCGAGCACGACGGTCTCGACCGCGTGCTGCAGTGGGACCCCCGGTTCGCCGACCGCGTCGTCGAGCGCATCGCCCCCCACCACCCCGACGCCGCCAAGCGCGAGCGGGTGACGGATGCCGCGGCCGCCGCTTGGGCCGAGCTCACCGCCCTCGCGGGCGACCTGCCGCTGCAGGCCGTGCACCTGGATCTCACCGACGACAACGTCGTGCGCGCGACCGGGGAGGGCGCCGGCGGCGGCCTGCCCGACGGGCTCATCGACTTCGGCGACGTGACCCGCTCATGGGCCGTCGCCGAGCTCGCCATCACGATCTCGTCGGTGCTGCACCACGCGGGCGCCGAGCCGGCCTCGGTGCTGCCCGCGATCCGCGCGTTCCACGCGCTGCGCCCGCTCTCGCCGGCCGAGGTCGCGGCGATCTGGCCGCTCGTCGTCGTGCGCGGCGCCGTGCTCGTCGTCAGCGGCGAGCACCAAGTGCAACTCGACGGCGGCGAGAACGCGTATGCCGCCGACGGCATCGATCGCGAGTGGCGCATCTTCGAGCAGGCCGTCTCGGCGCCCACGGCCGTCATGACGGCGCTGATCGCGACCGATCTCGGGGTGGAGCTGCCGGTCCACGAGGCCGCGCCGGGCACCTTCGGGGTTCGGTTGCTCGACCTCGACCCCTCGGCGGCCGTGCGACTCGACGTCTCCCCCGAGTCGGATTCCGTCGACGCCGGGGCATGGCTCGACCCCGATCTCGAGGAGCGCCTCGCGCTCGCCGCGCTCGACGCCGGCGCGCCCGCCGCCTGGCTCCCGCGTGCGACGCCCCGCCTGACCGAGGGCCGCATCCGCTCGGCGGCGTCGTCGGCCACGATCCCGACGGGCATCGACGTGTGGTTCGCCGACGACCGGCAGCTCGAGATGGTCGAATCGCGCTCGGCCGACCTGCGACTCGTGGTCGAGGTGGCGCCCACCATGGCTGGCGCGGGCCGGCCAGACCAGGCCGCCGCCGCGCTGCCGCGGCGCACCCGCATCCGCATCCGCGTCGAGCGCGCCGACGGCCCCGCTGTGCCGCACCTCGTGCGCCCCGAGTACGCGGCGGGGTGGCTCGCGCAGACGCTCGACCCCGCGCCGATGCTCGGGCTCGCGGCATCCGCTCGCCCGAACTCTCCCGAAGAGAACGCGACCCTGCTCGCCCGTCGTACGGCGAGCTTCGCCGAGGTGCAGGAGCACTACTACGAGGCGCCGCCGCGCATCGAGCGGGGGTGGCGCGAGCACCTCGTCGGCGTCGACGGCCGCGTGCACCTCGACATGGTCAACAACGTGACGCCGCTCGGGCACGGGCACGTGGGCGTCGCCGACGCCGTGAGCCGGCAACTGCGTCGGCTCAACACGAACTCCCGGTTCCACTACGGCGCCGTGGTCGAGTACGCCGAGCGGCTCGCGGCGCTCTCGCCCGACCCGCTCGACACCGTGTTCCTCGTGAACTCGGGCTCCGAGGCGACCGACCTCGCGGTCCGCGTTGCGCTCGCGGCCACCGGCCGGCGCGACGTCGTCGCGATCCTCGAGGCCTACCACGGGTGGACCTACGCGTCCGATGCCGTGAGCACCTCGGTCGCCGACAACCCGAACGCGCTCGAGACCCGGCCCGACTGGGTGCACGGCGTCGACGCGCCGAACCCGTTCCGCGGGGTGCATCGGGGGGCGGATGCCGCGCGCTACGCGCCCGAGGCCGCGGCGGCGATCGCCCGGCTCGCCGCCGACGGGCGCCCACCCGCCGCCTTCATCGCCGAGACGTTCTTCGGCAACGCCGGCGGCATCCCGCTGCCCGACGGCTACCTCGCCGAGGTCTACGCGGCCGTGCGCGCGGCCGGCGGACTCGCGATCGCCGACGAGGTGCAGGCCGGCTTCGGCCGCCTCGGGCACTGGTTCTGGGGCTTCGAGCAGCAGGGCGTCGTGCCCGACGTCATCGCCGTCGCCAAGGCGGCCGGCAACGGCTACCCGCTCGGCGCGGTCATCACCACGCGCGAGATCGCGGCCCGGTTCCGCAGCCAGGGGTACTTCTTCTCGTCGACGGGCGGCAGCCCCGCCTCCAGCGTCGCCGGGCTCGCCGTGCTCGACGCGTTCCGCGACGAGGGCCTGCAGCGCAACGCGCTCGAGGTCGGCACGCGACTCAAGCACCGTCTCGAAGAGCTCGCCACGCGGCATCCGCTCATCGGAGCCGTGCACGGGCTCGGCCTCTACCTCGGCGTCGAGTTCGTGCGCGACCGTGCGACCCTCGAGCCCGCGACGGCCGAGACGGCGGCGATCTGCGACCGCCTGCGCGAGCTCGGCGTGATCATGCAGCCGACGGGCGACCACCAGAACGTGCTGAAGACGAAGCCGCCGCTCTGCCTCGACGACGACTCGGCCGACTTCTTCGTCGCAATGCTCGACCGGGTGCTGACCGAGGGCTGGTAGCCCGATCGAGGCGCCGTCGACCGGCGCTTGTCAACCCCCTCCGCGTCGTACGAAGGTTCGATGCGGGCCGTCCTGGGCGTCCCTAGGGTGGAGGAATCCACCGGGATCCGAACGACGACGGCAGGGGCAGCGATGACGAACGAACGAACGGGCAGCACCGCCCCCGAACGCGCGGCGGGCGCATCCGCCTCGCCCGACCGGCCGGCCTCCGGCGCTCCGTCGGGCAACGACCTCACCAGGCAGCTGGTCGTCGCGATCAGCGCGGTGATCGCGGTCGTCGGGTCGTTCATCGGCTCGGGCGCGGCGGGCGGCCAGCAGGTCCAGGATGCCGCGGGCGGCGCCCTCGGCGCCGATGCCACGCTCGTGGCACCGGGCGGTGGTGCGTTCAGCATCTGGTCGCTCATCTACTTCGGGCTGCTCGCCTACGCCGTCTGGCAGTTCCTGCCGGCCCAGCGCACCGACGAGCGGCACCGACGGCTCGGCCCATGGGTCGCGGCCTCGTTGCTGCTGAACGCCGCGTGGATCCTCAGCATCCAGTTCGACCTGCTGTGGCTGAGCGTGCCGGTGATCGCGGCGCTGCTCGTGGTGCTCGTCGTGGCGTTCCGCATCGGCCTCGCCCTGCGCCCGAAGAGCATGATCGACGCCCTCGTCACCGACGGCACGATCGGCCTCTACCTCGGGTGGGTCACCGTCGCGACGATCGCGAACATCGCGGCCGTGCTCGTCGCGGCCGGGTTCGACGGCTTCGGGCTGCCGCCCGAGACCTGGTCGGTGACGCTCGTCGCCGTCGCCGGACTCGTGGGCATGGCCCTCGCCGTCTGGGACCGCGGGCGGATCGCTCCGACGCTCTCGCTCACTTGGGGCCTCGCATGGATCGCGGTCGCCCGACTCACCGACGAACCCTCGTCCGTGGTGACCGGCATCGCGGCGATCATCGCCGTCGTCGCCGTGCTCCTCACGACGGTCGCGATGCGGATCGTGGCGATGCGCGGGGCGGGCTGGCGCCATGCCGCCGGGCGCGATCCGAGCGCGCCGAGCACGCACTGAGTCGCGACGGAGCCCGCGGGTAGGCTGCCGGAATGCACGCTCGCACGTTCCGCCGGGGCGATCGCACGATCGTCATCCACGAGACGGCCCTCGTCGTCGATGCGGGCGTCCCAGCAGGCGTCGATGCGCGCGGCGACGCGGGTGGCGAGGCATCCGATCCCGCTTCCACGCCTCCGCCCACGTACGTGCTCGTGCACGGCCTCGGCATGGCGGCCGAGTACTGGGGCGACCTCGGCGAGCGCCTCTCCGCCTCCGGGCGGGTGCTCGCACTCGACCTTCCCGGCTTCGGCGAGTCGCCGGAGCCCACCCGGGTGCTCACCGTTCCCGAGACGGCCGACCTCGTCGCCGAACTCCTGCGGACGGATCGCATCGCGCACCCGGTGCTCGTTGGGCACTCGATGGGCGCGCAGGTCGTCGCGGACCTCGCGGCGCGGCATCCGGAACTCGTCGAACGCATCGTGCTCATCGGCCCGTCGGTGAACCCGCGCGAGCGCTCACGTCGCCGGCAGACGGCCCGCCTGCTGCAGGACGTCGCCATCATGGATCCGATCGCCTTCGCCCGCGGCGCCGGAGCCATGGCCGAGGCCGGGCTGCCCTGGGTGCTCGCGAACCTCCGGCCCGCGCTCGAGCACCGTCTCGAGCGCGTGATGCCGCACGTGCGCGCCGAGGTGCTCGTCGTGCGCGGCGAGGACGACCGCGTCGTGCCGCGCTTCTGGGCCGAGGCCGTCGCGAGCCTCGCGCCGCATGCGCGGTACGACGAGGTGCCCGGGCGAGGGCACGAGGTCGTCGCCCGCGACACCCGCGGACTCGCGGAGCTCGTCGTCGCCCACGCACGTGGCGGTCACCCCGGTCGACTCCTCGCACCGTACGAACGCCGCATCGCCCTTTCGAGGTCGTTCGGCGGCGGCACGACCACGCGCGCGGGGTGGGTGCTGCGCGACTACGGCTACGGCATCCGGTGGCGGCTCGCCCAGCTCGTCGCCGGCGCACCGCCCGAGCGCTGGCGCGACGGCGACCCCGCACTGCCCGACATCGTGCTCGTGCCCGGCGTGCACGAGCACTGGAGCTTCCTCACCGGACTCGCCGACGCGCTCAACCGGGCCGGGCACCGCATCACGATCGTGCACGGCCTCGGCATGAACCGGCGCCCGGTTCCCGACACCTCACGACGTCTGCAGCGAGCGCTCGCACGGGTCGCCGCACCGCCCGCCGGGCGCGTGATCGTGGCGCACAGCAAGGGCGGGCTCATCGCCAAGCACCTGCTCACCGACGTCGTGCGCGGGTCGGGACCGGTCGGTGCATCCGCCGACGAGCGGCTCGACGTGCGCGGGGCGGTCACGCTCGCGTCGCCGTACGCGGGCTCGCTGCGTGCCCGCTGGTTCCTCGACCCGAGCATGCGCGCGTTCCTCCCGACCGATGCCACCATCGTCGAACTGCAGCGCGACGCGGAGGTGAACTCGCGCATCGTGTCGATCTTCGGCACGCTCGACGCGCACGTCACCGAGGGGAGTGCGCTCGCGGGAGCGACGAACGTCATCGTGCCCGCCGCAGGGCACTTCCGGCTCACGGGCTCGGCGGCCGCGCATCGCGCCGCCGTCGAGGGTGTGGCCGCGCTCGCGGGTGGACGTCTCGCACCGCTCGCGCCATCGTCGACTGCTCCGGCCGAGCCCGTCACACCCTGACGCAGGGCACGGTTCTCCCGCGGGACATCCGCACCGATCCCTAGACTGAGCGCGTGCTCGCCACCGTCATCCTGCTCGCCGTCGCCCCAGCGCTCGTCATCTTCGCGCTCGGCGTCGTCGCACGCATCGTGTCACGGCAGCCCGTGCGCTCCCTCGTCGTGCAGTACACCCGCGCCCGCGGGGCGTCGGTGCTGCACGACGCGCTCCTCGTCGAGGCCGACCGACGCGCAGCCGCGGCGGTGCTCGTCGACCTCGCCGTGTCCCGTCGCATCCGCATCCTCGCGAGCGAGGGCCGGCGCGAGCCGATCGGCGTCGAGCTGCGCGCGGGCGGCGTGTTCACCGACGACGAGTTCGCGGTGCTCGAGGCGATCTTCGGACCCGAGCACACGAATGAGCGCCTGCGCCGGTTCTCGTCGGATCGACGCGCGCTGGCAGCCCGACTCAAGGGGGTGGTGCGCGACGCCCACTACGCACTCGCCCGCGCCGGACTCGTCGCCGCAGCCCGCGTGACCTGGCCCGGCACGACCCTCACGGTGCTCGCCTACCTCGGCATGCTCGTCGAGGCGCTGTTCTTGGTCGCGTCGCTCGGGGCCGGCGACTGGCCCGCCCTCATCGCGACCCTCGTCGCCCTGGCCGTCACGATCGCGACCATCATCGTCACCCCGGCCTCCTGGCGTCGCTTCCTCCCCCCGGCGCGCGAACCGCGCGAACATCTCGACGGTCTGCGCCGGTACCTCCATCTCGCCGAGGCCGACCGCCTCCGCGCGCTGCAGTCCCCGGCAGGGGCGCAGCTCGTGCCCATCACGCAGCCGACGGATGCCGCGGCTCCCGTCGCCGCGTCGAGCACGCTCGCGGCCTCCGATGCCCTCGCACGGTTCCACCTGCACGAACGCCTGCTGCCCTATGCGGTGCTGTTCGGCGTGGAACAGGCGTGGATCACCGCACTGCGACTCGACCTCGCGACGCTCGATCGCACCAAGCGCGACACGCTCGCCGACCTCGCCGACGGCACCGCAGAGGCCGCGGAACTCGCGGTGCACCTCGACGCGCTGAGCGTGCTCGTCGCGCACGTGCCGCGGCTCGCGATGAACCTCGGCGCGCTCGTCGACGCGAAGGGCGCCGTCATCGACCTCGCCGACAGCGTCGGCGACCTGTTCCGGATCATCGAATGACCGACGAGGCCGTGCGCATCGACGTCACCCGAGCGACGGATGCCGCGGGCGCGCGCATCACCGACGCCTCGGGCCTGCTCGGCGGCGTGTCCTCCGTGGCAGGGCGCTCGGGCCGTCCCGCCGACGCCTGGGCGACCCTCGTCATCGCGCACGGTGCGGGCACGGGCCTGGAGCATCCGTTCCTCGAGGGATTCGCCACGGCCGTGCAGGGTCTCGGCGTCGCGACGCTGCGGTTCGACTTCCCGTACCGCGAGGCCGGACGCAAGTTCCCCGACCGCGCGCCCGTGGCGATCGCGACCTGGCGCGCCGCGGTCGAGTTCGCACGGGCCCGGTCGACCGAGGCCGGCGCACCCGACGAGCCGATCTGGGTGTCGGGCAAGTCCTTCGGCGGCCGCATGGCGTCGATGGCCGTCGCCGAGGGCATGCCCGCCGCCGGACTCGCATTCCTCGGCTACCCGCTGCACCCGCCCGGACGCCCCGAGAAGGCCCGCACCGAGCACCTGCCCGACGTGGCCGCCCCGATGCTGTTCCTGCAGGGACGAAACGACCCGTTCGCCGCCCCGAACGACCAGCTCGACGACCTCGTCGCCGGCCTCCGTCTGGAACGCGGTTCGACAGGTGCCGCGATCGCACTGGAGTGGATCGCCGACGCCAACCACTCGTTCGAGGTCAAGGGACGCAAGCGCCCGGCGCACGAGATCGGGGCCTCGCTCGCGGCATCCGTCGTCGACTTCATGCGGGCGAACCCCGCCTGACCGCGCGCCGCGGCGTAACCGCTCGGCTCGGCTCGGCTCGATCAGGCTCCGACGTAGGCCGCCAGGTGCGTCGCCGTGAGCGTGGCCGCGTCGGTCTTCGCCGAGGCGACGAGGTCGGCGGGCGTGCCCTCGAACACGATGCGGCCGCCGTCGCGCCCGGCACCCGGGCCGAGGTCGATGATCCAGTCGGCGTGCGCCATGACGGCCTGGTGGTGCTCGATGACGATGACCGAGTTGCCGTCGGCGACGAGACGGTCGAGCAGCGCGAGCAGGCGATCGACGTCGGCCAGGTGCAGGCCGGTCGTGGGCTCGTCGAGCACGTAGATCGTGCCCTTCTTCGCCATGTTGATCGCGAGCTTGAGGCGCTGCCGCTCGCCACCCGAGAGCGTGTTGAGCGCCTGCCCGAGGCCGAGGTAGCCGAGCCCGACGTCGGAGAGCCGCTGCAGGATGACCCTGGCGGTCTTGTCGGTGAGGTACTCGAGCGCCGCGTCGACCGAGAGCGCGAGTACCTCGGCGATGTTGAGGCCGTTGAGCCGGTACTCGAGCACCTCGGCCGTGAACCGCTTGCCGCCGCATTCCTCGCAGACGCTCGAGACGGTCGACATCGGACCGAGTTCGACGAACACCAGCCCGATGCCCTTGCAGTTCGGGCATGCGCCCTCGGAGTTCGCGCTGAAGAGGGCCGGCTTCACGCCGTTCTCTTTCGCGAACGCCTTGCGGATCGTGTCGAGCAGGCCCGTGTACGTCGCGGGGTTCGACCGGATCGACCCGCGGATGGGCGACTGGTCGACCACGACGACCTGGTCGTGCCGCGGCACGTTGCCGTGGATGAGCGAGGACTTGCCCGAGCCGGCGACGCCGGTGACGACCGTGAGCACGCCGAGCGGGATGTCGACGTCGACCCCGGTCAGGTTGTGCTGCGTCGCCCCCCTGATCTCGAGGGCTCCCTTCGGCGCTCGCACCGTGTCGCGCAACGTCGCCCGGTGGTCGAGGTGCCGGCCCGTCAGGGTGCCGGAGGCGCGCAGCCCGTCGAGGTCGCCCTCGAAGCAGATCTGCCCGCCGTGCGAGCCCGCGCCCGGGCCGAGGTCGACGATGTGGTCGGCGATCTCGATGACCTCGGGCTTGTGCTCGACGACGAGCACGGTGTTGCCCTTGTCGCGAAGTTGCAGGAGCAGCCGGTTCATGCGCTGGATGTCGTGGGGGTGCAGCCCGACGGTCGGCTCGTCGAACACGTAGGTGACGTCGGTGAGGGCCGAGCCGATGTGGCGGATCATCTTGACGCGCTGCGCCTCGCCGCCCGAGAGCGTGCCGGCCGGGCGATCGAGGCTGAGGTAGCCGAGTCCGATCTCGACGAACGACTCGACGTTCTGGCGCAGGTTGGCGATGAGGGGCGCCACGCTCGGGTCGTCGATCTCGGCGGCCCACGCGGCGAGGTCGGAGATCTGCATCGACGAGGCATCCGCGATGTTGATGCCGTTGACCTTCGAGGCGAGGGCCTCGCGATTCAGTCGCGCACCGCCGCATTCGGGGCAGGTCGTGAAGGTGAACGCGCGGTCGACGAACGCGCGGATGTGGGGCTGCAGCGCGTCGCGGTCTTTCGAGCCCATGCTCTTCTGGAGCTTCAGCACGAGACCGTCGTAGGTCATGTTGATGCCCTGCACCTTGACCTTGGTCGGCTCCTTGTAGAGGAAGTCGTGCAGCTCGGTCTCGGTGTAGTCGCGGATCTTCTTGGCGGGGTCGAGGAAGCCGCCCTCGGAGTAGATGCGCACCATCCACCCGTCGGCCGTGTAGCCGGGGATCGTGATGGCGCCCTCGGCGAGCGACTTGTCGCGGTCGAAGAGCGCATCGAGGTCGACGTCGTTGACCACGCCGACGCCCTCGCATCGGGGGCACATGCCCGCGGGCACGTTGAAGCTGAAGTGGAAGCTCGGGCCGACGTAGGGGTCGCCGAGACGTGAGAAGAGGATGCGGAGCAGCGCGTAGACGTCGGTCGCGGTGCCGACGGTCGACCGCGAGTTCGCGCCCATGCGCTCCTGGTCGACGATGATCGCCGCCGAGACGTTGCGCAGGCTGTCGACCTCGGGCCGCGGCTGCGTGGTCATGAACGACTGGATGAACGAGGAGTAGGTCTCGTTGATCAGGCGCTGCGACTCGGCCGCGATGGTGCCGAACACGAGGCTCGACTTGCCCGAGCCCGAGACCCCGGTGAACACGCTGAGCCGGCGCTTCGGGATGTCGAGCGAGATGCCCTGCAGGTTGTTCTCGTGGGCGCCGCGCACCTCGATGAGATCGTGCGCGTCGGCGGTGTGCTCGCTCATGAGATCAGATTCTCACAGGTGCAACCGACATCCGCGCGCGTAGCCTGAGCAGATGGCCGATCGAGGGACGACCCTGGCGAGGTGGTGGCTGCCCGCGGGCGCCGGAGTCGCATCCGTCATCGTCTTCGCCGGGGTGGGCGAACTCGCCGCCGCACTGCTCGCCTCGGCATCGAGCCCGTTCGCCGTGGTCGGGTCGCTGCTCATCGATCTCGCGCCGCCGTGGGCGAAGGACGCCGCGATCGCGCTGTTCGGCACGAACGACAAGGCTGCCCTGCTGGTCGGCATCGCGATCGTGCTGCTCGCGGTGGCCGCGGGCGCCGGGGTGCTCGAAGCGCGCCGTCCCCCGTGGGGCCAGGTGATCTTCTGGGCGTTCGGAGGTGTCGGCGTGCTGGCCGCCATGACGCGTGCGAACGCCTCGATGCTCGCGTTCGCCCCGGCGGCGCTCGCGGCGATCGCCGGGGTCGTCACGTTGCGGCTGCTCATCCGACGACTTCCGAGGTCGGAGGCCGCGACGCCCGTGTCCGGCGCCGGGCTCCCCCGCGCGAGCGGCGAACGCGGCGTCGACGACGACGACGAGCGAGCGGATGCCGCGGGCGCGAGTCCGCTCGATCGCAGGGGCTTCCTCCTCTGGGCGGGCGGCGCCGCCGCGATCGGCGCGCTCGCCGCCGTGGGCGGGTACGCGCTGCAGGCCGGATCCCGCGCGGTCACCGCCGTGCGCCAGGCGATCCGGTTGCCCGACCCGGTGTCGTCGGCGTCGATTCCGGCCGGGGCGGAACTCGACCTCGACGGTCTCTCGACCTACGTGACGCCGAACGCGCAGTTCTATCGCATCGACACGGCGCTCGCGGTGCCGGCCGTCGAGCCCGACGACTGGAGCCTGCGGATCCACGGCGACGTCGAGCAGGAGGTCGTGCTCACGTGGAAGGAGTTGCTCGACCTGCCGCTCGAGGAGTCGGTCACGACGCTCGCCTGCGTGTCGAACGAGGTCGGCGGCGGCCTCATCGGCAACGCGGTGTGGCTGGGCTACCCGATCCGCGAACTGCTCGCGCGCGCGGTGCCCAGCGCTGATGCCGACATGGTGCTCTCCCGCAGCATCGACGGGTTCACGGCCTCGACGCCGCTCGAGGTGCTGCAGGACGACCGCAACGCGATCCTCGCCGTAGGCATGAACGGCGAGCCGCTGCCCGCCGAGCACGGGTTCCCGGTGCGCATGGTCGTGCCCGGGCTCTACGGGTACGTCTCGGCGACGAAGTGGGTGACGGAGCTCGAGGTCACGCGGTTCGACGCGGCATCCGCGTACTGGACCGACCGAGGGTGGAGCGAGCGCGGACCGGTCAAGCTGTCGTCGCGCATCGACGTGCCCCGGTCGGGCCAGTCGCTGTCGGCGGGCCCGGTGGTGGTCGCGGGCGTCGCCTGGCACCAGCACGTCGGCGTCGAGGCGGTCGACGTACAGGTCGACGACGGCCCCTGGCAACCCGCCACCCTCGCCGCGGCCGTGTCGGACGACACCTGGGTGCAGTGGCGCTTCGACTGGGACGCGACCTCGGGAGGGCACACCCTGCGCGTGCGCGCGACGGGCGCCGACGGCGAGGTGCAGGTGTCGAAGCAGCAGGGCGTCGTGCCCGACGGCGCCACGGGCCTGGACTCCCGCGACGTGAACGTCGGCTGACGCTCCGGAGCGGCGGTCGTCGTTCCGCTGCTCGAGGAATGCTGGTCGAGGAGCGCCGGCGCGGAGCGTCGATGCCTCTCGAAACCGGGCAGGGGTTTCGAGACGCGTCCGACTCCGTCGGGCGCTCCTCAACCAGCGGAGCAACCAGCGGTCGGGTTTCGAGACGCGTCCGACTCCGTCGGGCGCTCCTCAACCAGCGGGGCAACCAGCGGTCGGGTTTCGAGACGCGTCCGACTCCGTCGGGCGCTCCTCAACCAGCGGAGCTCTCCTCAACGGGCGGGGCGCTCCTCAACCGGCGGGGCGCGTTTCGCGTCGGCGCCGTCTCGCCGAAAGCCGCGGAAGGTCGCTCATGCGACCTTCGATGAGTGCTCGGCGCTTGGCGCGGCTCCACCCCTGCACCCGCTTCTCCATGGCGTACGCCTCGTCGATCCGTTCGAACTCCCGGCTGTAGACGAGACGCACCGGCAATCGCCGCCGGGTATAGAGCGCACCTTCTCCACGACGATGCTGCGCGACTCTCCGTTCGAGGTCGAGCGTGCTGCCGACGTAGGTCGTGCCGTCGGCGCATTCCAGGAGATAGACATGCGGCATTCCACGAGGATGACCGGCACCGGTGGGCGCCCCGCGCCTCGGGCCGGAGTCGTGGGCGGATCCATGCCGGCGGCGTCTGTGGAGGAACGCTGGTTGAGGAGCGCCGGCGCGGAGCGGCGACGCGTCTCGAAACCGGGCAGTGGTTTCGAGACGCGTCCGACTCCGTCGGGCGCTCCTCAACCAGCGGGGCAACCAGCGGTCGGGTTTCGAGACGCGTCCGACTCCGTCGGGCGCTCCTCAACCAGCGGGGCGCTCCTCAACCAGCGGGGCGCTCCTCAACCGGCGGGAGACTCAGAGACGCGGGGTGCGCGGCGGCTCGGTGCGGCGGGTTCCCGTCGCCTCGAAGGCCGCGGCGAGGCGCAGCAGCGCCGTGTCGTCGTAGGCACGGCCGGCGAAGGTGAGGCCGACCGGCATCCCGATGTCGGCCATCGTGCCCATGGGCACCGTGACCGTCGGGATGCCGAGGTGCCGCGGCACGAGGTTGCCGTTCGCGACCCACACGCCGTTGCGCCAGCCGAGGTCGGCCGAGGCCTCGTTCACGTCCATGTCCGCCGGGCCGACGTCGGCCGAGGCCGGGAAGACGACGGCATCGAGGCCGAGGTCGTCCATCCAGGCCTCGAGGTCGAGGCGACGCGTCTCCTCGAGTCCGCGCAGGCCCTGCGCGAGCTCGGGGATCTCGGCGACCGAAGCCACGGGGTGCTCGCGCACGTGCGCCGGGTACGTCACGATGTCGTCGTCGAAGCCGACGTACCGGTCGGGCAGGGCGCCCTCGGGGTGCGGGAAGATCCGCTCGCCGTCGACGCCGGCGAGCGACGACAGGTTCGGGTCGCCGTTCGCGGCCAGGAAGTCGTTCCACGACCAGGCCGAGAGATCCACGATCTCGCGGTGCAGGTACTCGGGCGAGACGAGGCCGCGCGTCATGATCGTCGGGGCGCCGATGCGGTCGCCCTCGTAGTTCGACACGACCGGGAAGTCGACCTCGACGACCTCGACGCCCGCGGCCTCCAGGTCGCGTCGCGCGGCCTCCCACAGGTCGATCACCGACGGGCGGGTCTCGATGCGCCGCCCGGTGGATCCGCCGATGCCGGGCTCGCGACCGGGCTCCGCGGTACCCGCCTCGGGATCGGCGTTGACGTACATGCGGGGGATGCCGAAGCGACGGCCCGCGAGCACGGCGCGCGCCGCGTCGAGACGGGCGCCCGAGGCATCCGTCGCGCCCGCGGCATCCGTCACCGCGAGGTCGACGTAGGAATCGGGACGCACGTCGGAGGCCCTCGGGATCTCCACCCACGGCTGCACGCGCCAGAAGTCGCCGCGGGTCTCGGCGTCGTCGGCGACGATCACGTCGAGCACCTCGAGCAGGTCGGCCATGGTGCGCGTGTGCGGCACGACGACGTCCATCGTCGGCACGAGCGGCCAGTTGCCGCGCACCGAGATGACGCCGCGCGAGGGCGTGTACGCGCAGAGCGCGTTGTTCGAGGCGGGCGCGCGTCCGCTCGACCAGGTCTCCTCGCCGAGGCCGAACGCCGCGAACGAGGCCGCGGTCGCCGTGCCGGATCCGTTCGAGGATCCCGAGCCGAACGCGGCCGTCAGGAAGTCGGCGTTGTAGGGGCTCTCGGCGCGTCCGTAGACGCCGCGCTGCATGCCGCCGTTCGCCATCGGCGGCATGTTGGTGAGGCCGATGAGCACCGCACCGGCGCCGCGGAGGCGCTCGATCGTGAACGCGTCGCGCTGGGCCACCAAGTGCTCGAAGGCCGGCGAACCGGCCGCGGCGGTCAGTCCCTTCGCCAGGTAGCTGTCCTTGGCGGTGTAGGGGATGCCGTCGAGCGGCCCGAGCGTCTCGCCGCGCGCGCGGCGCTCGTCGGAGGCGGCCGCGTCGGCACGGGCGCCGGGGTTCGCGACGACGAGCGCGTTCAGCGCGGTCTCCGTTCCGGCGACGTCGTAGGCCGCGATGCGCGCGAGGTACGCGTCGAGCAGCTCGACCGACGTGACCAGGCCCGTCTCGAGCGCGGCGCGCAGCTCGGCGATCGACGCCTCGACGACGTCGAACCCGGCGCCGGAACCGCCGGTCATCGGGCGCTCGGCAGCGACGGCTGCTGCTGGGTGATGCAGTGGATCCCACCGCCGCGCGCGAACAGCGGTCGTGCGTCGACCGTCACGGCCTTGCGGCCCGGGTAGGCCGCTTCGAGGACGTCGCGCGCCGCGGCATCCGCCCGGTCGTCGCCGAAGCCGCACGCGATGACGCCGCCGTTCACGACGAGGTGGTTCACGTAGCTCCAGTCGACGAAGCCCTCGTCGTCGCGGATCGCGGCGGGCGCGGGCAGGTCGAGGATCTCGAACGAGCGGCCCGCGGCATCCGTCTCCTGGGAGAGCTGCGCACGCAGGTCGCGCGTCACCTCGAAGTCGGGGTGCTCGGTCGAGTCCTGGCGGTGCAGGAGCATGCGACCGGGCGAGGCGAGCGTCGCGACGATGTCGACGTGCCCGCTCGTGCCGAAGTCGTCGTAGTCGCGCGTGAGGCCTCGGGACAGCCAGACGGCCTTCGTCGCGCCGATGGTGCGGGCCATCTCGGCCTCCACCCGCGCGCGGTCGGCGTAGGGGTTGCGTCGCGGGTCGAGCTGCACGGTCTCGGTGAGCAGCACGGTGCCCGCGCCGTCGACATGGATGCCGCCGCCCTCGTTCACGAGCACGGAACTCACGAGCTCGGCGCCGACGAGCTCGGCGATGATGCGGGCGTGCTCGGCCGACTTGCGCCACTCCGACCACTCGTGGTCGCCCCAGCCGTTGAAGATCCAGTCGACCGCGCCGAGCACGCCGGGGCGCTCGTCGTCGACCACGAAGGTCGGGCCGTGGTCGCGCATCCAGTACTCGTCGACGGGCGCCTCGACCTGGGTGATGCCGCTGCCGAGCCGCTGCGCGGCGCGCTCGCGCTCGGTCGGGTCGACGAGCATCGTCACGGGCTCGAACTCGGCGACCGCGTGCGCGACGGCGGTCCACGCCGTGTAGGCCTCCTCGTGGTCGGCGGTCGACTCCCCGAGCGTCGTTCCGGCGGTCGGGAACGCCATCCAGGTGCGGTCGTGAGGTGCGGTCTCAGCGGGCATGCGCCAGGTCATTCGTGGGCTCCTTCGATTCGGTCGGATGCCGCGGCATCCGTTTCGATGATCGCAGCGGATGTCGCGGCCGGGCGCTTCGCCGGGTCGCGGCGGATGCGGCCCCTGGCGTGGCGAACCGGGGCTGCGGCGGCGTTGCGGCATCCGGTCGCGGTGGTGGTGTTGCTCATCGTTGAGGACTCTCTGCTGGTCGATCTCTCGACAGGATCGGGGACTCGATCTACTATTGATCAGACGATCAATAAGTTGCAGCGACGCTACCGACACGAGGTCACCATGTCAAGACCGGTCCGCAAGAAGGCCGCCCGCAAGACCCCGGCCGAACGCTCGGCCGAGATCACGGAGGCGGCGCGCGACGTCGCGCTCGAGCAGGGCCTGTACTCGGTCACCCTGCGCAGCATCGCCGCGCGCATCGACGTCGCCCCCGCGCTCGTCGCGCACTACGAGCCGAACATGGACGCCCTGATCGCCGGCACCTTCGGCACCATCGTCGCGACCGAGCTCGCCGAGGTCTCCTCGCTCCTCGCCCCCCTGCCGACGCCGCGCGAGCGATTGGCGCTCCTGCTCGACACCCTGCTCGACGGCTCGCGCGCCGACGTCACCGTCATCTGGGTCGAGGCGTGGGCCATGGGCCGACGCAACGAGGCGCTCGCGCAGCGCGTGCGCGACGAGATGGACGACTGGCACGCGTTCCTCCTCGGCATCGTCGAGACCGGCGTCGCGGCGGGCGAATTCGAGACGGACGACGCGGCATCCGTCGCCTGGCAGCTGCTCGGCATGATCGACGGGCTGAACGCGCACGCGCTCGTTCGCTGGGCCGATCCGAGCACCGACCCCGGCGATCGCGGGGCGCGCCTCGGCCTGGCCGTCGAGGGCATGCTGGGCGTCGCGCGAGGAGCACTCCGGGCACCGTGACGCGCGGCGTCGACCGCGCGCCGCGCCCTCGGGCCTCACCCGTCGATGTCGGATGCCGCGGCTAGCGTTGAGCCACGAGAGCACAGTCGGAGGGAGCCCGATGTACCTGGTCGACGGCACGGTGGTCACGAGCGCGAGCGACCTCAAGAAGGCCTCGGAGTGCGAGTTCGCGTTCCTGCGCGCGCTCGACGCCAAGCTCGGCCGCATCGACGCCGTGCCCGAACCCGAAGACGCCATGCTCGAGCGCTCGGGGCGCATGGGCGACGCGCATGAAGAACGCGTGCTCGAGCGCTATCGCGAGCAGTTCGGCACGGGCGTCGTCGAGATCGAGCGGCCCTCCGTGCGCGACGCAGCAGCCGTCGCCGCCGCGGTCGAGGCCACGAACGCCGCGTTCGCCGCCGGGGCGCCGGTCGTCTTCCAGGCGACCTTCGCCGACGACGGCTTCATCGGGTTCGCCGACTTCATCGTGCGCCAGCCCGACGGCCGCTATCTCGTGCAAGACAGCAAGCTCGCCCGTCGCGCCAGGGTCACCGCGCTGCTGCAGCTGGCCGCCTACGCGGAGCAGCTCGACCGCATCGGCGTACCCCGAGCCGACACCGTCGAGCTGCTGCTCGGCGACGGCACCACGAGCACGCACCGCCTCGACGACATCGCGCCCGTCTACCGCCTGCGTCGCGAGCGGCTCGAGCGCATCATCGCCGAGCGCCTCGCAGACTCCGGGCCCGTCGCCTGGGGCGATCCCCGCTACGGGCTCGACGGCCGCTGCGCCACCTGCGACCTCGAGGTGCAGGCGCACCGCGACGTGCTGCTCGTCGCCGGCCTGCGCGTGACGCAGCGCGTGCCGCTCGCCGAGGCCGGCATCGCGACGATCGATGCGCTCGCGGCATCCGACTCCCCGGTGCCGGGCGTGCTCGACGCGACCCTCGCGAACCTGCGCGTGCAGGCGCGCCTGCAGCTCCAGGCCGAGGCGGCGCTCAGGGCTGCGGATGCCGCGGGCAACCGTTCCCCCGACGACCCGCCCCTGCCGCCGCCCGTCGACGTGCGCGACCCGTCGGCGCTCGCGGCGATCCCCGAGCCCGACGCGGGCGACCTGTTCTTCGACTTCGAGGGCGATCCGCTCTACACCGAGGGCCCCGCGAAGGAATGGGGCATCGACTACCTCTTCGGCATGGTCGACGTCGATGAGGCGTTCACTCCGCTGTGGGCGCACAGCTTCGCCGAAGAGCGCGTCGCGCTCGAGCGGTTCCTCGACCTCGTCGCGGCGCGCCGGGCCGCCCACCCGAACCTGCACATCTACCACTACGCCAACTACGAGAAGGCCCACCTGCTCTCGATCGCGGCACGGCACGGCGTGCGCGAGGCCGAGGTCGACGCGCTGCTCGCCGACGGCGTGTTCGTCGACCTCTACCCGATCGTCAAGCGCGCGGTGCGCGTCGGCAGTCGCTCGTACTCCATCAAGAAGCTCGAGCCGCTCTACATGGGCACCGAGCTGCGCGAGGCCGAGGTCAAGTCGGGCGGCGACTCCATTCTCGAGTACGTGCGGGCGCGTCAGCTCGCCGCGACGGGCACCGCCATCGACCCCGACTCCGGGCTCACCGGCGACGAGGCGGCGCAGCTCGTGCTCGACGACCTCGCCGACTACAACCGGTACGACTGCGTGTCGACGCTGCGTCTGCGCGACTGGCTGCTCGGCCTCGCCCGCGCGGCGGGCGTGCCGTCGGTGCCCGAGTCGCAGCTCGTCGAGGCGGCGAAGGCCGAGGGCCGCGTCGCCGAGCCCTCGCCCGTCGCCCTGCACCTGCAGCAGCTCGCCGGCCCCCGCGACGGCGCCGACCGCGATGCCGACCACACGGCGCTCGCCCTCGCGGCCGCAGCGATCGACTACCACGACCGCGAGGCGAAGAGCTTCTGGTGGGCGCACTTCTTCCGCCTCGAGCAACCGCTCGAGGCCTGGGAGGAGCAGCGCGACGTGCTCGTCGTCGACCCCGCGGCATCCGTCGTCGTGCAGCCCTGGTTCCTCGAAGAGGGCAAGCGCGCCGAACGCCGGCACGTCCGCCTGCGCGGGCGCATCGCCCCCGGCTCGCGGTTCTCGGTCGGCGGCGAGGTCAACGTGCTCTACGACGCACCCGCTCCGTTCTCGACCACTCGCCCGCAGCGGCCAGGCGCCCGCACCGGGCGTTCGGTGCGCGTCCTCGAGGTGCTCGACGACGGCGTGGTGGTCGAGGAGTTCGCCGCCGGCGGCGACACCTGGCCGGGGCTGCCCATGGCGGTCGTGCCCGGAGCACCGCCTCGGGCCGGCGCGCAGAAGGACGCGATCGCGGGCTGGGCCGAGCGCATCGCGCGCATCTGGCCGAGCTGGCCGAAGAACGCCGCCGTCGACCTCCTTCGCCGTTCGGCACCGCGCACGCGCGACGGCCTCGGGCTCGGCGCGAGCGCGACGCTCGCGGCCCACCACGACTACGTCGCCGCCGTCACCGCGGGCCTGCAGCAGCTCGACGACTCCTACCTCGCCGTGCAGGGCCCTCCCGGCACGGGCAAGACCTACGTCGCCTCGCACGTCATCGCCGCACTCGTCTCGCAGCACGCCTGGAAGATCGGCGTCGTCGCCCAGTCGCACGCCGTGGTCGAGAACGTGCTCGACGCCACGATCCGGGCGGGGCTCGCGCCCGACCTCGTCGGCAAGGCGCCGAAGGACGGCGACCCCGGCCGTCACGAGTACACGCTGCTCGACAAGAAGCGCAACGGCCTCGCGCAGTTCGCCGAGGCGCACGCGACGACCGGATTCGTCGTGGGCGGCACCGCCTGGGACTTCGCCAACGACGAGCGCGTGCCCCGCGGCTCGCTCGACCTGCTCGTCATCGACGAGGCCGGTCAGTTCTCGCTCGCCTCGACGATCGCCGCCTCGGTCTCAGCCCGCAACCTGCTGCTGCTCGGCGACCCCCAGCAGCTGCCGCAGGTGAGCCAGGGCATCCACCTCGAACCCGTCGACACCTCCGCCCTCGGTTGGATCGCCGACGGACACGACGTGCTGCCCGCCGAGTTCGGCTTCTTCCTCGCCGAGAGCCGGCGCATGCACCCCGCCGTTGCGGCCCCCGTTTCGCGCCTGTCGTACGAGGGCGAACTGCGCTCGCACGAGGTCGCCTCGACCCGCTCGCTCGACGGGGTGCACCCCGGGCTCGTTCCCGTGCCCGTCGTGCACGAGGGCAACACGGTCGCCTCCGCCGAAGAGGCCAACGTCGTCGTCGCGCACGTCGAGGCGCTGCTCGGGCGCACCTGGGTCGATCCGACCGATCCGGATGCCGCGGGCGGGCGCCCGCTCGAACAACGCGACCTCATCGTGGTCACCCCCTACAACGCGCAGCTCACCCTCGTGCGCGACGCGCTCGACCGCGCCGGGTTCGGCGACGTGCCCGTCGGCACGGTCGACAAGTTCCAGGGCCAGGAGGCCGCGGTCGCGATCGTGTCGCTCGCCGCGTCGAGCGCGACCTCGGCGCCGCGCGGCGTCGAGTTCCTGCTGCTGAAGAACCGGCTCAACGTCGCGATCTCGCGTGCGAAGTGGGCGGCCTATCTGCTCTACTCCCCCGGACTGCTCGAGGCGCTGCCGCACACCCCCGCCGGGGTCGCCCAGCTCAGCGCGTTCGTGCGGCTCGTCGGCGCCGACCGGCCGCGGGCCGAACACGGTGGCGGCGAGCACGATGGTGCGCACGGCCGCGAACGAGGCGGCGAGCTCAGGCCCGTGGCCTGAGCTCGAGGGGCGTCAGTCGAGCTTGGCGATGATGGCGTCGATGCGGCGTTGCCGCGTCTCGGGCGTCTTCGCCGATTCGACGTTCACCACGTGCGCCTTGCGCGCGCTCGGCGACAGCGCGTCGAACCCGTCGCGGGCTCCGGCCGTCGCGAGGGCCGCTCCGAGGTCTGCGGGCACCTCGACGGTTCGTGGGGCCTGGTCGACCTCGAGGTCGACCACGATCGCGTCGCCGCCCTGGATTCCGGTCGCCGCGCGCTTGTCGGAGCTGAACGAGATCATGTACCGCCCGTCCATCACGGCGACCGTGCTGCGGTACTCGTAGCCGTTGACCGTCACGACGACCGGTGGCTTCCGCCCGGCGCCGAGCGCCTCGATCACCTCGGCCGGCACCTCGATGCCCGTGTTGTTGCCCGCCTGGGTCATCGTCGTCTCGAATCGCATGCGGCGAGTCTGCCACCGCCCGCGCATCCGCCGCACCCCATTGCGACATCCATCATCGTCTGCGCCGGAACACCGCCCACGGTCGCGTCACGCGAGCCCGGGCAGCCGTGGCGCACGCCCCGCGGCATCCGTCATCGTGACCGCCGCACCCGAGCCGCGACATCCGATGCTGGGAATACCGCTCAGCCTCGGAACGTAGATTCTCTGTATGACCTCCCCCGCTTCAGACCTGAACCCTGCCCGCATCACGATGTACGGAGCCGAGTGGTGCATCGACTGCCGCCGCTCGAAGGCCCTGCTCGACGGCCGCGGCGTCGACTACGACTACGTCGACCTCGAGGTCGAGCTCGACGGCGCCGACCGCGCGAAGGCCATCTCGGGCCGCACGCAGATCCCCGTGGTCGTGTTCCCCGACGGCACCCACTTCACCGAGCCGACCGACGCCGAGCTCGCCGCGAAGCTCGACGAGGCCATCGCCGCCTAGCCCCGGCGTCTTCGCGGAGCCCGAACACCGAGACGACGAACGGCCCCGGAGCATCGACGCTCCGGGGCCGTTCTGCATCCTGCCGCGAGCCGGACTAGTCGGCGAGCGCCGGGATCACTTCGGACGCGAACAGGTCGAGCCCGCTGCGGTCGTAGGCGATGCCAGGGAAGTAGTGGATCGCGTAGCCGAGACCCCGCTCACGGCGCTCCTCGAGCTTGGCGACGATCTCGCGCGGGGTGCCCACGAGCGCGTCGGCGGCGTGGAACGCGGCGAGATAACGCTCGGTGCCGGCAGGCCCGAGGTACGGGGCGACTCGCGCCTCGATCTCGGCCAGGCGTCGCTCGACGTCGGCGGCGTCCGTGCCGACGACGGTGTTGAAGTTCGACGACCGGGTGATCGAGTCGAAATCACGGCCGAGCCGCTCAGCGTGCCCGCGCAGGATCTCGCTCTTCTCGCTGAACACCTCGCGGCCGCCGTTGAAGTTCGTGTAGCTCGCGTACTTCGCGGCGATCTTCAGGGTGACCTTCTCGCCGCCGCCCGCGATCCACATCGGGATGCCGCCGGGCTGCAGGGGCTGCGGCTGCACCACGGCGTCGGTGATCTGCCAGAACTCGCCGTCGAGGGTCGCGCGCCCGGTGGTCCAGGCCTGGTGCATGACCTCGACGCCCTCGCGCAGCATCCGGAGCCTGGTCGGGGCGTCGGGGAATCCGTAGCCGTAGGCCAGCCACTCGTGCTCGTACCATCCGGCACCGATGCCCATCTCGGTGCGTCCGCCCGAGATGAGGTCGACCGTCGCGGCGACCTTCGCGAGGTAGGCGGGGTTGCGATAGGCCACGCACGTGCACATCTGCCCGAGGCGCACGCGCGAGGTCGACGCCGCGAACGCGGCCATGAGGGTCCACGCCTCGTGTGTCGCCTCGGTCTCGCTCGGCACGGGCACGGTGTGGAAGTGGTCGTACACCCAGATCGACTCCCATCCGGAGTCGGGCGCGTCGGCGTACGCGGCGAGGTCGTGCATGGTCTGCCAGTGCTCGGCCGGGTCGATGTCGACCAGGTCGTGGCGCCAGCCCTGAGGGATGAACATTCCGAAACGCATGCGAGCCAGCCTATGGGCGGCCCGCGTCGCGGACGGCGGGCTTGACAGGGTTGGGCGGATGCCGCGGCGCGGCGCCCTCGGACATTCCGCGTCTCAGCGCTGTCCCTGATGCCGAGCCGCCGAGGCATGCGTAACGTGCGCGGGATGAGCGACCTTCACTGCGAATTCTCCGCCGAGGACTTCACCGCGACCGCCTTCACGAGCTCGTCCGGACGCGTGATCCGCGTCACGGGCTTCGGCCTCTGCCCCTCCGCGGGGTGGGAGCTCTCCCTGGTCTCGACGAACCCGGGCGTCGTGCCGCACCCCGAGAGCCTCTGGCTCGAGCTGCGCGAGCGCGCGCCGAAGGGCCGCGGACGCGTGCTCGTCGATACCGGCGTGGAGGCGATCATCGAAGACGACCGGGCGACCGAGATCGTGGTGCGCTTCTCGTGGCGCGAGCCGTTCGCCATCCCGGTGGTCGAGTTCGACCGGTTCGGCGACCGGGTGGCGGATGCCGCGCGGCAGCCCGCCGCGGCATCCGTCACCGGATTCTGACCGGCGGCGCCGCGCTCAGGCCAGCGCGAACCGCAGTTCGGCCACGGCGGGTTCCTTCCAGCCCTCGCCGAGGTCGTCGCCGCGCACGGTGACGACCTTGCCACCCTTCGCGATCACGAGCATCGCCAACTGCGGCAGCAGGTCGCCGGCGGGGGTTCCGTCGGCGAGCGCGTCGCCCGTGCCGTTGCCACTCGCGAACTCGACGGCCCCGGTCTCCCGATCGAGCGTGCCGTTGACCGAGGTCGTGAAGTCGAACCAGAGCGTCTCGACCGCACCGTCGGCCGCGAGGCGCGCGATGGCCGCGAGGTCGCGTTCGACCCGGCCCGCAGTGCCCTCGGCGAGCGTGTCGAGCGCCTCGGCGGCCTCGGCGACGTTGAGGCGCGAGAGCTGCTCGCGCAGGGCGGCGTCGATCTCCGAGGCGCCGAGGCGGTCGGGCGAACCGGCCACGCCGACGGTGCGGCGGCCGTTGCGCGAGCGATCGAGGAACGCGCTCAGCAGCGGTTCGGCCGCGAAGACGAACAGCGGCACCCGGCCGTCGGGGTCGATGGCGGCGAGTTCGTGCTTGGTCGCGTCGGCGATGCGCTTGGCGTAGATGTCGAGCAGCTTCTTGCCGCGCTCGTCGCCGACCTCGCCGCGGTCGCCGTGCTGGCCGCCTCGCGGGCTGTGCTCATTGGGTTCGCGGTTGGTCGCCGCATCGAGGTTCGCCGGGTGCGACGGGTCGGTCTCGAGATGCGACGCCCGGGCGGTGGGCGTGGCGTGCCACAGCGCCCACTCGTTCGACGAGAGTGTCAGCGCGAAGGCCTCCTGGTCCTGGCTGGGCGCGCGCAGCAACTGCCCGAGCGTGAAGTGCGAGCCGACGTGCCAGGCATCGTCGAGTCGGTTCGGCAGCACGAACACCTCGGTGAATCCGGGTGCGACGAAGATCGCGAGCGAACGTGAGAGCCCGCCCCAGAGGACGAAGTCGCCCAGCACGCCGTCGCGTTCGCGGCGGAGTGCATCGAGTTCGGATGTCGGAGCGCCACCCTGCTTGACCTGGTCGATCGCGTGATCGAACGCGCTCTTGACCGAGACCTCGGCCCGTTCGCGTTCGTTCACCACCGGCGAGGTCGACGCGTAGATCGTGATGGCCGGATGGTGCGGGCCGGCCAGTGCTGCGAAATCGGCGCCGGTGGGCAGTTCGTGATGTACCGTCATGCGTTTCCTCCCCCGTGGAACGATGCGACGACGACGTCGCAGACCCCCAGCCTATGGAGGTGGCGGGGGCGCGCGACACCCCCAAGCAGGGAACGCTCAGCCGGTTCGGCAGAGCATGGTCGGCGCCGCCGGGTCACGGCGCGGCCGGGTCACGGCGCCGTCGTGACCGGAGCCCCGTCGGACTCGCGCTCCCACTCGCGCACGGCGCGTGCCGCGATGAACGGCGCACGCTGCTCGGCCCACTCGTCGACGGCGGCGAGTTCGGCCTCCTCCTGCTTGGCGACGAACGCGTCGGCGACGCGCCGGCCCGATTCGCGGCGGAGCCCGGCCCGGTACTCGGCGACGTCGAGCCTCGGCGCCGATTCGTCGCGCGCGGCGCGCAGCCGTTCGCCCGCGCGCTCGCGCTCGGCGGCGACGATCGTGTCATCGGTGATCCGGGCGACCTCGTCGTACGCGGTCGGGGCCATCAGGTTCTGCAGGGTCTTGGTGAGCACGGGCATGAGCTCGATGCACACGAACAGCAGGGCGATCATGAGGTGCGCGAACCCGAGCACGCCGTTGCGCTCGCCGATGCGCCACAACGCGTCGAGGCGGGCGAGCATGCCGGTGCTCTGATCGGCGGCCGCGTCGTATCGGGCCGCCTCGAGGTCGCGTGCCGCGGTCAGGCGCTCGAGGTCGGCGCTGTCGGCCGCGAGGGTCTGCTCGGCCTGCGCGATCGCCGCGACCGAGCCGGTCTCGATGCGCGCCTCGGCCTGGGCCTTCGCCTCGGCCTCTGCCGCCTTCGCGGCGTCGAGGGCCGCGAGCTTGCCGTCGCGATCGAGCTTCTTCGACTGCGTGATGGGACCGTCGCCGACGATGCCGGTGCCCCCGGTGCCGTCGAGCTCGGCGAGCCAGACGCGGTTCGCCTCGTCGTAGGCCGCCTGCGCCGCCGCGGTCGCGGCCTGCGCGGCGACGTAGTCGGCGTCGCCGGCCAGCGCGGCCCGCCCGCCGTCGGCGAGGAGCGCGCGCTGCGCCGCGACGCTCTCGGTCAGCGCCGGGATCTCGGCGTAGCGGGGGTCGGCGGCGAGCTGTTCCTCGAACGCCTGCTTCGCCTCGAGCACCATGACCTCGGTCTCGGCGGCGATCTCGCGCTCGAACACCTGGAGGGTGAGCGGGGTCGCGACGACCACGCCGATCACGAGCGCGAGCGCCACGCGCGGCAGCGCGAGCAGCAGGTTCGCCGAGGCCTTGGGCTGTCGGGGCATGCCGACGACGAGCATGCGATCGATCGCGAGGATCACGAGGCCCCAGCAGAAGCCGACGAGCACGGCGACCCAGATGGGCGCGGTGAGGGCCATCGCGAGCGCGAACGAGGCCGCGGCCGCCGAGACGGCCGCCGTCGCGATGAGCACGAGGCCCATCGCGAGGTACCGCTGCCGCTGGCCGGGTGCCAGGTCGAGCACGTCGGGTCGGGCCCCGCCGAAGGTCGCGAGTCTGTCACCGAGCCGGCTCATCCTGCCCCCGATCCGTATCCCGGATCGGTCCACCCCGGCCCGTCCGGCTCGACACGTTACTCCCCGGGGCGATGCGCGTCACTGGGGGAATCCCCCCAACCGACCCTGACGAACCCGACGTGGTTTCGAGACGCGTCGCCGCTCCGCGTCGGCGCTCCTCAACCAGCGTGCTCGTGCTCGAGACGCGCAGAACGGATGCGCTCAGCGGCGCACGGGGTGGTTCGAGCGGATCAATCCGGCGGGGTCGACCGCGAGCTTGACCGCGCGCAGGCGGTGCACGCGCTCACCCCAGAGCTGCTCGGCCGACCGGGCGTGCTCGGCGAAGTTCAGGTACTCCACCGGCGCGCGCCACGGCTCGATGCGCGAGAACAGCCGCCCGAGCGAGGCCACAAGCCCGTCGCCGATGCCCGGCATCGGGATGCCGGTCGCGAAGACGAGGTACTGCGCGTCGAAGCCCGAGACGACACCCGGGGCGGGCACGTCGTGCTCCTCGGTGAGGGCGAGCGCGGCATCGGGGTCGAGCGCGCCGCCGAGGTGGCGGAGCTCGGCCACGAGCAGCGCGGTGTCGGCGCCGGGGCCGACCGCGTCGAGGAACGCGCGCACGGTCGCGGGCGCGAGCTCGGAGAGCATCATGCCGTCGCCGTACCCGGGCGTCGGCTCCGGCGGGTCCATGTGCAGCGCCAGCAGGTCGGCGACCGGCTGCGGGTGCACGGTGTCGATCTCGGGCGAGAGCGCGCGGAGCGGCGCGAGCAGTTCGTCGGCGCGCTCGGGGCTCTCCTGGCAGACGGCCTCGACGATCACGAGCGAACGTCCGGAGAGGAACGGCGGCAGCTCGGGCAGCGGCGGCAGGCGCAGCACGCGTGCGGTCGAGGTGACGCTGTCGGGCAGTCCGCCGGTCCAGGCGGCCCACGTCTGCAGCACGTCCTCCGCGGCATCCAGCGGCCAGAGCATCATGCCCGCGACGACCTCGGTGATCGGGAAGAGGCGGAACTCGAGCGCGGTCACCACGCCGAAGTCGCCGCCGCCGCCGCGGATCGCCCAGAACAGGTCGGCGTCGTGCTCGTCGTCGACCCGGCGCAGCACGCCGTCGGCGGTCACGATCTCGGCCGCGAGCACCTGGTTCGCGGCGAGCCCGTGCGAGCGGGCGAGCCAGCTCACGCCGCCGCCGAGGGTGTAGCCCATGACGCCGACGTCGTGCGACGATCCGGCGAGCGCGGCCAGGCCGTACGGGGCCGCGGCGGCGACCACGTCGCCCCACTGCGCACCGGGTTCGATGCGCGCGACACGCGCCTCGACGTCGATCTCGACGTCGCGCAACTCGTGCATGCGCAGCAGCACGACCTCGGAGAAGTCCGCCTGCGCGGCGAGCGGGGCGGCATTGTGGCCGGTGGACTGGGCGGCGACGCCGAGCCCGGCGGCCGCGGCGGCACGCACGGTCTCGACGGCGTCGGACGTGCTCGCGGCCACGACGACCGCGGCGGGGCGCTGGTCGACCGCGAGGTTCCAGGCGAGCCGATCGGCGTCCCAGCCGGGGTCGCCGGGCAGGCTCAGGCGACCGTCGAGCCGGGCGGCGAGCCCCGAGAGCTCGTGGCGGATGCGGGCCGACGCGAGGTCGACGACGGGGGTGATCGGCGCGGAAGACGGACCCGACACGTCGACGAGCGACGAGACGGATTCCGCTGGCACCGAGGCGCGCGAGGCGGCGCCGGACACGGGGGTGTTCACTGGTGGTTCCTTTCGATGGGGTCGCGCCGCGGGCCCTGGCCCCACTCGGTGAGGCGGACGGCCGCGGGACTTCCCATCGGCACGCACGAACGCAAGACCCCATACAACGGCGACGGGCGGCGGCGCGCGCCAGTGGAACCCCTGCGATCTCCTCAGGGTTATCCCGAGGCGCACCGGATGCCGCGGCATCCGGAATACCGAGGCTCACCCGCTCGTTGAACCAGGCGATGTCTGAAACCCTGCGCCTGTCCGTGCTCGATCTCGTTCCCGTGCGGAGCGGCCAGACCAGTGCGGGGGCCGTCGCGGCATCCGTCGGTCTCGCGAAGCTCGCCGACCGCCTGGGCTACACCCGCTACTGGTTCGCCGAGCACCACAACATGCGCTCGGTCGCCTCGACGACGCCGCCCGTGCTCATCGCCGCGACCGTCGCGCAGACCGAGCGCATTCGCGTCGGGTCCGGCGGCGTCATGCTGCCGAACCACGCGCCGTTCGTCGTCGCCGAGCAGTTCGCCGCGCTCGAGGCCATCGCACCGGGCCGCATCGACCTCGGCCTCGGCCGTGCGCCGGGCAGCGACCCCGTCATCACGCAGCTGCTGCGCATCTCGGGCCCGACGGCCGACGTCGACCGGTTCCCCGATCACATCGCCGACATCCTGAGCCTCGTCTCGCCCGACGGCGCGACGCTGCGCCTCACGAGCGGACGCGAGTACGCGATCACGGCGACGCCCGCGGCGGCCGGGGTTCCGCTCGTGTGGCTGCTCGGGTCGAGCGACTACTCGGCGAAGCTCGCCGCCTCGCTGGGGCTGCCCTACGTGTTCGCCAACCACTTCTCGGGCGAGGGCCTCGAACGCGCGCTCGAGCTGTACCGCACCGAGTACCAGCCGAGCGAGGCGCACCCGACGCCCCAGACGTTCCTCACGGCGAACGCGTCGGTCGCCCCGACGCTCGACGAGGCCCGCGCCCGGGCCCTGCCGCAGCTGCGCGCCATGGCCCGCCTGCACTCCGGCCGCCCGATGCGCGAGCTCGAGACCGTCGAGGAGGCGCAGTCGGCGGCTGCCGACTCGGCGGTCGACCAGGTCATCGCCGGCATGGAGCGACGCTGGATCATCGGCGACCCGGTGGCCGCGGCATCCGAACTGCGCACCCTCGCGACCCGCCACGGCATCGACGAGATCATGATCTCGCCCATCGCGGGCTCGTACGCGACCGAGGCGACGGATGCCGCACCCGGCCGCGAGCAGACCCTCGCGCTGCTGGCCGAGCAGGTGCTGCCGCCGATCGAGTAGCCGCGCCCGCCGGTCGAGGAGGGCGGCGTCTCGATCGGCATGTGCGCCCGCGCACGTGACGACGCCCGCACGACGTGAGTCGTGCGGGCGTTCTGTTTACGGCGGGGTGAGCCTGACTGCGGGGTGAGCGTGCTCAGGCCGCGAGGCCGAGGCGCCGCAGGTCGTCGCCGGTGGCGCCGTACTCGGATCCGGCCTCGACGACGTACTCGCGAGGAACCCTGGCCGCGTTCTGCACCCTGGCCTCCTTGCCGACCTGGGCGAAGGGGCCCACGACGGCACTGCGACCGACGACCGCGCGCTGTCCGACGCGGGCGCTCACGCCCACGACCGCACGCTCGGCGACGATCGCTCCGGCCTCGACCCATCCGCCGTGCTCGATGCGCGCTCCGCGCTGCACCTCGGCTCCGGGGTCGACGTACGCCGTCGGGTCGACGAAGGCGCTCGGGTCGACCTTCGCCGTCGTCGAGACGAGGCCACGGCCGTTCGCGTGCTTGCGGTAGCGACGCAGGACCCCGGCTTCGTCTTCGAACTCGACGTAACTGATTCCCACGTTGTCCTCCCTCCGGCGCGGGGTCTTCCGCACCCGGACATTGGTACAACACCGCAGATCGGCGTCGCATTCCCGGACGCGGGCGGCGTCGGTCGGCCACGGATGCGGGCCTCCGATGCCGGCCACGCGCACGGTTTCTCAGTGCCTGCCCTGATTCGCCCGGGTGCCAGCACCGAGATCGTGGGAAATCGGTGGCGAGCGGCATCCGCACGTGGCTAGCGTCGCCCCTCGTGCCGCGTGTTCAGCGGCATGCGGCCGGTGCGTCCGCCCGGTTCGCCGCCTCCGTCGAAGAGATCCGCATGTCGAACTACCTGCTCTGCTCCAACCCGATCCAGGGACACGTCGCCCCGATCGTGGCCATCGCCGGCGACCTCGTGTCGCGCGGCCACCGCGTCACCGTGCTGACCGGTTCGCGCTTCCGCGATGCGGTCGAGGCGGTCGGCGCGACCCACCGCGCACTCGGCGGCCTCGCCGACTACGACGACCGCGAGATGCAGCGGCAGCTGCCCGACCGCGACCGGTACCGGGGCATCGCCAAGTTGCAGTACGACGTGCAGACGATCTTCGTGAAGACCGTGCCCGACCAGTTCGCCGCGGTCGAGGCCGCGATCGACGAGGTCTCGCCCGACGCGATCGTCGTCGAGGCGGCGTTCGCGGGCGTGCTGCCACTGCTGCTCGACGGGCGGCGCTCGGGCGGCACGCAGCCGCCGGTGATCGCCGTCGGCGTGCTCCCGTTCAGCCAGTCCAGCGTGGATGTCGCGCCCTACGGCCTCGGGCTCCTGCCCGCGCCCGGTGCGGCCGGCCGGGTTCGCAACCGGGTGCTGAACGTGCTCGTGCAGCGCGTCGTGTTCCGCGCGACCCAGAAGCTCGCGAACGACGTGATGCATTCGCTCGGACGCCCGAGCCTGCCGTCGTTCGTGCTCGACCTGTCCCGACTGCACGAGCGGTTCCTGCAACTCGGCCCCGCCGACTTCGAGCCGCCGCGCCGCGACCTCACGCCGACCGTGCGCTTCGTCGGCACCGTGCTGCCGCCGGCTCCGGCGACGGGCCCGCTGCCCGAGTGGTGGCCCGAGCTCGACGGCGCCCGCCCCGTCGTGCACGTGACGCAGGGCACGATCGACAACCAAGACCTCGACCGGCTCATCCGCCCGACCGTGGACGCCCTCGCCGACCGGAACGTGCTCGTGGTCGTCTCGACCGGCGGGCGCCCGGTGGCCGAGCTCGGCGAGCTGCCGGCCAACGCGCGCGCCGCTGAGTTCCTGCCCTACGACCTGCTCATGCCGAAGACCGATGTGTTCGTCACGAACGCCGGGTACGGCGGTACCCAGTTCGCGCTGAGCCATGGCGTGCCGATCGTCGCCGCGGGCGACACCGAGGACAAGCCCGAGGTGTCGATGCGCGTCGAGTGGTCGGGCGCCGGGGTGAACCTCCGCACGGGCACGCCGACGGCGGACGCCGTGCGCAAGGCCGTCGACCGTGTTCTCGCCGACCGCGGATTCACGGACCGCGCGCAGGCCCTGGCCGACGCGATCGCCGGGTACGACACGTTCGACCTCATCGAGGCCGAGCTCGAGGCGGCCGTGCTCGCGCACGCATCGCGGAGGCCGGCGGGCACGCCGACCGAGTAACGCCGAGCGGCCACCGGCCGGCCGGTCCGCACGACGGGGTGTCGCGGCATCCGACACCAAAGGTTAGGCTGTCCTAAGCCGATCGCTCGGCGAGCCCCCTCCACCTGCCGCTCCGGCCATGCTGCGGCCGACCCTCGGGACCCACGTGACCGCCGCACCCCTCATCAGCCTCGATGCCGTGAGCATCCGCCACGACGAGTCGGCGCGTGCGACACCGGCCGAGGTCTCGTTCGAGGTGCGTCCGGGCGAGGTCGTGCTGCTGCTCGGGCCATCCGGGTGCGGCAAGTCGACGCTCGCGCTCGCGCTCGACGGGCTCATCCCGCACGCCGTGCCCGCCACGCTCGACGGCACGGTGCGCGTCGCCGGCCTCGACAGCGCCGAGCACACCGTCGCGGAGCTCAGCGAGCACGTCGCCATGGTCTTCCAGGACCCCGACGCGCAGGTCGTGACCGGCACGCTGCTCGACGAGGTCTGCTTCGGCCCCGAGAACCAGCTCCTGGCGGCCGGCGAGGTGCTCGAACGCGCCGAACGCGCACTCAAGCTCGTCGGACTCTGGGAGCGCCGCACCGACAACCCCGACGTGCTCTCGGGCGGAGGCCGCCAGCGCCTCGCGATCGCCTGCGCGCTGGCCCTCGCCGCCCCCGTGCTCGTGCTCGACGAGCCGACCGCGAACCTCGACCCGGCCGGCATCGACGAGGTCTACGCGGTGCTCCGCGATCTCGCGAGCGAGCGCGACCACGCCATCGTGCTCGTCGAGCACAACCTCGACGCCGCCGTCGACATCGTCGACCGGGTGATCGTGCTCGACGCCGACGGCCGACTCGTGATCGACGGCCCCGCGCGCGACGTCCTGCAGAACCGCACCGAGCAGCTCCTCCGGCTCGGCGTGTGGCTGCCCGTGTCGACGCTCGCGGCGCTGCACCTGCGGGACGCCGGGGTCGTGCTCGACCCGCTGCCGCTCAGCCCGTCCGAGCTCGCCGCCGCGCTCGACGCCGTCGACGTGCTGCCGTCGCCGCGCCTCGACGGTCCGCCCGACGCCGCAACCGCTGACGCCGCCTCAGCCTCCTCCGACGCCTCCCCCGCCATCACCGTGCGCGACTGCTCGGTGCGACGCGGCGGTCGCCGAGGACCGGTCGTCGTCGACGGGGTCGACCTCGACGTGGCATCCGGCGACTTCCTCGCGATCGTCGGCACGAACGGCGCGGGCAAGACCACGCTGCTGCAGGCCATCGCGGGCGTCATCGCCTCGCCGAAGGGCAGCGTCGACGTGCTCGGCATCGACCCGTCTCGGGCCGACGCGCGCACCCGCGCACGACAGATCGGCTTCGTGTTCCAGAACCCCGAGCACCAGTTCGTCGCGCACACCGTGGCCGAGGAGCTCGAGCTCGGGCTGCGCGTGCAGGGGGCCGATGACGAGACCCGCCGCGCAGAGGTCGACCGCATGCTCGCCCGCTTCGACCTGACCGAGCATCGCGACCGGCACCCGTTCCTGCTCTCGGGCGGGCAGAAGCGCCGCCTCTCGGTGGGCACCGCGCTCGTCGCCGGCGCGCCGGTGCTCGCGCTCGACGAGCCGACCTTCGGACAGGATCGCGCCCGCGCCTCCGAGCTGCTCGACATCCTCAGCGGGCTCAACGCCGAGGGCACGACCGTGCTCGTCGTCACGCACGACCTGCAGCTCGTCGCCGACCACGCCACGCACGTCGCGGTCATGCGCGACGGCCGACTGCTCGGCGTGGGTACGACGGCCGAGGTGCTCGCGGGTCCGCTGATCGAGGCGGCCGGGCTGCGGCATCCGCCCCTCGCTCGAGCGACCCGCGGCCTCGCGTCGCACCCCGAATGGCATGCGGTGACCCGGATGTCGCAGCTGCCCGTTGCCCGGCAGGCCGCCGCATGAGCGCCGTCACGCCCGACCTGACGCCCGAGGCGCCCGCGCAGGCGCCGCACGCGGCGGCACCCCCGAACGCACCGGCACCCTCCGACACGACCACGGGCGTGGTGCCCGCCGCGCCTCAGCCCCAGCCCGCAGTGCCCGCTCACCGCGTCATCGACCCGTACGCCGAGCAGGCGCCGGCCCCCGGCATCCGCTTCCTGCACCACCTCAACCCGCTCGCGAAGTTCGCGGCGCCGCTGCCCGTGATGCTCGCGCTGATCTTCACGCGCGGCCTCGCGATCCCGATCGCATTCATCGTGCTGGCCCTCGCGCTGCTCGTGATCGGCGCCCGGCTGTCGGGCCGTGCGCTGGCGGTGCTGCTGCTCGGCGTGCCGGTCGTGATCCTCGTGCTGGGGGTCAGCTTCGGGCTGTGGGTCGACCCGGATCGCATCCCCGGCGGGGGCGCCGCGGCATCCGTCGTCCTCTTCTCGATCGGCGACTGGAGCTTCACGCTCGCGGCGTACCTCGTGGGCCTCGCGACCGCGCTGCGCATCGCCGCGCTGCTCATGCTCTCGCTCATCGCGGGACTGACCACGAGCGGGCCCGAGCTCGTGCGCGCGCTCGTTCAGAACCTGCGCGTGCCCTACCGCATCGGCTACACGGCCCTCGCGGCGCTGCGGTTCGTGCCGCGCTTCGGGCACGAGCTCGAGGTCATCCGCGCCGCGCATCGCGTGCGGGGAACGGATGCCGGTCGCGGGCCGATCGCGGCCGTCCGCCGCACGATCGGCACGGCGATCCCGCTGCTCGCGAGCGCCATCCGCCATGCCGAGCGCGTCGCCCTCGCGATGGACGCCCGCGCGTTCGGAGCCCACCCGACGCGCACCGAGCGCACCATCAGCCTTTGGCGCGTGCGCGACACGGTCTTCGTGCTCGCGTTCTGGGTGGTCTCGGCCGCCATCTACTGGTGGGCGCTGCAGGCCGGACTCGGCGGCGTCACCGCCGACCGCACGGAGGTCGGACTGTGACCGCCCTGCCACCCCCTCAGACCACCCGCACTCCCACGACCCCCGAATCCGAGAGGTTCCCCGATGGCCAAGACGCATAGCCGCCAGGTGAAGACCGAGCGCACCACCCCGATCGAGCTCGAGGTGCTCGCGACGACGCGCGTGAGCCCGTCGTTCGCGCGCATCACCGTGGGCGGCGGCGAGATCGACCGGTTCACGCCGCGCGGGTTCGACCAGTGGTTCCGCCTGTTCCTTCCGCCCGAGGGCGCCGACGAGGTGCGACTGCCCGATCGCGACGGCTACCTCGGCTACGCGCAGCTGCTGCGCACGCCGAAAGCCGTCCGGCCGGTGATGCGCAACTACACCGTGCGCGAGTTCCGCCCGGCGACGGCCGAGCGCGGCGCCGAGCTCGACATCGACTTCGTGCTGCACGAGAGCCCCGAGACGGGCGGGCTCGAGGGCGTCGCGGCGTCGTGGGCCGACTCGTGCAAGGCCGGCGACCGCGTCGGCATCCTCGACGAGGGCTACGGCTTCGACGCCCCCGAGACGGCCGCGTGGTTCCTGCTCGTCGCCGACGAGACCGGCCTGCCCGCGGTCGCCGGCATCTGCGCCTCGCTGCCCGTCGACGCGAGCGGCGTCGCGATCGTCGAGATCCCGCACGCCGACGATGCGCAGGCCTTCCCGACCCCGGCGAACGTCGTCGTGCACTGGGTCGTGCGCGACCATGACGACCGCCCGGGTGCGGGCGCGTACGCAGCGGCGGCCACGCTCGAACTGCCCGCCGACGTCGTGGCCCACGCCTACGCGGTCGGCGAATCGGGGCTCGCCACCGGCATCCGTCGTCTGCTCGTGAACGAGCGCGGCTGGGCGAAGACCGACGTGAGCTTCTGCGGGTACTGGCGCCTGCCGAAGGGCGCGCCCGCGGTCGAGACCTCCCAGCTGATCGGAGCCTGAGCCGTGCCCGCGAACACGACGCCGTCGACCCGCCCGACCCGCCCGACCAGGCCGACCCGCATGAAGACGCCCACTCGGCTGCTGCTGACCTGCGCCGCGATCGGCGCCGCCGCGGGCCTCGTACTCATCCCGGCGTTCGTGCTCTCGACCACGGTCGCGCCCGCGATCCCGCTGCTGTATGCGGCGTTCGCCGGCATCTGGAGCGTCCCGTTCGTCATCGCGCTCGCGCTGCTGCGCCAGCCCGGCGTCGGCCTGCTCACCTCGCTCATCGCTGGTCTCATCAACGCGGTGCTCACGCCGCAGGGCCCGTCGGCGATCCTCACGTGCCTCATGATCGGCGCGATGGTCGAGATCCCGCTCGCGCTCGGCCTCTACCGGTCGTTCCGCCCGTGGATCTTCTACGTCGGCGCCGGCGCTTTCGCGCTCCCGTACGCGCTCTACTCGATGCCGTTCCTCGGCGTCGACACGTTCCCGCTCTGGGCGCAGATCGCCTACCCGACGCTGTCGGTGCTGTCGAACCTCGCCGGCGTGTGGCTCGGCCTGCTCATCGCCCGCCGCCTCGAACGCACGGGCGTCGCACGCGGCCTGCAGCGCCCGGTTCGGCGCATCAGGGCGACGGATGCCGCGGCGCAGGCGGATGCCGGTGCGCCGGCGTCTCCCGCACCGGCCGCCTGAGACATCCGCCACCTGCCGGGGAGTCGGCCGCAGACGCGGAACGGGCCGCAGCGAGTGATCGCTGCGGCCCGTTCGCATGCCGGATGCCGGCTGACGGATGGCGGGTTGCTACGCCGCCGGCTTCGTGTCGAGGATCTCGACCAGGAACACGAGCGTCTGCCCGCCGAGGTCGGCCGCGGCCGGGTCGGTGCCGTACGCGTAGACGGGCGGGATCGACACGATGAGCTTCGTGCCGACCTTCTGGCCGACGAGCGCAGCACCGAAGCCCTGGATCACCTGGTCGGTGGAGAACTGCGCGGGGTCGCCGCCGTAGCTCTGGTCGAAGACCTCGCCGGTGTCCCAGCTGGTGCCCTGGTAGTTGAGGGTCACGGTGTCACCGGTGGCGACGACGTCGCCGTCGCCCTCTTCGAGCACCTTGAGCTGGTAGTCGGTCGGCGGCGCGGTGTCGGGCAGCGTGACCGTGGGGGCCTCGCCCTCGGCGCCGAACTTCACCTCGGGCACGTTCTCGGTCCACTCCTTGGCCTCGAGCGGCTCCTGCACGTCGACGACGATGACGACGCTCTCGCCCGCGGCGAGTCCGACGTTCTCGTTGCCGGCGCCGTCGTAGAGGGCCGATGCGGGAGCGACGGTGACGGTGCGCGACCCCGTGGGCACGCAGTCGATGCCCGCGAGGAACGCCTCGTAGACGCCCTCGCCGCCGGCCTCGATGGTGGCGGGCTGCGAGAAGAGCTGGGTTCCCGAGTTGCCGGCGAACGCGCTGACGACGGCGTTCACGCTGTCGCCGGTCGCGGTGACGTCGCCGTCGCCCTCGATCGCGATCGTGCGCTGCAGCTCCTCGGCTTCGAGCGGGGTGTCGAAGGTGACGGTCGGCACGGCGCCGAAGTCGCCCTCGACCTTGACGCCGTCGCTCAGGGCGCCGGACGGGAGGTCCATGCAGTCGGCGGCGGACGGGGTGTCGGTCGCCTTCGGGTCGGCGCTGCCGGCGCATCCGGCGAGGAGCAGGACGGCGGCTGCTGTGGCGAGCGCGGCGGGCGCGGCACGGCGCAGGGCACGATTCATGAGGGGGTCTTCTCGATTCGATCGGAAAGGCGGAAGAGTCCAGTCTGCACGTTCGGGCTTTCGATTGCCTGAATTCCAGACATCCGAGCCGATCAGCAGCAGAATGGGCACATGGGGGAACAGTCTGACGTTCGGGGTACCGTCCGGCATTTCGTCGAGCATGCCTCGGCGTTCACGGAGCTCGATCCGGTGGTGTGGGATCCGATCTCGATGGCGACCGTGCTGCGATCCGCACCGCAGTTCGGCGAACTCGTGCTCGACGCGTGCTGCGGCAACGGCGCCTCGGCACTGGCCACGGCCGAGCTCGTGGGGCCGACGGGGGTCGTCGATGCGGTCGACCTGTCGGAGACGATGATCGAGCTCGCGCGCGAACGGGTCGAACGTGAGGCGGGCCAGCTGCCGCAGTTGCGCCTGCACGCCGCCGACGTGCTCGAGTGGGAGCCGACCGGGTACGACCTCGTGCAGTGCGTGCTCGGGGTGTTCTTCTTCCCCGATGCGGATGCCGGTGCGCAGCGTCTCGTCGAACGCGCCAAGCCGGGCGGGCGGTTCGCCGTGACCCTCTGGGCGCCGACCGCCCTGCGCGAGTTCACGAAGGCGCTGTGCGACGCCGTCGAGTCCGAGGGCGGAGACATCGGAGCCGCGGCGGTCGCCGACTACCGTGACCGGTCACGGCCCGAGCTGCCCGAGACGCCGGGCGCGCTCGGCCAGTGGCTGGGCGCGCTGGGCCTGGAGCACACCCGGAGCGAACTCGTGCCGCGGCACCTCGACCTCGACGACGATCTGGCCTGGAAGCTCGTCGTCGGCATGTCGCGGGCGCGCCTCATCGCCGACCTCGACGACGAGGCGCGCGACGCCGTCGCCGCTCGGTTCCACGAGATCCTGGCCGAGCGCAAGATCACCCGAGTCGACGTCTCGACGCTCATCGGCGTGGGGCACGTGCCGGCCTCGGCGCCCGCGAACGCGAACTCGAACGCGAACGCGAACGCGAACGCGAACCCGCCGCGCTGACGCCTCGCGCCCGCGGTGTCAGCCCGGTTCGCCGCCCGTCGCCGCGGGCCGCGAGGCGTCATTCGACCACTGGCTCCAGGATCCGGGGAAGAGTGCGGCGTCGACGCCGGCGATCGCGAGCGCGGCGACCGCGTGCGCTCCCGTGACGCCGGATCCGCAGTAGGTCGCGACGTCGGCGCCCGGCACCGCGCCGAGCTCGGCGTACTGCGCACGCAGCACCTCGGCCGGCAGGAACCGCCCGTCGGCGTCGAGCGTGGTCGCGGTCGGCGCCGAGCGCGCGCCCGGGATGTGTCCCGCCCGGGGGTCGACGGGCTCGACCTCGCCGCGGTAGCGCTCGGCCGCGCGCACGTCGAGCAGCACGCCGTGGCCCGGGAGTGCGGCGGCCTGATCGATGTCGAGCACCGGCATGCCGCCGTAGCGGGCGGTCGCATCGCCGGGTTCGGGCACGACGTCGTCGGTGTCGAGCGGATGCCCCGCCGCGCGCCAGGCGCCGAGCGCCCCGTCGAGCAGGCGAACGTCGGCGAAGCCGGCGTACCGCAGCAGCCACCACGCGCGCGCGGCCGACTGGTTGCCGAGGTCGTCGACCACGACCACGGTGTCGCCGTCGCGCAGACCCCAGCGGCGCATGGCCGCCGTGAGCGTCGATTCGGAGGGGAGCGGGTGGCGGCCGGCGCCGACCACGTCGTGGTCGGCCAGCTCGGTGTCGAGGTCGACGTACACGGCTCCCGGAATATGCCCGGCCCGGTATGCCCCGCTTCCGTCGGGCTGCGCGAGGGTCCAGCGCACGTCCAGCACGACCGTGCGCGCATCGGTCGCGGCCGCGTCGACGCGCGAGTCGGGGTGCGCGGCGGGGCGCGCGTCGGGGCGCGCAGCCAGACGCGAGGCGAGTTCGTCGACGGTGATGAGGATCGGCATCCGTCCATCCTGCGCCATCCGGCTTCCCGCGGCATCCCTCGCCGGTCATGTCTTCGCGATGCGGGGCGGACCGCGCCCTCGCCCCCGGTAAACTGTCCGGACGGACTGTTACTGAAGCTGACGCACGAGGAGGGTGGATGATCACCAGCCTCGCGATCTTCGCGGCGGCCTCGGTTCTCACACCGTGGCTCACGAAGCGCCTCGGCCGACGGGTCTTCCCGCTCATCGCCCTGGTTCCGGCCGCGATCTTCGTCGTGCTGCTGACCTGGCTGCCGGGCGTGCTCGCGGGCACGCCCGTGGTCGAGTCGGTCTCGTGGATCCCCGAGCTCGACATCGCGCTGAGCTTCCGCATGGACGCGCTCGCGCTGATCCTCTCGCTCGTGGTCACGGGCATCGGCGCGCTCGTGCTGCTCTACTGCACCTGGTACTTCGCCGACGACGAGCCCGCGCTCGGCCGCTTCGCCGCGCTGCTGCTCGCCTTCGCGGGCGTCATGCTGGGCCTCGTCACCTCCGACGACGTGTTCGTGCTGTTCACGTTCTGGGAGGCCACGAGCGTGCTCTCGTACCTCCTCATCGGCCACTACACGGGCCGCAAAGAGAGCCGTGGTGCGGCGCTGCAGGCGCTCACGGTCACGACGTTCGGCGGCCTCGCGATGCTCGTCGGGCTCGTGCTGCTCGCCGTCGAGGGCGGCACGACGTCGCTCTCCGAGCTCATCGCGCACCCCGTCACGGGCGCTGCGGCCGAGTGGGGCATCGCCCTCGTGCTCGTGGGCGCGATCTCGAAGAGCGCGCTCGTGCCGTTCCACTTCTGGCTCCCGGCGGCGATGGCGGCCCCGACCCCGGTCAGCGCCTACCTGCACGCGGCGGCGATGGTCAAGGCGGGTGTCTACCTCGTGGCCCGCCTGGCGCCCGGGTACGCCGACCTCGAGGTGTGGCATCCGATCGTCATCGCGCTCGGCGTGCTCACGATGCTCGTCGGCGGCTGGCGCGCCCTGCGTCAGTACGACCTCAAGCTGCTGCTGGCCTACGGCACCGTGAGCCAGCTCGGCTTCCTCGTGATCGTCACGGGCTTCGGCACGCGCGACGCGGCCCTCGCGGGCATCGCCCTGCTGCTCGCGCACGCCATGTTCAAGGCGACCCTGTTCCTCACGGTCGGCATCATCGACCACTCGGCCGGCACGCGCGACTGGCGCAAGCTGTCGGGCCTCGGGCGACGGATGCCGGTGGTCACCGTGATCGCGACCCTCGCCGCCGCGTCGATGGCCGGCATTCCTCCCCTGCTCGGGTTCGTGGCGAAGGAGGGCGTGCTCACCGCCTTCATCGACGCGACCGCCGAGGGCGGCTCGGTCGCGACCTGGGCGTGGATCGCGCTGGTCGGCGTGGTCGCGGGCTCGGTGCTGACCTTCGCCTACACCGCGCGCTTCCTCTGGGGCGCCTTCTCGACGAAGCCCGACGTGACACCGACGCCGTTGCACGCGCCGGGCGCCGCGATCTCGATCGCCCCGGCGGTGCTCGCCGTCGGCAGCCTCGTCGCCGCGTTCGCGATCGGGTTCATCGAGCCCCTGCTCACGGCCTACGCCGACGAACTGCCGGGCGCACAGGACACGCACCTCGCCCTGTGGCACGGCTTCGAGCCCGCGCTGTTCATCTCGCTCGGCATCTTCGCCGTCGGCGGGCTGCTCGTGTGGGGTCGTCGCGAGGTCGCTCGCCTGCAGGCGGCCGTCGTGCCCATGGTCGACTCGAGCCGCGGCTACCTCGGAATCGTGTCGGTGGTCGACCGCACGGCCGCGGCCGTGACGACCGCGATCCAGTCGCGCGGCCTGCCCGGTTACCTCACGATCATCATCGCGGTGTTCATCGGCGGCCTCGGCACGGCGACGATCCTGAACTCCGACTGGCCGGCCGAGATCCGCCTCTGGGACTTCACCTCGCAGCCGTTCATCGCGTTCGTGATGTGCGTCGCGGCGATCGCGGCCGTCATGGTCCGCCAGCGCATGGCCGCGGTGCTGCTCGTGAGCGTCACCGGCTACGGGCTCGTGCTGCTGTTCGGCATGTCGGGCGCCCCCGACCTCGCCCTCACGCAGGCGCTCGTCGAGACCATCGTCATCGTCGTGTTCGTGCTCGTGCTGCGCCGGCTGCCCAAGCAGATCGCCCAGCGCAACCCTCCGGTGCACAAGCTCGCACGCGGCGTCATCGGCGGTCTGGCGGGCATCGTGATGGGCGTGATCGGACTCGTCGCGCTCGGCGCCCGCATCGAGCCGACCATCGCGGGCGGCCTGCCGGCACTCGCGCTCGAGGCCCACGGCAAGAACATCGTGAACGTGATGCTCGTCGACATCCGCGCGTGGGACACCCTCGGCGAGATCTCGGTGCTCGTGGCGGTCGCGACGGGCGTCGCGAGCCTCATCTTCGTCTCGGGCCGCACGGGCGGGGCGCCCCGCCTCGACGACGGCGACCTGGGCCTCGATCGGCGCGACCGCATGCGCCCGCTGCCCGAACCCGCGTCGAGCATCCGCGCCCCTCGCACGAGCCTCGAGAACACCGACGGCGAGACGGATGCCGCGGCCGAGGCCGCCTCGACCAGGCAGACGTGGCTGCTCGCGGGCCGCAAGATCTCCCCGCGCAACCGCTCGATCCTCATCGAGGTGCTCGTGCGCCTGCTCTTCCACCCCGCGATCGTCGTCTCGGTGTTCCTCCTCTTCGTCGGCCACAACGCGCCGGGCGGCGGGTTCGCGGGCGGCCTCCTCGCCGGCCTCGCGCTCGTGGCGCGCTACCTCGCCGGTGGGCGCTACGAACTCGGCGAGGCCGCGCCCGTCGATGCGGGGCGCCTGCTCGGCACGGGCCTGCTGCTCGCCGCCGGCACCGCGACCGCCTCGCTGTTCTTCAGCGGCGTGCCGCTCGAGTCGGCCTGGTTCGAGACCGAGGTGCCGGTGCTCGGCACGATCTCGATCGGCACCTCGACGCTCTTCGACATCGGCGTGTACCTCGTCGTCGTCGGGCTCGTGCTCGACATCCTCCGCTCGCTCGGCGGCGAGGTCGACCGGCAGCAGGAGCACGCCGACGAGGACGTCGACGACCCCGAGCCCGCTCCGACCGAGGGGGCCCGCGCATGACCGGCTCACTCACCCTCGTGGTGCTCATGGCCGTGATGTTCGGCGCCGGCATCTCGATCATGCTCGAACGCAGCCTCACTCGCGTGCTCATCGGGTTCCTGCTCGTCGGCAACGCCGTCAACGTGCTCATCTACCTCATGAGCGGCGCGCCCGGGCTGGCCCCCATCCTCGGCGAGGGCGTCGACCCCGACGAGATCTCCGACCCGCTGCCGCAGGCGTTCGTGCTCACCGCGATCGTGATCAACCTCGGCATCACGGCCTTCATGCTCGCCCTCATCTACCGCTCGTGGTGGCTGGCCCAGCTCGGCGCCAAGGGCGACCTCATCGACGACGAGGAGGAGGACCTGCACGACGCCGAAGAGACGGCCGACCTCATCCGCATCTCCGCCGCCGACGACGCGGCGATCCAGGAGCTCATCGAGGCCAGCGACGAGGAGCCCGACGAGGACCTCGAGTTCGAGGCATCCGCCCGTGACCGCGCCGAAGCCGGACGCGACGACCGCACCGATCGGGAGGCCGACCGATGACCGCCGCGCTCGTGCCCCTCGTGGTGCTGCTGCCCCTGCTGGGCGCGGCTTCCGCCCTGATCCTCGGGCGTCACCGTCGCGCGCAGATGCTGGTCAGCACGGCCGTCCTCGCCGCCGTCGTGGTCATCGCCTCGGTGCTGCTCGCCGTGGTCGACGCGGGCGAGCCGATCGCGGTGAACGTCGGAGCCTGGCCGGCGCCCTTCGGCATCGTGCTCGTCGTCGACCGGCTCTCGGCGATCATGCTGCTCGTGTCGGCGATCGTGCTGCTCGTGGTGCTCGTGTACGCGGTCGGGCAGGGCGTGGCCGACCGCCACCGCGAGACCCCGGTCTCGATCTTCCACCCGAGCTACCTGATCCTCTCGGCGGGCGTGTTCAACGCGTTCATCGCGGGCGACCTGTTCAACCTCTACGTGGGGTTCGAGATCCTGCTCTCGGCGAGCTACGTGCTGCTCACGCTCGGCGGCACGGGCGAGCGCATCCGCGCGGGTGTCACGTACATCATCGTGAGCCTCGTGTCGTCGCTCTTCTTCCTCAGTGCGATCGCGCTCATCTACGGCGCCACGGGCACGGCCAACATCGCGCAGCTCTCGGTGCGCATCGCGGAGCTGCCCGACAACGTGCAGCTCATCCTGCACCTGCTGCTGCTCATCGCCTTCGGCATCAAGGCGGCCGTGTTCCCGCTGTCGTTCTGGCTGCCCGACTCGTACCCGACCGCGCCCGCGCCGGTCACGGCGGTGTTCGCGGGCCTGCTCACGAAGGTCGGCGTCTACGCGATCATCCGCACCGAGACCGTGATCTTCTCGGAGCAGGACCTCTCGTTGCTGCTCATGGTCATCGGCGGGCTCACGATGGTCATCGGCATCCTGGGTGCGCTCACGCAGGCCGACATCAAGCGACTGCTCTCGTTCACGCTCGTGAGCCACATCGGCTACATGATCTTCGGCATCGCGCTCGGCACCCAGCTCGGCATGGCCGCCACGATCTACTACGTGGTGCACCACATCACGGTGCAGACGACGCTGTTCCTCACGACCGGACTCATCGAACGCATCGGCGGGGCGACCTCGATCAACCGGCTCGCGGGCCTGCTGAAGGCCTCGCCGTTCCTCGCGATCCTGTTCTTCATCCCGGCGCTGAACCTCGGCGGCATCCCGCCGTTCTCGGGATTCCTCGGCAAGACCGGCCTGTTCCTCGCGGGCGGCGAGCAGGCCGCGGCCGACCCCGGCACGGCCTGGCTCGTGTGGGTCGTGATCGCCGCCGGCGCGATCACCTCGCTCATCACGCTGTACGCCCTGACGCGGTTCTGGAACATGGCGTTCTGGCGCGGACGCGACGAGCTCGACGGCTACGAGTCGGTGCTGCTCGGATCGGTGCAAGAGGCCCCCGAGGGCGCCACGGTCACCGCGACGAAGACCACGCCGCGACTCATGGTGGCCGCGACGACCGTGCTCGTGGTCGTCACGGTGCTGCTGACGGTGTTCGCAGGCCCCATCTTCGGGCTGGCCGACCGCGCGGCCGAGAATCTCATCGACCCGTCGGTCTACGTCTCGATCGTGTTCCCGGGAGGTGTGCAATGACGACCGGCACGTCGACGGATTCGGTCCCCACGGTCAACCGGTGGTGGAGCGTGTGGCGCCAACTGCCGCTGCTCGTCGCGCTCGTCGCGCTCTGGTGCTTCCTGTGGGATCACATCGACCTGCTCACGATCGTGTCGGGCATCGTGCTCGCGGTGCTCGTGACCCGCACCCTCTACCTGCCGCCCGTGCTGCTCAGCGGACGGTTCAACCCGTGGCGCGGCCTGCTGCTCGGACTCCGCATGATGTTCGACGTGGTCGTCGCCTCACTCCAGGTCGCGTGGTTCTCGATCAACCCCTGGTGGAAGCCGATGAACGCGATCATCGCCGTGCAGTTGCTCACCCGCTCCGACCTGGTGACCACCCTCACCGCCGAGGCCATCTCGGTCGTGCCCGGCACGGTCGTCGTCGACATCGACCGCGAGCGCGGCCTGCTCTACCTGCACGCCCTCGGCACGCGCACCGCCGCCGACCTCGAGCGCACCCACCGCGAAGTGCTCGGCACCGAGGAGCGCATCGTGCTCGCGATCGGCACGCACGCGCAGGCCGCATCCGTGCGCGCCGCACGCCGGGAGCGCCGGGCGCAGGCCCGGGCCGCGGCGACCGGCGACATCCGCTCGAACACCGTCGTCGAGAAGGACACCCGTTCGAAGGAGGAGAGATGAGTTTCCTCACGCTCGCGAGCATCGTCGCGGGCATCATGTTCGGCATCGGCGCGATCACCGCGGTGGTGCGCATCATCAAGGGCCCGTCGATCCTCGACCGCGCCCTCGCCACCGACGTGCTGCTCGCGATCGCGATCTGCGCGCTCGGTGCCGAGATGGCCGTCAACAAGCACACCGACACGCTCGTGGTGCTGCTCGTGCTCGCGATGTTCGCCGTCGTCGGCTCGATCTCCATCGCGCGCTACATGGGAAAGCAGGACGCCTCATGAGCGCCGCCGAGATCGCCCCCCACGACCCGCCCTGCTCACGCCGGAGGTCCGCGATGAGCGCCGCCGAGATCGCCCCCACGACCCGCCCTGCTCACGCCGGAGGTCCGCGATGAGCGCCGCCGAGATCGCCGTCGGCCTGCTCATCGTGGTGAGCGGGTTCCTGTCGATGGCCGCGGGCATCGGCATCGTGCGCTTCCCTGATGTGCTCACGCGACTGCACGCCGCGACGAAGCCGCAGGTGCTCGGGCTCGCCGCGGTGCTCGTCGCGATCGTCGTGCAGGTGCCGACGTGGGGCGTGGTCACCACGGTCGTGCTCATCATGACGTTCCAGCTGCTCACCCAGCCGATGACCGCGCACATGCTGGGGCGCGCCGCCTACCGCAGCGACCACGTGCGCCGCGACCTGCTCATCGAGGACGAGCTCGACCGCGACATCGCCGCGCACGACCAGCCGGGCCGGGGCTGAGGTTCAGCCGGCACTGGGTGTGGAGTTCGGCGCTTTGCGGCGGTGTTCCGTGGTCACTGTGTGTCGCTCGTTGTCGTCGCCGGGGAGCCTCGCGGTCGTTGCTCCAGTGTCCGCAAGGGATCCGCCAGCGGGCGCCCATCGGCCCGTAGACGAGCCGTCTTTTTCGTAATACGATTTTGGTATGGGTGGTGAAGAGACGATCAACGGCGTTCCGGTTACCGAGGAGCAGATCTCGGCCTGGGCGGCGGAAGCTGAAGCCGGGTACGACATCGACGCACTCAAGCGGCGAGGACGTGGGCGACCTGGGCGCGGAGCGGAGCCCGCGCAGGTAGTCGCTCTACGTCTCACAGCGGAGGAACTCGCCGTTCTCGATGCCCGTGCTGCACGGGAGCACAAGTCGCGCTCAGACCTGATCCGTGAAGCGATCGCCGCGTACGCGGCGTGAAGGTTCACGACTCCGCACTCAAGCACGGCATCGATCCCGAGGACGCCATCCGGGCCGCCGGCCGGGCACTGTGGATCGAGGATCTCGACGACGACTCGCCTGCGCGTCAACTCCGACTCGGGTTCGACAGGCAGGGGCGCCTCTTGGAAACGGTTGTTCTGGTCTTCGACAGTGGCAACGAACTCGTCATTCATGCAATGAAGGCTCGCCCCCAGATGCTCGATCTCCTGCCGTAACAGCCGACGCCCTGGCAACCGCTCAGGGGCTTCAACAGCCCGTAGGCGGATCCGCTCGCGGGCCCGCTGGATGATCTGCGAGGTGGCCGCCGTGTCACGATGAGTCCATGCGAAGCGCCGTCCAACTCATTCGATCCAGCACGCTCAGCGATGTCGCCCAGTACGCCTACGCAGCGACAGCACCAAAGACTCCCGCTACATCTTTCTCGCCGGCGCATGCCCTCTCGACGACGGGACCATCGCCGCGGTCGGCGACTACGCGGTCCAAGCCTTCCGGTGCATCGCGACGATGAAGGAAGCGCTCGAGGCCGCCGGAGCAGGAATCGAGGACGTGATCAGCACGCGCGTCCTGGTCGCTTCCTCGAACCGGTCCGATCTCGTCGCAGCTTGGGACGTCGTTCGTGACGCGTTCGGCGATCACGACGTGCCCAGCACCCTTTTCGGAGTCACGGTCCTTGGATACGACGACCAGCTCGTCGAGATCGAAGCGGTTGCAGCAGTCACCGACTGACCCGCCAGTAGTGACCGAGAGCGGGTCCATCTGCGGGTGCCGAGATGGTTGAGAATGAGGTGGCGGGAAGGCGGCGGCCGAGCGGCGGCTCACTGGCGGCGTCGTGGCGTGGTGCTGAGGAGGCGGGCGGAGCGAGCATGAGACCCATGAACACCACACGAATCATCGACCTTCGTCAGGAGTACGGCTGGACCCAGGAGCGGCTCGCGACTGAGAGCGGCGTCGGGCTTCGAACGATTCAGCGGTTGGAGGCCGGGCAGGACGCCAGCCTGGAGACGTTGTCCCTTGTCGCTGAGGCGCTTCGCGTCTCCGTTCGAGACCTTTTCATCGCGATCGATGACGCTGACCTCGGAAACCGTGTTGAGTCCCTGCAGTCCCGGACAGAGGATCAGCAGGCCGCCCGCGACCGGCTCACCGGCGCGTGGCGGTGGCTCTATATCGGAATCGGCGTGGTCCTCACCTTGGTCAGCTTCACGCTCGGTCAGTACGGGCTTGTTGTTTTCCTCGCCTACTGGACTGGTGGGTACCTGATTCTCGTCGCGATACGAAGGATTTACCTCGAACCGCGACTCGAGGAGAAGTACCCGCTCTCGCGGAGTAAGAAGCAGCGCCGATCGCAACGTGCGCCTCTGACCGATTCGAAACCGGCCACGGAGGCGCCGCTCGAAGCACAGCCGTGAGCCTCAAACGTGTCCGTTCGCCGATCGCTCATCGACTCGAGGGGCAGTTTGCGATCGTGTTCTCTAATCTCGAATGATGGCTGCCTTCAAGTTCGATACTGTGCTCAGCCGTCAGGACACGGCCGAGGTCGTCGCCGCTGTCGAGTCGCTGGGAACTAAGCGTCGCTTATCGGGACGGGGCGTGTATCAGGGCGGCGGAAAGGGGCGGCAGTTCCGGTTCGCCGTCGACGAAGCTGAGCAGTGGTGGGTACTCGAGTACGAGGACGGCCGCCGCGGGACCTACCGCGACGGGATCGTTGACTTCGGCGGGCGAGACGAACCGCACGAGGCGGACTTCTTCAGGCCGTTGCCGCAGACGCTTCAACTGCTGTGGCCGACGCGGATTCTGACATGGGCCAACCCGCACGGAAGTTTCTATCCGGTTCTCGTCCAGCACGTCGGACGTCGCTCACTTTTGTTCACCTTCGAGCACATCGACGACCCTGCATTCCGGCAGACGCTCGTCGTCGATCAGGAAACGGGGATCGCGAAACGTCTTATCGGATACGACTACGGGATCATTCTGACGAGCATCGACTCGCTCAGCGCTTGGTCGCCCACAGAGAATCCCACATTCGAGGCCATCACCGGCCCGGTCCCGACGAACTACTGACGCCGGTGGGGGACACCACCCGCGCACCGCTCTCGTTTCGGGAATCGCGCCCCTCAGGAATCCTTCATCGGACTCCGTGCGACGTCGTTGCGCGGCAGGCGTCTGGACGTTTGCCTTGGCTAATCTGACTCTCATTCAGTAGCGGCTCGCTGCCCTCGGTTGCCGCGGGAGGCCTTGGTCCGGGGTGCGCGTACACGAGAGGGTGACGATCGGCGCGAGTGCGAGACGGTCAGACCGGCGGGTGACGCCCGTCTGCTCACGTAGCGTCCGTGGATACGATCACACTTGATCAGGAGCAGTCGCTTCCGGCGAAGCCTTCGACACTGGATGAAGACCATGACTGGATGGTAGCCGTTCGAGAGGAGTCGTGGCTTGTGGGTGCCACACGACCAGATCACTCGGCAGGAAGCCGGCGCCCGCACGCCCGTGGAGTCTCAAAATGACTGATCTCCTTCCTAATGGGTTTGTCATCCCAACCGGAAACTATGCCCACGTTCACGGGCAATGGTTTCTGGCTCATATTCCGATGATGTGGCGTGGCCATGACCACCTGACGTTGTCGATGGTCGCATCGCCAGAGCAGACCGCAGCACAACCCTGGGTGGCAGAGAGCTCAACCTCCGCTTACCTTGACAGTAACCGGGCCATGTTCCTGCCTGACACCTACTTCGATGTTGAATACTCCGACGTTCAGGAGTACGTGCACGCGGAAGTGACATGTGAATATCAGGGTCAGCCGTTCCGCGTCGGTGTTCTCAACACACCGGCTGGTGACGCAGCCCGTTGGGGTGTGCCGCTCACCGCCTCGCATTTCATGGTTGAACTCGTGTACACCGGCGATGACCTCGATTGGATCCGCCAACAGGGTATTTTCAGGTCCCAAGACCCACGTGGACTCTGGGACCCATGGTCCGGACGGGTGCCTACGGCTGAGATCAGCAAAGTGCAGGCGCTGATTGAGCAGCTGCATCTGCCCACCGGTGAAAATCTGATGTGACGAGCGTCACTGGCCTTCGCTCATTGTCCGTACGGCGGTCGCTGATCGAACCGCCACAAGGGGATCCCTCAGTGAGCCAGGGGCATCCGGGTACAGTGCGCAGATGGCCCCATGCCCCAGATGTCACCAGGGAACAGTCGGGACGTACGTGCTCGACGTCGCAAGTAGACGGATGCAGATCTGCGACGAGTGCGAAGCGGTCTGGCCCGATGGTGCGGTGCTTGAGGTTCCGGGGTTCGCGCAGCTTTACGAAGTCTTCACTGCACAGGGTCTAACGGAGTCTTGGGAACATCTCACCGAAGTTGACGAAGTCGGCGAGACCTCTTCGGTCTGACTCGTCCGCGGGAAGGGATCGGTTGCCGCGACGTTGCGCAGACGATGCGCTGCACGGTTGGGAGCTCGAGTGGCGGGTCGTCGGTGTACCAGTAGTACTCAAGGGTGATCAGCCGACCGTCTTCTACCCACAGCAGGATCCCGCCAATAGCGTCGCCGCTTTCGTCGACAACCTCGACCTGAGCATCGTTGCTCATGGATCGGTAGGGACCATTCGCGCGGACAATCTTCTGGACCTCGGAGGGGATGTCAAGTTCGAGCATCGTGACGGGGCCACTCACCGCGCGCAGAGCCGAAATCTGATCCCGCATGGCGGCGGTGAGCTCGCCGCCAGTGACGATCAGGGTTCGCTCGAGCACTCGGCGCACCTGAGCGAGAGAAGGCGTCTCCATCATGACCTCAACCATGGCACTGCAGCGGTGATCGATCCGCCTGCGGGCTGCGATGCGGAGACTTCTATTGAAAGCGCAAGTCGTCGCAGCTCAGTCCTCAGTCCAGTGCTCCCGGCCCGTTGATCGATATCGTGGCCATGACCGCAGCATGAGCTGGTTCGCGGCGTTGGAAGATCTGGGGTCATTCGCAGGTGCGGGAAGGGGCTGATCGGTTCTGGAGACGATCAACACGCTCGTTGAGCTCGTTGCTGGAATCGCGGGCCTGGCCGTCGCTCTATGGCTCTTCTTCAAGCGGAGTGAACATGCGCGTCGAACGAAGGATCGGCTCGACCAACTGCCCAGGCGCCTCGGCGAGACCACAGCGCGAGATTCGACTCCCCGGACGTTCGCGTGGGTTTCTATTTTCATGATGGCTCTATCCGTCTGGCTCATCATTGACGCGGCTCGACGGCTACTCATGGGGTAGGTCTCCAGACGTACACGATGCCATCCCACAAACGGATCCTCAGCTGGCTACGCGCAGAGGAAGACAGGCCCTAGACGCCGAACAGCCGCCAGGCGTAGAGAAACACGCCTGCGATCACCACGAACCCGACCGAGGAGGTCGCAGTCGTCCGAAGCACCTTCAGCCCGGTGCCGACCGCGACCGCGAACGCGGTACCCGTGACAGCCAGCCAAAGGACGACGAGCAGGAACGAAGCAAACCCGACACCGGACAGTTCCTCATCGGCATTCATCGCGGCCTGGCGGTCGCCGTTCTCTTGGTAGGCCGCGACATACCCCAGTGCTCGTCCAGGCTCAACGCGAGCAGCCCCGACAGGTAGAACGTGGCGAGGATCGACACGAAGGCGAGCACGATGAGCCAGCCAGTGCCTGACGTCGAGGACTTCTGGCCCATTGGACCGGACTTCACTCGCGGCTCAGCGGGCATGATCGAAGCTCATTGTCGTTGCCCATGACGTGACCCTGATCGCTTCACCATCCTTCAGTGTATGGGGAACCCGAAGAGGAGCGTGGCTACTCGACAACGACTACGTAGGCGTCGTGTGATTCGGCCCAGTCGGTTGCCGCAGCGACCATCGCGTCTTGGTCGCTGGTGCCTGCCAGCTCGGTCCCGCCGGATTCGTCGACGGAGGAGATCGTGCCCCAAGCGCCGAAGTCTCGGTAGACGATGACGACGGTGCGACCAATCTCGTTCGCGTATGAGCTTGCGACCTCGCGGATGCTTCTTACGCCCGCCATGGGCGCAAACTCGTCGTCGGTCTGGGTCTGGGCCGCGCCGGGCGCTGCGTCGGCGACGATCTGGTCGATGACCGGCAGCGGGAGAGGTTGCCCGGGTGTCACGACGACGACGGTGCCATCGTGAAGGTTGATGTCGCGGGGTGCGTTTCTCGCGAGTACCTGCTTCTCGAACTCGGAAAGCTCACCGTCTCCGTCCGTGTCCCCTTCGATTGGCGCGGGGACCGCCGAAGCGGCTGCGTTCGGGGTATCGGTGGCGGGCAAGAACGAATTGGCCACCGTGGTACAGCCGGTGAGCAGGGGAAGCATCAGCAGCGCGGTGAGGGCGACGCTGCCGGTTCGGGCCTTCAGCATGCGGCGAATCTATCGCCTGCGGCCAACTTGCAAGCCCGGCCGCCCATCGATCACGACAAGCAGCCCCTAAACCCGCAAGCCGGTCCATGGGCGCGCGCTTTGATGGCGATTCTCGTCATGCCGTCCAAAGCGTCGAGGAACTCGCGCGGATTTCCTATCCGAGGTCCTCGAAGGTGTCCTCGCCGGGGCGCCAGACCATCCACGATCCGTCGTGAAAGCCCATGATCTCCGCAATCTCGACGTAGACCTCATCCGCGTTCGGATTAATAAGCAGGGAGCCTGTGTCGAGAACGACGCGAAGCCCGGTACCTGATGCTTCACTCGTGGATAGCACGACCCCGGGTGTCAGTCGGCGCAGAGCATCTGCGTAGCCCAAGTCGGACTCGCGCCACGACCGCGCATCCACCTCGACAACCGGCCACACGTAGCTGTTCAGGGTGACAGGACTTCCCGCACCTGGCGTGCCGTCGAAGCGAAACTGCACAGAGTCGTTGAGGACGAACTCGACGGAATACATCCGGTCGCCGACCATGCGCGGAAGCAGCTCGTTTGGAACGTACGTCTCTGATGGCAACTCAGCCAGTCCCTTCTCGACGTGCCCATCATGCCCGATCGGGCTCTGCGAGGCTCAGACGACTGCCTCCGGACCGGACCGGACCGGATCGGACCGGCGCCGCAACCCGATTCCGCCCGCAAGCCGGTCGCGCTGCGCATCAGGGGCCTTGGGTCCGGCTCCCTCTGCCATGGCTGTGTGCGTTTGACCCGCCCCGTAACCATTCCCGCGCGGGTGCCTGATACGGGACACATCGAGTGTTTCGAATCCTCGGGATTCGAGGCGTCTCGACGGTCGTCCGCCGGTCTCGGGAGGCAACGGGGGAACGCTGCGCGACCGGGCCTTCCCGTGTTGAGCCTCAGCGGCGACGACGTCGACACATCGGCTCCGATGGGATCGATGCTGTTCACGATCTTGGCTGCCCTGGCACAGATGGAACACGACGTCGAACGCCTACGAATCGTCGACTCGATCAGCAAACGCCGCGACGTCGGGAAAGAGGAAGCGACACGGTTCGATCACCGGACGCCGCCAAGTCGCGCCGAACTCCACACGCGCCGGGGCTCAACCCGCGCCCAGGTTCAGCCGGCGTCTCCGCTCACGGCACCGCCGCCCGACCCGGCCGCTGCGGCGCGGGCCGCGGCGGCCGCGCGCTCGACCCATTTCGGGGTGTCGCCGAACCGCTGCGGGGCGATGAGGAGACCGGCCGCGCTGTCGTCGATGAGCTGCTGGAGGCGCCGCTCGCGCGTGGCCTCCTGCTTGGCCGAGATCACCCAGTGCACGGCCATGCGCCGGTAGGTGGCCGTCGCCTGCTCGAGGAACGCGGATGCCGCGGGGTTCGCCTCGAGCCTCGCCGCCGCCTCGGGCGGCAGCTGCTCGTCGACCGACTCGTGCGAGTACACGCCGGTGCGGTCGGCCCGACGCCGCTCGTAGGCGGCCAGCCCGGCGGGGTGCATGCGCCCTTCGGCGGTGAGCCGCTCGACGTGGGCGATGTTGACGGCAGACCAGATGCTCGTGGACTTGCGCGGCGACCAGCGTTGGCGACGGGCGTCGTCGTCGATGCGCTGGGAGACGGAGTCGATCCAGCCGAAGCAGAGCGCCTCCGGCACGGCCTCGGCCCAGGTGAGGCCGGGGTTCTCGACGTGCTTCTTGTTGAGGCCCATCCAGAGTTCGGGCGCCGAGTCGTGGTTCGCCTCGAGCCAGGCGCGAAACTCCGCCGCATCGGCGAAGAAGAGCGCCGGGCGCTCGGGCGTGCCTCCGGGGGTGCCGATCGATGAGGGCATGCGCTCAGTCTGTCAGCGGCCGCCGACACCGGGGCGGCGACCAGCGGTGCCGGATGCGGCGGCGGCTGCAGCGACCTCTGGATGCTCGGCCGGGAGCCCGTGCCGCTTGCCGTCGCGCAGCAGGGCGAGGTTGCGGGACTCCCAGTCGCGCATCTCCTGGCGCACGCCCTCGAGGATCCGGCTCTCGGGGCAGGCCGGCAACGGCTTGCCGCACGAGCAGGCGCCGGGCTTGCGTGGGTCGGGGTGGTGGAACGCCTGCAGCTGCCACAGGGCGACCATGGCTCGATCGAGACGCCGGTTCGTCAGCTCGGTGGCCCGCTCGGCACGGCGCACGAGCTCGCCCTCGAGGTCGCGCCGCAGCGCGGCTCCGGTCTCACCCGATCCGTCGATCGCGCCGGCCCGCAGCTGGTCGCGCTCGGCGGTGAGCGAGCCGATCGTCGCCGCAGCCTCGGCTGCCGCCTCGTCGGCACCGGTCCGCGCGTCGGCGGCCGCGGCATCCCGAGCCTCGACGATGGACCGCCACAGCGAGACGTGCTCGCGATCGCGACGCTCGGCCTTGTCGTCGCCCAGGTGGCGACGACAGTGCTTGCAGACGACGTGGTCGGTGGGCGAGGCGAACACGAAGTGCTGCACGGACTCGCAGCAGAGGCAGCGCGCCTCGACGTCGGTGTGCAGCGGGAAGGAGTGCGGCATGCTCAGTCCCGGTTCCTCGTGCGGTCGCTCCTGGCGAGGAACGTGGCCGCCACGATCGTCGCGAGGCACAGCACGACCGGCCCGACGGTCTTCGCGACGTCGCCCTGCAGCGCTCCGATGTAGGCGTCGATGCCCTGCACGATCGTCATGGCGACGGCGACCGCGAGCAGCGCGGCATCCGATCGGAACATCGGCGCGACGAGTGCGAGCACGACCAGCGCGATGCTGCGGGATGCCGCGTACAGCGCGTCCGTCGCCTCCAACCCGCCGTCGACCACGGCGACGATCGCGAACGTCACGCTCACGGCGGCGCTGATCAGCGTGATGGCGTAGCAGATCCAGAAGGCGGCCCCACGGGCAGCGGTGCGCGTCGTTTCGCTCATGGCCTCAGCGTGGACGACGCGCGGGCGCCGGTCAAGCGAGGCGGCGGCGCGGCCTCAAGCCGAGCCACGACCTGCGCGGTGCGCCGCTCGGCGCACGGTCGGCGCCGAGCTCTCCCTCGAGGATGCGCTCGCGCTGCTCGCGGCGGCGCTCGAGATCACGCGTGATGCGCGCCTCCTCGGACTGCTGGAGATGGAGGTAGCTGAGTTCCGAGATCATCATGTCGACTCCCTGTTCGTCTGGAGTCGACGTTCGTCGCTGAGGTGGTGGGCGCGTATGGGGCGATCGCCCTATTCGCTCGGGGCCCGCCACCGGCATCCGCTCGATCAGGCGCGACGGGCGATCAGGCGCGACGGGCGCTCAGGCGACGGGCGCTCAGGCCCGGCCGGTGAAGACCGGCTTGCGCTTCTGCTGGAACGCCGCGAAGCCCTCGCGGTAGTCGTCGGTGTCGCAGAGTGCGGCCTGGGCGCGGTTCTCGTCGGCCATCGACGCCCAGAGTCCGAGCCGGTCGTCGCGGAGCGACGCGACGAGCGCCTTCGAGGCGATGAACGCCTGCGTGGCCCCGGTCGCCGCGACCCGTGCCGCGGAGCGGGCGGCATCCGTCACCTCGTCGGCGGGGAAGACCCGGGAGAACAGCCCGGCGGCCACGGCCTCGGCGCCCGACATGAGCCGGCCCGTGACGATGAGGTCCATGGTGCGGTGCGCGCCGAGGCGCTCGACGAAGAGCGCGTGCCCGCCCGAGTCGAGCGTCGCGCCGAGGTTCGCGAACGGCGAGCCGATCTTCGCGGTGTCGGCGACGTAGACGATGTCGCTTGCCACGAGCAGCCCGAGCCCGACGCCCAGGCACGCGCCGTGGGCGACGGCGAAGGTCGGCACGGGCAGCGCGGCCATGCGCTCGAGCAGCGGCTGCACGCGCCCCCCGAGGTAGCCCAGCACGTCGTCGTCGCGAGGGTCGACACCCGCGATGTCGCGTCCGGCGCAGAACGCGCGCCCCTCGCCGCGGAGCACGAGGGCGCGCACCTCGCCGGTGCTGGCGAGCCGCTCGGCCTCGGCGTACGCGCCCGCGAGCTCGTCGAGCGCCTGCTCGTCGAGCGCGTTGAGCTTGTCGGGCGCGTTCAGCACGATCTCGGCGACGCCGTCGGCCACGGTGATCTCGATCATCGTCGATCCCTTCTCGGTGGTTCGGTTCGCGGTGGTGCGTCCAGCGCGATCACCTCTCGTGCCCCGCTCACGCCCGACCCGGCGCTCACACGTCGTAGTCGACCGTGACGCGGTCGGAGGTCGGGTGCGACTGGCAGGTGAGCACGTACCCGCGCTCGAGCTCGTCGGGCTCGAGCGCGTAGTTCTCGGTCATCGTGACATCGCCGTCGACGAGCCGGGCGCGGCACGTGCCGCAGACCCCGCCGGCGCACGCGAACGGCACGTCGGGCCGCACGCGCAGGGCCGCGTTGAGGATCGACTCGTGCGCCGAGACCGGGCTCTCGACGGTCGAGGACTGCCCGTCGAGCGTGAACTCGATCGCGAACGTGCGCTCGCCCTGCTGCACCTCGACGGGGCGGCCGCGCTGCGGCTCCACCCGCTCGGCGTCGCTGGTGAACAGCTCGTAGCGCACGTGCTCGGCCGGCACGCCCCGCTCGGCGAGGGTGTCGCGGGCGAGCTGCACGAGCTCGAACGGCCCGCAGAGGAACCACTCGTCGACCGTCTCCGGGCGGATCAGCACGTCGAGCATGGTGCCGAGCTTCTCGGCGTCGATGCGGCCCGACAGCAGCGGCGCGGTGCGCTGCTCGCGCGAGAGCACGTGGTGCAGCGCGATCCGCGAGGGGTAGCGGTCCTTCAGCTCGGCGAGCTCCTCGAGGAACATCACGTCGAGGGTCGACCGGTTCGTGTAGATCAGTTCGAACTCGGATGTCGCCGAGCGGGCCAGCACCGTGTGGGCGAGCGCCATGAGCGGGGTGATGCCCGATCCTGCGGCGATCGCGACGATGTGCTTGCCGTCGAGCGCGTCGAGGGTCGAGGTGAAGGTGCCCTGCGGACTCATCACGTCGAGCGCGTCGCCGGCCTTCAGCTCGGCGTTCGCCCAGGTCGAGAAGATGCCGCCGAGGTCGCGCTTGATGCCGACCGAGATGGTGCCGGTGCCGTCGGCGGAGCGCTCGGGCGGGCGGCAGATCGAGTAGCTGCGGCGGCGCTCGTGCCCCTCGAGCTCGGTGCGGAGGGCCACGTACTGGCCGGGCAGGTAGGCGTACTCGTCGGCGAGCTCGGCGGGCACCGCGAACGTCACCTCGACGGCGTCGGCGGTGAGCGGTCGCACCTCGGCGACCTCGAGCGTGTGGAACCTCGCACGACGGCGCTTCGGCAGGTGGCCGCCGCCCACGGTGGAGGCGAGGAACGCCTCGGCCGCGGCATCCGAAGCCCCGCTCGTGATCGGGGCCGACGTCGTCGTCGACCCGAGGTTGCGCGCGGCCATCAGAGCACCTTGAAGTAGTCGAAGGGCTCGAGGCAGTCGAGGCACTCGTAGAGCGCCTTGCACGAGGTCGAGCCGAAGCGGGCGAGTTCGCGCGTGTGCAGCGAGTCGCAGCGCGGGCACTTGACCGCGAGCTGCACGCGCACGGGGCCGGCGTCGCGCGCAGCCGCTCGACCCGTCGGCGCCTGGATGCCGTAGCGGCGCAGCTTCGCCTTGCCGCTCTCGCTCATCCAGTCGGTGGTCCAGGCGGGGGCGAGCACGAGGTCGACGTGCACGTCGTCGTACCCGGCGTGCGTGAGCGCGAGCAGCACGTCGTCGCGCATGGCGTCGAGTGCGGGGCATCCGCTGTACGTGGGCGTGAGCTGCACGCGCACGACGCCGTCGTCGGCGACCTCGACCGAGCGCAGCACGCCCAGATCCTCGATCGTGAGCACCGGGATCTCGGGGTCGGTCACGGTCGCGGCCACCCGCCACGCGGCGGCATCCACCGGTCGAGTGGGGCGCACGGCGACGGTCTCCGCCGGTCGAGGAGCGCCCGACGCAGGAGGACGCGTCTCGAGACCCGCCTCCGAGGTCTCGAGACGCTCGCTGGCGCTCGCTCCTCGACCGGCGACCTCGGGGCCGGCGACCGCGGTCACCACGACGCCCCCGGGTGCTGGCGTGCGAGCACCTGCATCTCGGCGAGCAGCGGCCCGAGGTGCTCGGTGTGCCGGCCCTCGCGTCCGCCACCGGAGGCGATGAACGCGGTGCGACCGGTGGGCCGTTCGAGCCCGGCCTCGGCGAACACGGCGTCGACCGCCGCCTCGAACGCGGGGCGCAGGGTCGACGGCAGCACGGCGACGCCGTCGTCCGCCAGCCGCGCGGTGAGCTCGTCGTCGACGAACAGCTCGTCGACGTACGGCCAGGTGTCGGTCACCGCGACGATCATGCGGCGACGGGACTCGTCGGTGCCGCCCGCGAGGCGCAGCACCCACTGCACGGCGTGGTCGCGGTGGTAGTCGACCTCTTTCACCGACTTCGCCGCGATGGCCGCGATCGTCGCGTCGGTCGAGGACTCGAGCGCGCGGTAGAGCTCGTACAGGTACAGCGAGGCGACGAGCTGGCGGGCGATCGTGTGCGCGAAGTCGCCGTTGGGCTGTTCGAACAGCCACGCGTTGCGGAACTCGGGCTCGCCGCGCCAGTAGGCGAGGTCGTCCTCCGAGCGCCCGGTCGCCGTTCCGGCGTAGTGCAGCAGGGAGCGCGCGTGGCCGATGAGGTCGAGGCCGATGTTGCCGAGCGCGACGTCCTCCTCGAGCTCTGGGGCGCGCGTGATCCACATGCCGAGCTGCTGGGCGAGCACGAGGGCGTCGTCGCCGAGGCGCATGGCGTACTCCGCGGCATCCGTCGACGCCACGCGACCGGCACCCGTGATGCCGGAGCCCGCGAGCTCCTCGGCGAGCGCGAGCTCGTCGACCGTGACCGAGCCGTGGAGGTCGTGGCCGGCGTCGTGGCCCGTGTCGTGCCCGGCATCGTGCAGGGAGGGCGCGCTCACAGGTGCTTCACCCCTTCGCTCTTCGTGTAGTAGACGGCGTGGCGGTAGTTCTTGCCTGCGGGGCTCTCGAAGAAGGCGCCCTTCGCGTCGGGGTCGCTCGTGGTGATCGCCTCGGCGGGCACCACCCAGATCGAGATGCCCTCGTTGCGGCGCGTGTAGAGGTCGCGCGCGTTGCGCACGGCCATGTCGGAGTCGGGCGCGTGCAGCGAGCCGACGTGCACGTGGCTGAGGCCGCGGTTGGCGCGCACGAAGACCTCCCACAGGGGCCAGGGTTCGGTTCCCATCTCACCGGGGGTGCTCATCACGCCACCGCCCCGGATGCCGCGAGCTGGCGCTCGGACTGCTTGCGGGCGTACTCGGCGGCCGCCTCGCGCACCCAGGCTCCCTCGTCGTGCGCCTCGCGGCGTCGGCGGATGCGCTCGGCGTTGGCGGGGCCGCGGCCGGCGAGCACCTCGTCGAACTCGGTCCAGTCGATCTCGCTCATCGCGTAGAGCCCCGTCTCCTCGTTGAAGCGCAGGTTCGGGTCGGGCAGCGTCACGCCCATGACCTCGGCCTGCGGCACGAGCATGCCGACGAAGCGCTGGCGCAGGTCGTCGTTCGAGAAGCGCTTGATGTTCCACGCCATCGACTGGGCGGAGTTCGGCGACTGGTCGTCGGGCGGACCGAACATCTGCAGGGCCGGCCAGTACCAGCGGTTCACGGCATCCTGCGCCATCTGCCGCTGCGCCTCGGTGCCCTGCATCAGCTCGAGCAGGATCTCGAAGCCCTGTCGCTGGTGGAAGGACTCCTCCTTGCAGATGCGCACCATCGCCCGGCCGTACGGGCCGTACGACGCGCGGCAGAGCGGCACCTGGTTGCAGATCGCGGCGCCGTCGACGAGCCATCCGATGGCACCCATGTCGGCCCAGGTCGGCGTCGGGTAGTTGAAGATCGACGAGTATCGTGCGCGCCCCTCGATGAGCTGGTTCATCATCTCGTCGCGCGTGATGCCGAGCGTCTGCGCAGCCGAGTAGAGGTAGAGGCCGTGGCCGGCCTCGTCTTGCACCTTCGCCATGAGGATCGCCTTGCGCTTGAGGCTCGGTGCGCGCGTGATCCAGTTGGACTCGGGCTGCATGCCGATGATCTCGGAGTGCGCGTGCTGGCTGATTTGGCGGATCAGCGTCTTGCGGTACGCCTCGGGCATCCAGTCGCGGGGCTCGATGCGCGAGTCCGCCGCGATGAGGTCGTTGAACTGCGTCTCCTCGGGCGAGGGCTCGCGTTCGACCACGCTGAGGTCAGCGGGTGAGGTCATCGTCGACTCCTGTGTTGTTCACGTGCCTGTGGTGTTCTCGGGCGCGGTGCCGGCGGCATCCGTTCGTCTCTGAACATAATACTAACCGATCGTTCAGTTAGTATATAGTCGGAGTTGCGCCGCAGCAATGGCGCCCGGAACTCGACGAGGAGCTTCACATGACGGATGATCTCGAGACGCCGCTGGCGCGGCTCCTCGATCCAGCGGCCGCGACTGCCTCCGCCCCGATCAACCGCGAGATGATGCAGCGCGACCGCGCTGCGGCATCCCTCGGCCTCGTCGTCGAGCGCGACGACCCGGGTCATGCCGTGGTCTCCATGCGCGTGCGCGAGGACATGACGAACGGGTTCGCCATCACCCACGGCGGCTTCGTGTTCGCGCTCGCCGACACGGCCTTCGCGATCGCCTGCAATGAAGACGAGCACGTCACGGTCGCCGCTGGCGCCGACATCGCGTTCCTGAAGTCCACCACCGCCGGTCAGACCCTGACCGCGACGGCCGTGCGACGAGCCCGGTCGGGCCGCACCGGCATCTACGACGTCACGGTCGTCGACGAGCACGGCGAACCGGTCGCCGAGTTCCGCGGGCGCTCGATCTCCACCAACCGAACCTTCTGACCTGTCCGCGAACCAGGAGCATCACGTGTCGACGACGACCCTCTCCCCCAGCACGACCACCACGACCGCGCGTGCGAGCGTCTCCGGACTCGTGCCCGCGGCATCCGACGCCCTCGATGCCGAGGAGCGCCTGACGCGGGCCGAACTCGAGGCGCTGCAGCTCGAGCGACTGCAGCAGACCGTGCGCCACGCCTACGCGAACGTGCCGCTCTACACCCGCAAGTTCGATGAGGCGGGCGTGCACCCCGACGACATCCGGTCGCTGGCGGATGTCGCGAAGCTGCCGTTCACGACCAAGGCCGACCTGCGCGAGACCTACCCGTTCGGCATGTTCGCGGTGCCGATGGAGCAGGTCGCGCGCATCCACGCGTCGAGCGGCACGACCGGGCGGCCGACCGTCGTCGGCTACACCAAGGGCGACCTCGAGCGCTGGGCCTCGTTGGTGGCCCGCTCGCTGCGCGCGAGCGGCATCCGGCCTGGCATGAAGGTGCACAACGCCTACGGCTACGGCCTGTTCACGGGCGGCCTCGGCGCGCACGCGGGCATCGAGGCGCTCGGCGCGACCGTCATCCCGATGTCGGGCGGCCAGACGGCCAGGCAGGTGCAGCTCATCATGGACTTCGAGCCCGACGCGATCCTCTGCACGCCCAGCTACCTGCTCACGATCGCCGACGCCATGGTCGAGGCCGGCATCGACCCGCGCTCGACGTCGCTCAAGGTCGCGGTGCTCGGCGCCGAGCCCTGGACGAACGAGATGCGCCACGAGCTCGAGGAGCGCCTCGGCGTCGACGCGCTCGACATCTACGGCCTCAGCGAGGTCATGGGCCCCGGCGTCGGCAACGAGTGCCTCGAGACGAAGGACGGCCCCCACATCTGGGAGGACCACTTCCTGCCCGAGATCATCGACGGCGACTCGGGTGCGGTGCTCCCCGACGGCGAGATGGGCGAGCTCGTGTTCACGTCGCTCACGAAAGAGGCGTTCCCGGTCATCCGGTACCGCACGCGCGACCTCACGCGCCTGCTGCCGGGCACCGCGCGCCCCGCGATGCGCCGCATCGAGAAGATCACCGGCCGCAACGACGACATGATCATCCTGCGCGGCGTGAACCTGTTCCCGACGCAGATCGAGGAGATCGTGCTCGGCATCGAGCACCTGACGCCGCACTTCATCCTCGAGCTGTCGAAGGCCGGGCGCATGGACACCATGAAGGTGCGCATCGAACGCCACCCCGACCTCTCGCGCGAGACGTGCGAGGCGGCATCCGTGGTGCTCGCGAAGAAGATCAAGGTGCTCATCGGCTCGACCGTCGAGGTGCAGCTCGAGGAGCCCGGCGCACTGCCGCGCAGCGAGGGCAAGTACAAGCGCGTGTACGACCTGCGGAACGCCTGAGCCGCCGGTTCGCCGGGCGGCCTGAGCGCCGAGGCGTCCCGCATGCCCGGCCCGCGGCATCCGGAGCTCTGCGATGGTGTGGCGAGGCGTGGCGAATTCAGGACGGCGCGGCCGAATGCGGCGTGTCGTCACCAGCCCGACGGCGCGTCGCCTCGCCGCTCCTGAATAGTCGACGAGGCGCGGGGCCAACCGACCGTTCGGATGGGAAGATGACTGCGATGCCAGAGAACACCTCACTCCGACGCGGGCGCCCCGGCTACGACCAGCAGGGTATCCTCGACGTCGCCGTCGCCGCCTTCAACGAGTACGGGTACGACGCGACCTCCATGGGCGTGCTCGCCGAGCGGCTCGGCCTCTCGAAGTCGGCGATCTACCACCACTTCACCTCGAAGGACGAGATCCTCGATCGCGCGCTCGACTCGGCCCTGGCCGCGCTCGAGGGCGTGCTCGAGGGGGCGGATGCCGCGGGCGGGCGCGCTGCAGACCGGCTCGACCTCGTGCTGCGCGGCGCCGTGCACGTGCTCGTCGAACGTCTGCCCTCGGTCACGCTGCTGCTGCGGGTGCGCGGCAACACCGAGGTGGAGCGGCGCGCGCTCGAACGCCGACGCGCGTTCGACCGTCGGGTCACCGCGCTCGTGTCCGAGGCGCAGGCCGAGGGGTCGCTCCGCAGCGACCTCGACGCGAGCGTCGTGGCGCGCCTCACATTCGGCATGATCAACTCGCTCGTCGAGTGGTATCGCCCGGGCGGCACCGAGACCGCCGACCGACTCGCCGACGACGTCGTCGCGGTCGCCCTCGACGGGTTGCGCATGCCGACCTCGAACCGCGTCGAGGACCTGCTGGGCTGACCGGGCGGCAGCGGCTACCGCCGTGGCCCGTTCGCCCCGGCCTGCCGGTCGCGTATCGCACAGGCGCTTGTCGGCGGCATCCGACAGAGTGGGCTCCATGACCCATGCAGACCCCGTGCCCTCCGACCTGCATGCGGCGGCGCTCGGCGCCCTGCGCGAACTCGTGGGGCGCGACGACGCGACCTTCCACGACGGGCAGTTCGAGGCGATCCGGGCGCTCGTCGAGGGGCGCAGGCGGGCGCTCGTGGTGCAGCGCACGGGCTGGGGCAAGTCGGCGGTGTATTTCGTCGCGACGCTGCTGCTGCGGCGCGAGGGGGCCGGGCCGACCGTGCTCGTCTCGCCGCTGCTCGCCCTCATGCGCGACCAGATCGCGGCCGCCGAGCGGGCGGGCGTGCGCGCGGTGGCCATCAACTCGACGAACGCGCACGAGTGGGCCGACGTGCTGGCGGCGCTCGACCGCGACGAGGTCGACGTGCTGCTCGTCTCCCCCGAGCGCCTGAACAACCCGTCGTTCCGCGAGCAGCAGCTGCCGGCGCTCGTGCAGCGCATGGGCATGCTCGTCGTCGACGAGGCGCACTGCATCAGCGACTGGGGCCACGACTTCCGGCCCGACTACCGGCGCCTGCGCGACCTCATCGCGCAGATGCCGGCCTCGGTGCCCGTGCTCGCGACCACGGCCACGGCCAACAGCCGGGTCGTGGCGGATGTCGCCGAGCAACTCGGGTCGACCGCGGCCGGCGGTGATGCGGGCGAGGGCGTGCTCACGATCCGCGGGCCCCTCGCCCGCACCTCGCTGCGCCTCGGCGTGCTGCGACTGCCCGACTCGGCGAGCCGGCTCGCGTGGCTGCTCAGCCACCTCGACGACCTGCCGGGGTCGGGCATCATCTACACGCTCACGGTGTCGGCCGCGACCGACATCGCCAGGGTGCTGCGCGAGCGAGGCCACGAGGTGCGCGCCTACACGGGGCAGACCGATCCCGACGAGCGCGAGGAGTCCGAGGGCATGCTGAAGCGCAACGAGGTCAAGGCGCTCGTGGCCACGAGCGCGCTCGGCATGGGCTTCGACAAGCCCGACCTCGGGTTCGTGCTGCACCTCGGCGCCCCGTCGTCGCCCGTCGCGTACTACCAGCAGGTCGGCCGCGCAGGCCGTGCGAGCGAGAGCGCCGACGTGCTGCTCATGCCCGGCACCGAAGACCGTGCGATCTGGCACTACTTCGCCACGGCGTCGATGCCCGATGAGGAGCGCGCGCACCGGGTCATCGGCGAGCTGTCGGACGTGCCGCTGTCGACGCCGGCGCTCGAGGCCAGGGTCGACATCCGCCGCACCCCGCTCGAGCTCCTGCTCAAGGTGCTCGACGTCGACGGCGCGGTGCGTCGCGTGTCGGGCGGGTGGGTCGCCACCGGCGAGCCGTGGCGGTACGACGCCGAGCGGTACGCGCGCATCGCGGCCGAGCGCGAGGCCGAGCAGCAGCACATGATCGACTACGAGCAGACTGACGGCTGCCGCATGGAGTTCCTCCAGCGCTCGCTCGACGACGAGACGGCGGCGCCCTGCGGCCGCTGCGACAACTGCGCCGGCGTCTGGTACCCGGGCGACCTCGCCGAGGGCGCGGCCGAGGCGGCATCCGGAGCCCTCGATCGCGTCGGCGTTCCCGTCGAGCCGCGCAAGGCGTGGCCGACCGGCGCCGACCGGCTCGGCGTGCCCGTCAAGGGCCGCATCGCCCCGGGCGAGCAGGCCGGCGAGGGCCGGGCGCTTGCGCGTCTGACCGACCTCGGCTGGGGCGGCACGCTCCGCGAGGTCTTCGCGGCGGGTGCGCCCGACGCACCGGTCAACCCCCAGATGCTCGACGCCTGCGTGCGCGTGCTCGCCGACTGGGGCTGGGCCGAGCGCCCGGTCGCGGTCGTCTCGATGCCCTCGCGCTCGCACCCCGAGCTCGTGCGCTCGCTCGCCGAAGGCCTCGCGCGCATCGGCCGGCTGCCCTACCTCGGCGCACTCGCCCCCGCGAACGGCGGCCCGAGCGGACAGCCCGGCGGCAACAGCGCCTTCCGCCTGGCCGGCGTCTGGCAGCGGTTCTCCACCGAAGGGCTCGACGTGCCGAGCGGCGGGGTGCTGCTCGTCGACGACCTCGCCGACAGCAAGTGGTCGCTCACCGTCGCGGCGCGCGAACTGCGACTGGCCGGCGCCACCTCGGTGCTGCCGTTCGTGCTCGCGCTGCGCGGCTGACGCGCCCACCGGCCCGCGCCGCATCGGGTACCGCCGTCGTCCTCGAACTCCACGACCGACCCTCGTGCCTCGCGCGAGCCGCGCACAACTCAGCCGTCGACCACCGCGTCCCAGAGTCCACAGTGCGCGCCCCACCGCCCACCGGCCACCCGTTGAGGGCCCAAAGCTCATGTCTGAGCCCCGCCCAACCCACGCTCCACACCGATCCGGATTTCGAATGCCAGTTCCGCCTCACTGAGGCGGAACTGACATTCAGTTGCCGAGAGGATCAGGCGGGCGCCACGACGGCAGAGCAGGTATCGAGCGTCGTGGACAGGCCACGAACCGCAACAGCCAGCACGACCACGACCACGATCACGACGATGCCGCCTACGCGGCCGGCTCGAGCTCCTTCGCCACGAGGGTGAGCACGTCGTAGCTCGCCACGAGCTCGTCGTGCTGGTTGCGCAGCACCGCGTCCCAGCGCACCTCGCCGTACTCGTCGGTCTCGCGGGGCGTGATCTGCTTGGCCGTGAGCTCCACGCGAATCGTGTCGCCCGGGGAGACGGGCGTCACGAAGCGCAGGTTCTCGAGTCCGGAGTTCGCGAGCACGGGCCCGGGTGCGGCGTCCACGAAGAGTCCGGCTGCCCACGACACGAGCAGGTAGCCGTGCGCGACCCGGCCAGGGAAGAACGGGTTGGCTGCGGCCGACGCCTCGTCCATGTGGGCGTAGAACGTGTCGCCCGTGAAGTGCGCGAACGTCTCGATGTCCTCGAGCGTCACGGTGCGCGAGCCGGAGACGACCTGGTCGCCGATGCGCAGCTCGGCGAGCGACTTGCGGAACGGATGCGGCTGGCCGGCCTCGGCGAACGGCGTCGAGGCCGCACCGGCGTGCCACACCCCGGTGAGGGCGGTCAGCATCTCGGGCGAGCCCTGCACAGCCGTGCGCTGCATGTGGTGCAGCACCGCGCGGATGCCGCCGAGCTCCTCGCCGCCGCCGGCGCGACCGGGTCCGCCGTGCACGAGATTCGGCAGCGGCGAGCCGTGGCCCGTCGAGGTGCGGGCGTCGTCGCGGTCGAGCAGCAGCAGTCGCCCGTTGTAGGCCGCGATGCCCGAGGCGAGCGCGACGGCGACCGCGGGGTCGTGCGTCGCGACGCTCGTGACGAGCGATCCGCCGCCGCGCGCCACGAGCCGCACAGCCTCGTCGACGGTGTCGTAGCCGACGATCGACGTCACGGGCCCGAACGCCTCGACCTCGTGCAGGGCGGGGCTCGCGGCATCCGCGAACCTGAGCATCACCGGTTCGACGAAGGCACCGTCGGCCGCCTCACCGGTCGAGCCGTCGGCGAGTCGCACGCTCGGGGCGTCGGTCGAGCCGATCACGACCTCGCCGCCCTCACCGGCGAGCCGGCGCACCTGCCGCAGCACCTCGTCGCGCTGCTCGAGTGACGCGAGCGGGCCCATGGTGACGCCCTCGGCGCGCGGGTCGCCGATCACGATGCGTTCGGCGATCCGCGCTCGCACCGCCTCGATGACCCCGTCGACGGATGCCGCGGGCACGACGGCCCGGCGAATGGCGGTGCACTTCTGCCCCGCCTTCGTGGTCATCTCTGCGACGAGCTGCTTCACGTACGCGTCGAACTCCGGCGTGCCGGCGACCGCGTCGGGGCCGAGCACCGAGGCGTTGATCGAGTCGGTCTCGCTCGTGAAGCGCACGCCGCCGGTCTGCACGGAGTCGTTCGCACGCAGTCGCTCGGCCGTCGAGGCCGACCCGGTGAACGCGACGAGGTCACCGAGTCGCAGGTGGCCGAACAGCCCGGGCACGCTGCCGGAGACGAGCTGCAGCGAGCCATCGGGCAGCAAACCGGACTCCACGAGGATGCGCACGAACGCCTCGGCGAGGTATCCGGTCGGCGTCGCGGGCTTGACGAGGCTGGGTACCCCGGCGAGGAACGCGGGCGCGAACTTCTCGAGCGAACCCCACACCGGGAAGTTGAAGGCGTTGATCTGCACGGCGACGCCCGGGAGGCGCGTGTAGATGTGCCGCCCGAGGAACGAGCCGTCCTTCGAGAGCTGCTCGACGCCACCGTCGACGTAGACCTGCGCGTTCGGCAGCTCGCGCCTCCCCTTCGAGGAGTACGCGAAGAGCACGCCGATGCCGCCGTCGATGTCGACCCACGAGTCCTGCTTCGTGGCGCCCGTGCGACTGGACAGCTCGTAGAGCTCCTGCTTGCGTTCGGTGAGCGCGAGGGCCATCTGCTTGAGCAGCACCGCGCGCTGGTGGAATGTCAGCGCGCCGAGCGATCGCTGGCCGACCGTGCGAGCGAATTCCAGCGCCGCGCCGAGGTCGAGGCCCTCGGTCGACACCCGCGCCACGACCTCACCGGTCGACGCGTCTCGCACCTCGGTCGCAGGGGTTTCGGATGTCGCGGCAGCCGTCGTGCCGGCCGGCGACCCTGCGGCATCCGGCGCCCACCAGCCGCCGTTCACGTAGCTGGGCAGGATCTCGGTCATCTGCATTCCTTTCACGGACTGGCCCATCACGGGGTGTCCCACACGTAGAAGCCCTCGCCGGTCTTCCGGCCGAGCTTGCCCTCGGCGACCATGCGTCGCATGAGGGCGGGCGGTTCGAACCGCGAGCCGAGCGTCTCGGCGAGGTACTCGGCGATGCCGAGGCGCACGTCGAGGCCCACGAGGTCGGTCAGGCGCAGCGGTCCGACCGGATGCTTGTAGCCGAGCGTCATGGCCTGGTCGATGTCTTCAGCAGAGGCGACGCCCGACTCGAGCATGCGGATCGCCTCGAGGCCGAGCGCGACGCCGAGGCGCGACGAGGCGAAGCCCGGCGCATCGGCGACCACGATGGGCGTCTTGCCGATGGCGCGCACCCAGTCGCGCGCCGCGCCGACCAGCGCCGAGCCGGTCGCGCGCCCGCGCACGATCTCGACGAGCGTCGAGGCGGGAACGGGGTTGAAGAAGTGCATGCCGAGGAACCGCTCGGGGCGGTCGAGCAGCGTGGCGAGCTCGTCGATCGAGATCGACGACGTGTTCGAGGCGAGCGCGGCGTCGTCGGCGAGCACCGCCTCGACCCTGGTGAGGGCGTCGATCTTCAGCTCGAGCTGTTCGGGCACCGCTTCGACGACGAGCCCGCAGCGCGCGAACGCGCCGACGTCGGTGCTCACCGCGAACCGCGCGGCCAAGACCTCGGCGCCCTCGTCGGCGGTGCCCCTGGCGACGGAGGCCGCGACGGACTCGAGCACGCGCTGCTCGGCCGCGCCCGCGGCATCCGCATCGCGTTCGACGACCGTGACGCGGGAGCCGGCGAGGAGGAACGCGTGCGCGATGCCCGCACCCATGCGGCCGCCGCCGAGCACGCCGACGTCGAGCGGCGCTCCGGAATCGCCGGTCGAGGAGCGGAGCGTCTCGAGACCCTGCGACGCGTTCACTTCTGCTTCCTCTCGAGGAACTCGGTCATGCGGCGGAACTTCTCGGGGCTCTCGAAGAGCACGGCCTGGGCGTCGAGGTCGACCGCGGGGTGGGCCGCACGCGGCGCCCGGAAGACGCGCTTGGTCGCGATGGTCGCGTCGCGGTCGTTGCGGGCGATGCGATCCGCGATCGCGTGCGCCGCGTCGAGCAGCGACTCCGGCGGATGCACGGCGCTCACGAGCCCGATCGCGAGCGCCTCGTCGGCCTCGACGGTGCGCCCGGTGAGCAGCAGCTCGGCCGCCCGCGCGTCGCCGACGATCTCCTTCAGCCGCCAGCTCGCCCCGGCCGCGGCGAGGATGCCGAGCCCGGTCTCGGGGTTGCCGATCTTGAGCGACGACGTGGCGATGCGGATGTCGGCGGCATACGCGAGCTCGGCCCCGCCGCCGAGGGCGTACCCGTCGAGCGCGGCGATCACCGGCATCGGCAGCTCGGCGACGCGGATGAACGCGTTCGCGTTGATACCACGGCGGGCGTCGTCGGCGCGTCGGTCGCGCAGCTCGGCGATGTCGGCTCCAGAGGCGAAGACGCCCCCGGCCCCCGTGATGATCAGGATGCGCGGGATCGCCTCGAGCTCGGCGCAGAGCAGGTGCAACGCGTCGATCGTGCGCTGGTCGATCGCGTTGCGCACGGCCGGCCGATCGAGCGTGGCGACCACGCGGTCGGGGAGGCGTTCGATGCGCAGGGGCGACGCGGCCCCCGGGTCGACGGCGGGGTCGGCAGCGGCGTTCGCCGCGGCATCCGTCATGACACGCGCTCCAGGATGAGGGCCGACCCCTGGCCGACGCCGACGCACATGGTCGCGAGTCCGTAGCGCGAGCCCTCGCGCTCCATGCGGCCGAGCAGGGTGACGATCAGTCGCGAGCCCGACGAGCCGAGCGGATGCCCCAGGGCGATCGCCCCACCGTCGGCATTGACGCGTTCGGGGTCGAGTCCGAGGCGACGGATGCAGGCGAGCGACTGCGTCGCGAAGGCCTCGTTGAGCTCGATCGAGCCGAGGTCGGCGACGTCGAGTCCGGCGCGCTCGAGCGCCTTCTCGGTCGCCGGGACCGGGCCGAGGCCCATGATCTCGGGCGCGAGCCCCGCGGAGGCCGCCGACACGATGCGGGCGCGCGGCACGAGTCCGAGCCGCTCGACCGCCGCGGCGCTCGCGACGAGGATCGCGGACGCGCCGTCGTTCAGCGCGCTCGAGTTGCCCGCCGTCACGACCGATCCCCCGGCGACGACCGGGCGGAGGCGGGCGAGCGCCTCGAGCGTGGTCTCGGGACGCGGCCCCTCATCGACGAGCACCTCGCCGTGATGCGTCTGCACGCCGACGATCTCGGACTCGAACCGCCCGGCGGCGATCGCGGCGGCGGCGCGCTGCTGGCTCCGCAGCGCGAAGGCGTCGGCATCGGCGCGGGTGATGCCGTCGACTCGGGCGACCTCCTCGGCCGTCTCGGGCATCGCGTAGGTGGCCTTCTCGCGGGCGAGCAGCTCGGGGTTCGGGAAGCGCCAGCCGATCGACGTGTCGTACGCGGCGCCGGGTCGCGCCCACGCCTTCTCGGGCTTGGCCTGCACCCACGGCGCCCGCGTCATCGACTCGACGCCGCCCGCGATGATGAGGTCGGCGTCACCGGCGCGGATCGCCTGGCCGGCCATCGTGATCGCCGACATGCCGGAGGCGCAGAGCCGGTTCACGGTGATGCCGGGCACCTCGTCGGGCAGGCCGGCGAGCAGCACGGCCATGCGGGCGACGTTGCGGTTGTCTTCGCCGGCCTGGTTCGCAGCGCCGAGGATCACCTCGTCGATCGCGCCGAGCTCACCGGCCGCATCGAGCCCGATGCGACGCACGAGCTCGCCGACCACGAGCGCGGCGAGGTCGTCGGGTCGCACGCTCGCGAGGGCGCCTCCGTAGCGTCCGACCGGCGTTCGCACGCCGCCGACGAGGTAGGCCTCTGCCATGGTTCACTCCTGACCGCACTGTCTCGGATCGAACGCGTCGCCTCGGGCATCGGCACGGGCGCGCACTCCGGTCGGAATTCCCGACCGACCGTTCAGGTAGTAATTATGACAGGCGGATGCCGCATGCCGCCACCCGAGGCTCCGGAAACGCCGAGACCGGCTCCCCGATCGCTCGGGGAGCCGGTCTGCGCACGGCGTGGCGCGTCTGCCCGCCTAGGGCAGTTGCGCCGGGGTGGGCGTCGACAGCACCCACTCGCCCGCGTCGCACAGGTAGAACGACACGGTCGCCGTGTCGATGAAGACATCGCCGTCGGTCGTGCAGGTCTCCGGCTCGGGCGCCGTCGTGCCGAGCAGCACCTGGGTACCTGGCGCGCCCTGTTCGCCGGTGGCGCCGGTCTCACCGGTCTCGCCGGTCTTGCCGGTCGCCCCCTTGGCCCCGGTCTCACCCGTGGCACCCTTCTCGCCGGTGGCCCCGGTCGCGCCCGTGAGGTTCTCTGCGGCCGACGTGCGGATGTTGCCGACCGCCGTCCACTGGCCATCCTGGAAGAGGTAGACGTCGGAGGTGCCGAGGTCGATGTAGACGTCGCCCTCGTACCCCTTGCCCTCCTCGGGAACGCCCGTGCCGGCACGGACTGCGGAGCCCGCCGGGAGGATCTCCTCGATCGCCTCCTCGTAGGCGACCTCGTCAGCCTCGACCGCGGTCGGCGTCGGCGTGGCAGCCACCTCGGCGGTGTCGTTCGAGCTCGCGAGCGTCGACCCGAGGAACGCCGCGACGAACGACAGCACGACGACGCCGATGCCCACTCCGATGAGCAGTCCGCGGGTCACGCCGGCCGGCTTCGGCTCGGAGGGTGCGGTCGCGGTCGCGGTGGGTGCAACGCTCGTCGCGGTCGACGTGACGCCGGTCTCGGCCGACGCCCCCGGCGGAGTCGTCGGGTCGGGCTGCGTGGCGTTCGGGTTGCCGTCGTCGGTCATGTCGTGCCCTCCACGTCGCGCGCGCACCCGACACCCGTGACCCCCACGGACGGAGCGCGCATCGCGCTCATGCTAGCGGCGCGAAACGGCCCGGAGGCGGATGCCGTGCGTGTCGGGGCACCGCGCAGACCGCGGAGTGCCGCGCGGCACCGACGACCGAGTCGACGGCACCACGCGGCATCCGCAGCTCACTCGAGCAGGTCGCGACCCTTCGGCTCCTTGACGAGCGACACCCCGATGAGCGAGATGACCGCCGCGATGGCGATGTAGAGGCCGATCGTCCACGACTGGCCCGTGGCGTTCAGCAGCGCCTCGGCGATCATGGGCGCGAACGCACCGCCGAGGATCGCGCCGAGCGCGTAGCCGATCGAGACGCCCGAGTAGCGCACCCGAGCCGGGAACATCTCGGCGTAGAGCGCGGCCTGCGGGCCGTACGAGAGGCCGAGGCCGAAGGTCATGACGAACAGCGCGACGAAGTACCAGCCGATCTCGCCGGTGTCGATCAGGAACCACATCGGAATCGCCCACAGCGCGAGGAAGACGTAGCCGATCTGGAAGGTCCGCACGCGACCGAGCCGGTCGGAGACACGCCCGCCGAACAGCGTGAAGATCAGCCAGCCGAACGATGCGAACGTGGTGGCGAGCAGCACGCTCGGGCGGTCCATGCCGAGCGCCGTCACGGCGTAGGTCGCGAAGTAGGCGATGAGCAGGTAGCCGGCCGCGTTGTTCGCGATGAAGATGACCGCCGTGAGCACGACCTGCTTCGAGTTGTGCTTGAAGAGCTCGCGCAGCGGCGTCGAGGACTCCTTGCGTCGCTTCAGCAGCTCCTCGAAGACCGGGCTCTCCTCGACCGCGCGACGGATCACGTAGCCGACGATGATGAGCACGATCGAGAGCAGGAACGGGATGCGCCAACCCCACTCCATGAACGCCTCGGGCGACATCGAGCTCGTGAGCACCCACAGCGTGAAGGTCGCGAGGATCATGCCGACCGGCACGCCGATCTGCGGGAATGCGCCGAAGAAGCCGCGGCGGCCGTTCGGGGCGTGCTCGACGGCCATGAGCGCCGCACCGCCCCATTCGCCGCCGGCCGAGAAGCCCTGCAGGATGCGCAGCAGGATGAGCAGGATGGGTGCCGCGATGCCGATGGCCGCGTAGGTCGGCAGGAAGCCGATGAGCGAGGTCGACACACCCATCATGATGAGCGTGAAGACGAGCATCTTCTTGCGCCCGAGCTTGTCGCCGAGGTAGCCGGCGACGATCGCGCCGAGCGGTCGGAACAGGAACGAGATGCCGATGGTGGCGAACGCCAGCACCTGGGCGAGCCCGGGGTTGGACTCCGCGAGGGGTGCGAGGAAGAGCGGGGCGAGCACGAGCCCGGCCGCCTGCGCGTAGATGAAGAAGTCGTACCACTCGATGGAGGTGCCCACGAGCGTGCCCGCGAGCACCCTCCGCTCCTCGGCGGGCATGCGCCCGGTCTGCGTGCGCTCTCTGGCTTCGGTCGACATGCGAACTCCGTTGTTCTGGCGTGCTCGGGGGAAGGGACCCGGAAGCCGTCTGCGTCGCCCGACTTCCTGACCGATTGTTCGGTCGGGAATTCAGGCTACGCAACACGGATGCCGCCCGCAACCCGAATGGGTGTCGCAGCGCTCACCGCGGGCTTCGCGGCGCACGACGAACCGGTCGCGCCCGCCGTGGCTCACTCGGAGGCGTGCGCTTCCCGACGCCCCGCTTCGCGCGCATCGGCGACGAGCCGGTCGACCTTCGCGGTGCGGCGGCGGCGGCCGACCAGGAGGCCGAGCACGATGAGGGCGACGGCGAGGAGCAGCACCAGCTGCGAAACCGGCAGTGCCCACACGGTCACGTCCTGCGAGACCGGTTGCACCGTCACGTCGGCGCCGTCCGGCCCGACAGCGGTCGCCTCGACGGTCACCGGAACGGTCACGGGGCCGAGCGGCCACACGTCGGGAATGCTGAAGCTCAGCGTGCGCCGCTCGCCCGGCAGCAGGTCGGCACTGGTCGGGCCGCCGGCACCGCTGTCGTCGGCCTCGAAGCCGGTCGGAGCGATCCGGGCCCCTCCGAACTCGGCCGCACCGACGATGGCGACGGCCACGTTGCCCGTGTTCTCGACGACACCGGTCACCTCCAGCTGCCCGGGCTGGAACGGGTTCCAGGAGATGTCGTATGCACCGTCGGCATCGAGTGCGACGGATGCCTCGAGCTCGCCGGTGACGCGCGTCATGACGCGGAATCCGACCCGGCTCTCGACGCCGACCTGCGCACCGTCGCCGGACGAGGTGGTCGTGATGGAGGCCGCGATGCCGGCCGCGTGGTCCCCGGGCGTCGCGTCCTCCGGGACGGTGACCGTGAACGGCAGCACCGCCGTGGCGCCGGGCGCCACGGCGACCTCGTCGGCCACCGAGATCCAGGTGCCCGCGTCGACCGAGGGCTGGTCGGACGGAAGCATGTTGAACCGGCCGGTCGACGTGAGGTAGCCGTCTGCGGCCGTGATCGCGAAGGTGACCTGCTCGTCGCCGAGGTTGCGCACCGCGAGGTGCTCGGTGGCGGACGCTCCCGGGTCGAGCTCGAGATCGACCCGGGAACGCCCGTCGGGCCCCTCGGCATTCGCCGGTGAGACCGACCAGGTGACCGTGCCCCCCTCCTCTGCCGAAGCCGAGACGGGCGCCGCGACCGAGGTCGCGAGCGCTCCTGCGACGGCGAGCACGGCCGAGGCCGCCGCAACGACAAGGGCAGGGAGGGGACGGTGCATGGTTCCTCTTTTACTCGAACAGGGAGAGGGTCAGAGTCGCAGCATAGTTGCCCGGCGCGACCGTCACCGGCGTCCGCAGGAAGAGGTCGGCGTTGGCCGTCCACTGACCTTCGGCCGAGAGCTCTTCCGAGTCGAATGCCATGGCGAGCAATTCCTGGTCGACGAGGCCGAACGGGTCGTCGGCTGACGCGTCCATGACGGTGTCGACCCGCTCGCCTTCCGAGACCAGGCCGGACTCGCCCCCATCGATCAGATGCGGCGCCCAGCCGAAGTGCCCGGCCTCGATGACCGGCTGCCCGGCGTCGCCGACGAAGTCGCTCGACGTGCCGAGCACGTACCAGAACGCGTCATCCGGGATCTCCTCGGCGGACCTGGTGTCGGTGATCGTCACCGTCGGCAGTTCTCCGGTGAACTGGCGGACGGTGTCGGTCGACCCCTCTTCGACGAGCGTCGTCGAGGTGCCGGCCACCGTCATCGCGAGCACACCGGGCTCGACGATCTCGGGGATGGCGACCTGGACGTCGACCTCGCCGTTGCCGTGGTTCTCCTCAGCTGCGGCAACGCCGGCGACGCCGACGAGCAGCAGGGCTCCGAGGCCGATCGCGCAGCCTCGCACCGCGCTTCTCATGTTCTTCATGTCGTGCTCCTTCTGTCTGTTCTTCGGGTGGATCGGTCGCGAGCGGATGCCGCGCCGGGAGGGGTCAGGCGCAATCGGATGCCGTGTACGAGGCATCCGTCGTCTGCGTGACGGGGATGCCGTCGATGACGGCCGTGACGGTCACGGAGACCGTTCCGGCGGCGACGTCGGCCGCACGCGTGCTGAACGTCTGCGTGCCGTTGGTGCCGGGCGCGATCGCGGCGATCGTCTTCGAGCCGTAGTCCGACGTGATCGCAGCAGCGATCGGCACCCCGTCGTCATTGCGCACGCGCACCGCGACGGCCGTCTTGCGCGCCACGCAGCGCGTGCCCGCCGTCACCTCGACGTCGAGCTTCGGCTCGACCGGCGGCCGGGTCCCGACGACGACACCAGGCTTCAGCGAGACGATCGTCCATCGGTAGGTCTGGCTGTCGCCGTTCGGGGCGATCGAACGGGCCTGCAGCACGTTCGGCCCGGCCGCCAGCGGCAGCTCGACGGCTCCCGTCCCGAAGTCGATCGGGTGGTCGTCGAGGGTCAGCACGACGTCGGTGTCGTCGTCGACCGGCGTCAGCGTGGTTGAGACGTGGTCGACGTCGGCCGGCACCACGGCGAGCCACGAGCGCGGCGCGACGGGAGCACCGAAGTCGACGCCCTGCCACGCGGGGTCTTCGAGCGCGGCCGCGAGTTCGACCTCGACCGGGGCGGGCACGGAATCGAAGAACGGCACGGCCTGGCCGTCGACCTTCAGCCCGCTCATGACGAACGCCGCTGCGGTGCTGCCCGATGCGAACGGGCCGTCGGCCATGACCCCGACCCGCGGGGTCGCGGCGCCGACGGCGGAGTTCGTGATGGTGCCGACGGTCGTGAAGTCGACGCCGTTCGTGGAGTAGCTGCCCGTGAAGGCGTTGCCGTTGCGGGTGATCTTGAGCCAGATGTCGGCCGTGGTCGGCGCGGTGATCCTCGTGTTCTCGTTGGGCGAGCCACCCGCCTCGGTCACGAGCGCCAACCCCGGGCTGCCGTTGTTGTGCTTGCGGTGCAGCGCGACGTAGTTCTCGTCGTCGACGTAGTAGATCAGGCCGGCTTCTTCGTAGAACGACTTCGTGGCGCCGCTCATCTTGACGACGACCTCGTTCGGGGTGGCGCCGCCGGCGTCGCGCAGCAGGATCCCGTTCGAGGAGTTCTGCGTCGCCCAGAGGGTGCCGCCGCCGGAGAGCAGGCGGATGGAGTCGGGAGCGACCGCCGACCATCGCGACGCGTCCTCCCTGATCCAGGTGAGGCCGGATGCCAGGGGCACGGTCGGCACCTGCGTCATCGAGTCGGCGTTCACCTTGAACGGGTCGTTGCCCGTCACCTCGGATGCCGCGGTGTTCGTCGAGACGCGCACGTTGAAGCCGGTCGCGTAGGTGTTGTCGCTGAACTCGAAGCGGTGGCTGCCGTTCATCTGGAACAGTGCCGTGCGCGAGGACTTCGACGGGTCCGGACTCGTCGTGGGCCCGTACCAGCCGACCGCGTTGTTCGTGAACGTCAGGTCGGACACCGATTTCGCGTTGATCAGCTGCGTGCCGGGCAGCAGGTTGAACCGGTTGTCGTCGATGAGCACGTTCTTGTGCACCGTGCGCTCCGGCTCGGTCGCGCTGTTCGTCGGGTCGAAGTAGATCACCGGTGCATTGGTCGTCGGACGGTCGAAGATGTTCTCGCGGATCACGAGGTCCTCGACGCCGCCGGATTCGTACCAGGCGGCCGCGTCGCCGGAGACGTAGATGCTCGCCATGCCGGCCTGGTCGAACATGTTCCGTTCGATGACGACGGGCTTCGGCGTCGTCACGAGAATTCCGCGGGTGGGGATCGACGTGAACGTGTTGCCCGCGATACGCACCTCAGGCGTGTACGTGAGGCTCTCTGCGGCATGCGTGTCGACCTGGATGCCCGTTGGCGCCCGATCGAGTGTCACCGTCATCTGCGTAAGGCTCGTGTCGTGGTCGTACCCGCTCGGTCCGGACACTGCGGCGACCGTGTACTCGGCATCGGCGACCGGGAGCATCGTGCCACGGTCGATGAATCGCAGCGTGTCACCGGGGTAGAACTGCGGGAACCCCGCGCTCTGGTTGTGCATGTATTGCAGGGTGACCTTCTTGTTCGCGAGGTCGACGCCCTTCACCTGCATGTAGGTGCCGTGGATGTTGATCGGGTCGTCGTGAGGATTGTCGAACAGCGAGTTCAGGATCTGCACCTTTCCGCCGACGCCCGACATCTGCAGGTAGTCGGCGAAACCCGACGTCTGCCTCCAGGTCCCGGCATCCGTCTTGAATCGCACGCCGTCGAGCGTGATGTCGTGCGCCATCTGCGCGACCATGCCGAAGCCGTGCAGGTATCCGAACTCGAGGTCGATCAGGTCGGTGTTCGTGCTCTCGAACGCGAAGATGCCCGGGGTGTCCCGATACGTCGGTCGCAGTTCGTAGACCTCGCCGCGGCCACCCGGGTCGGTACTGCCGGAGTACGTCACGCGAAGCCGGTTGTCGCCGAGTTCGGAGACGCCCGTCGAGTTCGTCCACACGGGCGCCGAGGTGCGATAGGTCTGGCCGGTGGCGAGGTGGCGCCGCTGGTTGTGCCCCTGGGTGGCCCATCCTGGCTCGTATCGCCAGTACGGCTGGCCGGTGACGGGGCTCGCCTCGCCGAGGAAGGCCGCCCGGCCGTTGCTGATCTCGTAGCGCGTGCCGGGAGGAACCTGGATGTCGCGGTACGGCACGCCGTTCGCGACGCCCGAGCCGAGCACCGTCAGGTCGACCGTGTTCGGCGCGACCCAGTCCGTACCGAAGCGGGTGAACGTGACATCTTCGGTGCGGATGGCGGCGATCTGGGTCTGCAGCCCGTGGAAGTTGAACTTCGAGCCCTCGCCGTCGACGATGACGTCGGACATGTCCTCGATGAGGATGCCGATGTTCTTCACGCGTGGGCCGGCATCGGCGCCGGTCGTGTTCGAGACGTAGAGCTCGCGCTTCTCGGTTCGTTCGGGGTAGATGTCGTAGGTGCCGTACGGGAACCGGATCGTCACCGGCCCCCCGAGTTCCTTGGCGTGCTGCACGGCATCGGCGATCGCCTCGGCCGAGTCGCGCTCGCCGGTCGGGTCGGCGCCGAAGTCGGTGACGTCGACGACCTCCCGTTCGGCGGCATGCTCGGCCATGGCGGATGCGTCGGGCTCGGCCGGGTTCGACGAACCGTATCCGACCGTCGCGGGCGTCAGCGGGACACCGCCTTCCGCGCTCGCCGCGGGAACGACGATGCTCGCCGTCAAGACGGCCGTGACCGCAGCGACGCCGAGTGGGATCGACCACGTCGATCTGGGTTTCGTGCTCATGGATATGCCCTCCAGTGCGTCATCGAACGGTGCCGGCCCAGGTCTCGATCGTTCAGAGCGTTCAGGGCGGCGTCCGCGGATCCGCAGATCCGCGGACGCCGCCGGGATGGGTCAGCCGCAGGTCGCCGCCGGGTACTCGGCCTGCAGCGTGACCGTGGAAGGTTCGCCATCGACCTCCGCCTCGGCCGTGACGTCGACGGAGCCCGCCGCCACGCTCGTCGCCCGGGTCGTGAACACGTGCACCGCGTTCCGGCCCGGGTCCACGGCAGCGAACGACTTCGTCCCGAAGGCGGACGCGAGGTCGATCGAGACCGGGACGTCCTCGCCGTTCGTCGCGCGAACCGTGAGCACGACCTTGCCCGCGATGCAGCGCGTCGTCACGGCGACCTCGACGTCGAGCGTTGCCGCGGGGGCGACCTCGAACGCCACGGTCGCGGCGGGGCTGACCGTGTGGTCGGCCCCTTCGGCGAGCGCGGTGACCTCGTAGGAGCCGACCGGCAGGGTTCCGGCGTCGACGGACCATGCGCCGTCTGCATCGACGGCGACGGTATCCGAAACCTGGCCCGATGCGTCGGAGACGTGGATGGTGGACCCGGACGGAGCGGTGCCCTCGATCGTCACCGGTTCCGCCACGTCGAGTCGCGCACCTGCGGTCGGCGCCGAGATCAGCGGGGCCGCCGGTGCGACGCCGGCCTTGGTCGTGGCCGTGAACTCGCCGCAGGCGACCCACTTCCCGTCGAACGAGGTCACGCCGGTCATGCGCACGTACCGTGCCGAGGAGCCGTCGAGTGCGACCGTCTTCGCGGTCGTGTCGTTCGCCCAGGTCGCCGACGCCGACTGCGTCCAGGTCGAGCCGTCGACGCTGGTCTCGAAGCGCGCGTCCTTGATCCGGCCGCCCACGGCTGCACGGGGAACGCATCCGACGGTCGCGAGCTGGCGTTCACGGCCGAGGTCGACGACCACCCAGTGCGGCGGCGGCGTGGAGGTGCCGCTCCATTGCGTGGTCCAGCCGGGTTCGGTCGCGCAGTCGACGACGTTGCTCGCCGGCCGGTTCTCGGCCGCGACCTCCTGGCTGCTGAAGGCGGTCACCGTCATGTCGGAGCAGCGCACGGCGGTCGGGTCCGTGACGGTCACCGACCTCGTCGCGGTGAGGGCGTCGCCCTCCGCCGGCTGCAGGCCGACCCCGATGGTGGAGGCGCCGCGCGCGTCCGAAGCGGGCCAGACCGTGAACTCGGCGGATGCCTGCTCGCCGGCGTCGAGCGCCGCGAGGCGCACCGCACGAGGCGCGACGGTCCAACCGTCGGGCACGTCGAGGCTCACGACGCCGGCAGCGGTGTCGGCGGAGATCGCGTCGACGGTCACCTCGGCGTCGAAGGCCACGCCCGCCGGTACCGCGCCGGGAGCCGTGATGCCGATGGTCGCCGACACGGTGAACCGGTAGGTGTGCCCCTCCTCGGCTGCGAACGTGACGGTGCCGTCGATGGCCGTGAGATCGAGCGTCTCGCCAGAGGTCTCGTCGACCGCGCTGAAGGGCCCGTCGAAGACGGTGCTGCGCACGGTGAGCTCGTCGGTGGCCGCGGCCTCGACGATGACCTCGTCGGCCGTGCCTGCGCTCCACGTCGCCGACACCTCGCTGCCGCCGCGAGCGACGAGGCCGCGGATGCTGCCCTTGTCCCACGAGCCCGGCAGTGCGGGAAGCACGTCGATCTCACCGCGCTGCGATTGCAGCAGCATCTCGGCGATGCCGGCGGTCGCACCGAAGTTGCCGTCGATCTGGAACGGCGGGGCCGTGTCCCACAGGTTGGGGAGCGTGGCGGACTTCAGCTGGTTGGCGAGCATCGAGAGCGCGCGGTCGCCGTCGAGCAGGCGAGCCCAGAAGTTGATCTTCCACGCGCTCGACCAGCCGACGCCGCTGTCACCGCGAGCCTCGAGGCTCTTCTTCGCGGCGACCGCCAACTCGTCGCCCGACCGCACGTCGATCGCGTTGCCGGGGTAGAGGGCGAAGAGGTGCGAGACGTGGCGGTGCGTGTTCGTCGGGTTGTCGAGCGCCTGCTCGGCCTTCCACTCCTTGATCTGGCCCCAACTGCCGACGGCGAGGCCCGGGTCGATGTTCGCGATCGCATCGCTGACGCGAGCGCGGAACTCAGCGTCGACGTCGAGCTCCTCGGCGGCATCCAGCGTCGAGACCAGCAGGTCGGCGACGATCTGCTGCGAGATCGCGGAGCCCGCCGTGAAGGGCCCCTGCTCGGGCGAGTAGCTGGGCGTGACGACCAGCTTGCCGTCGCGCGGATCGGTGCGGAGGTTCTGCAGCCAGAACTCGGTGGTCTCCTTCATCATCGGGTAGGCGCGGTCGGCGAGGTACTCGCGGTCGCCGGTGAAGAGGTAGTGCTCGTAGATGGGCTGCATGAGCCAGGCATTCGCCTCCGGCATCCAGAACGACGTCGACCAGTCGTGCACGCCGGTGAAGCCGAAGGCGTTGGTGTTCTGGTGCACGGTCCAACCGTCGGTGCCGAACATCTCCCGTGCGGTGACGCGGCCGGGCGGGATGAGCGCCTCGACGAAGTCGACCAGGGGTTCGGCGGTCTCCGACAGGTTGGTGACCTCGGCCGGCCAGTAGTTCATCTGCACGTTGATGTTCGTGTGCCAGTCGGCCTCCCACGCGGGCCTGGTCGAGTTGTTCCAGATGCCCTGCAGGTTCGCCGGCAGCCCTCCGGGCTGCGAGCTCGAGATGAGCAGGTACCGCCCGAATCCGAAGAAGAGCGATTCGAGCCAGCGGTCATCGGGCGCCGTACCGCCGCGGGTGTAGGCCGCGAGCACCTGGTTCGTGGGCTTCGAGGGCACCGGCACCCCGAGGTCCAGCGCCGCGCGGTCGAACAGTTCGGTGTAGTGGGCGAGGTGATCCTCGAGGACGGCCTCGAACCCGTGGTCGACGGCGGTGTCCACTTCGGCGGTTACCTCGGCGTGCGGGTCCTCGCCGAGGTAGTCGGGGTACTCGTCGAGGTAGTCGGTGCCCATGCTCAGGTACACGACGGCCGAGTCGGCGTCGCTGACCGACACGGCGGCGCCGGTCTCGCTCGTCGATCCGCCCTCGGCGACCACCTGGGCCTGCAGCTCGTACTTCATGCCGTTGTCCGCCAGTTCGCCGGTGACCGACACGCGCCCGTCTTCGACGTCGACGTCGGGGTTGTGCGGCGAGGCGAATCGCGTGCTGAAGTTGATCTGGCCGGGCTCGTCCGACGTGAGCCGCATGACGACCACGTCGCCGGGCGTGCTCGCGAAGTACTCGCGCGTGATCTTCGCGCCGTCCGCGTTCGTGTAGGCGACGCGTGCGATCGCGGTGGAGAGGTCGAGGCTGCGACGGTAGTCGGTCGCTCCGGCCGAGTCGGGGACGTCCAGGAAGAAGTCCCCGAAGACCTGGTGGGCGCCGAACTTCGGCACCCGGTTGAGCGGCGTGGAGTACGCGGGGTTGCCGAGCTTCTGCGAGACGGCGTCGGGATTCATGCTTCCCTGGTCTTCGATCTGCTGGCGCACCTCCTCGAGCGCGGTCGGGCGGGGCGCCGGCCAATTGCCGAAGATGTAGGGCGTGGTCCCCTCGGTCGAGCGCGGACCACCGGTCCAGAGCGAGTCGATGTTGAGCGTCAGCTGCTCGTTCGCCAGCTTGCCGAACACGGTCGCGCCCTGATGGCCGTTGCCGATGGGCAGCGACTCGCGCTCCCAACTGGCGGCCGGGGCGGTGTACCACATCGTGGTCGCCGGGTTCTCGGCCGGCGTCTCGGTTGCGGCGACGGCTGGCGAGGCCGCGAGGCCGGCGACCGCGATGGACCCTGCGATGAGGGCTGGAACGGTGAGGACGGCGAGCCCGCGACGGCGCGCGCGATCAGTTCTCGGAAGCAATGGATTCCCCTTCGTGCTGCACTGAACGGAGGTTCGCCGCCTCATCCGGGCGACGCTTCGAATATCCTATTGGATACTTGAACCTTCGCAAGGGGCAGAAGTCCGACGGGCCGACGTGAGGTAGCCGTCCGAGGCGGTGATCGCGAAGGTCACCGCCTCGTCGCCGAGGTCGTGCACCGCGAGGTGCTCGGTGGCCGACGCCCCCGGGCCGAGCTCGAGCTCGACCCGGGAACGCCGCGGCACGCGTGCATGGCTACTCGAACAGCGAGAGGGTGAGCGTCGAGACGTAGTTCCCGGGCTCGACCGTCACGGGGGTCCGCAGGAACAGGTCGGCGTTCGCCGTCCACTGGCCCTCGGGCGCGATGGCCGCCGAGTCGATCACGAGGGCGAGCAACTCCTGGTCGACCAGGCCGAAGGGGTCCTCCGCGCCGGGGTCGTCCTCGTCCATCACCGTGTCGACGACCTCACCCTCGGCGACCAGTCCGGCGTCGCCGCCGTCGATCAGGTGCGGCGCCCAGCCCAGGTGGCCGGCACCGATCGCCGGTTGCCCGGCATCACCGATGAAGTCGCTCGAGGTGCCGATCACGTACCAGCCGGCACCCGCCGGAATCTCGTCGGCCGTGCGCGTGTCGGTCACGGTGACCGTCGGCAGCTGACCGGTGAACTGGCGCTCCGTCGCCGTCGACCCGTTCTCGGTGAGCGTCGTCGCGGCGTTCGCGACGGTCATCGCCAGGACGCCGGGTTCGGTGAGTTCGACGATCTGCACCTGCACGTCGACGGCTCCGTCGTCGTGCTGCTCCTCAGCGGCCGCCACGCCGGCGATGCCGACCAGCATCACCGTGCCGAGGCAGACCGCCCCGATCCGAGCCGCGGTTCTCGTGTTCGTCATGCTCGTGTTCCTCGTCTCTCGTTGTTCAGTGCTGGTCGGGGATCATGCGATGTCATCCGCACGAGACGCCGCCGTATGCGGCATCCACCGTGCGCGTGACCGTCTGCCCGCCGATGACGGCCTCGACCGTCGCGGTGACGGTGCCGGCCGAGACGCTCGCCTGCCGGATCGTGAACGCGGCGGAAGCGCCCTTGCCGGGGGCGACCGCAGCGATCGTCTTCTGGCCGTGGGCCGACGAGAAGCCCACCTTGACGGGGACCTCCGTCGCATTGGCCAGCGTCGCCGTCACGACGACCTTCTTCGCCACGCACCGCGTGCTCGCGGTCGCCGTCACGTCGAGCTCCGGCTCGGGAGCCGTGTCCGACGTGAGGATGAGCCAGCTCAGCTGCACGTCGGGTCCGCGCGTCGGGCGCAACGAGACGTCGATGCGCCCGTCCCCGCCGACGACCACGCCGGCGTAGGCCGCGGTCTGGTTCGTCGCGTCGAAGTCGTGGTCGGCTTCGACGACGGCGCCGTTCACGGTGACCTTCGCACCGCGGTCGTTCCACTGCGCCCACGGGTCGGAGTATCCGGCGTACACGGTGTACGTGCCCGGTGCGAGCCCGTCGAAGCGGTAGGCGAGGTCCGCGCCCTCCGTCGCATAGCGCAGCGTGCCGAACATCGTGTCGCTCTGCGTCGACACCGCGTTCTGGTCGCCCAGGTAGCCCCAGGCGGCGCCCGTGCCCGCGTCGACCGCGTACTTCTGGTCGGGACGGCTGTTCAGCAGCGGCGCCTGCTCGGCCGCTGCGTCGACGAGCGTCTGCCAGTCGGCCGTGCGCTGGCCGCCCGCGTTCACCGCGTACCGCACGTTCTCGGGAACCACGGTGACCTGGCGGGTGAAGGTGCGCCCGCCGAAGTCGGGCAACGTGCCCGTCGCGGTGACCGTGCCCGGGAGGTCGAACGAACCGTCGAACGCCCACGTGACGGCCTGCGTCGTGGTCTCGCCGTTCGCCGTGACCGTGACGGTCGCCGTGTCGAGCGCCTCGCCGAGCTTGACGCTCGACGGCACCCCGGCGACCTCCCACTCGGACCAGCCGTCGAGCTGGTCGAGCGTCCACTCGTCGTACACCTCGACCGCGAGCGTGTCGCCACCCTCGCCGAGGCTGATCGGCAGCCACACGAGCGGTGCGTTCGCCAGCGCGGAGTCGGAGCCGCCGTTCCAGCGATCGCCCATGTAGATGTACTTGCCGTGCTCGCGGTCGACGGGGATCACCGACGTCGGTTGCGTGTTCCACGAGTTCGACTGCGCCCACCACGGGAACGGGTCGCCGATCTCGGTCCAGTCACCCATGATGTCGGTCGCGCTCGCGTACTTCGTCGGGTTCGGCGACCAGCCGCTCGTGCCCGACGTGAGCAGGAAGTAGCGCTCGTCGTGCTTGAACATCGCCGGCGCCTCACGCGACCAGCCGACGAAGATGCGGTTGAAGTCGACCCCTTCGACGGCCTGGTCGGCCGGGGTGGCGAGGCCGGTGTACTCGTCGTCGAGCTTGGAGATGTACATCGTCCCGTTGCCTTCGCTCGAGTAGATGATGTAGCCGGTGCCGTCGTCGTCGACGAAGAGGTTCATGTCGCGTGCCATGCCCGGCGTGTCCCAGCCTTCGGGCGAGGAATTCAGGGCGTAGTTGTCGATGTAGCGGAACGGGCCGAAGGGCGAGTCGGCGATCGCCACGCCAGCCCTGGCCTTCGCATACTGGGCGGTCGACGTCTCGCTCGGTCCGTCCATGTGGGCCCACATGACCCATTTCCCGGTGGCCTCGTTGTGGATCACCTTCGGCCGTTCGATGATGGGCGGCGTCACGCCGGCGACCGGTGTGGTGCCGAGGTCGCGGTAGACGGCGTCCTTCTGCGCCTGCGTGTAGTCGCCGTACAGGGCTTCGAAGTACGGCTCGTCGAACTGCGCCTTCGACGAGAGGGCGCGCAGCGCGAGGCCCTGATCGGTCCAGTTGTACAGGTCGTACGAGCTGTAGACGTGCACGCCCGGTGCCGAGTGGTAGCCGTTCGTGCGGTCCTCGCCGTAGAGGTAGTAGATCGTCTCGCCGTCCTCATCGGTCGACGGCACGACCTGGCCGCCGTGCGCCTGGATCACGTTGCCGTTCGTGTCGAGCCACGACTGCCCTGGGCGGAAGCTCGTGTAGGTCGGGCCGACCGGCCCCTCGGGCTCGACGATCGTGAACCGCTGGTTCCCGCCGCCGTTGGAGGTCCAGAGACCGACGGATGCCCCGACCGAGGTCGACTGGCCCGCGACGTCGAGCACGCGCTCGCGCGCCGGGTTCAGCAGGGTGAAGGTGGTGCCGTCGGTGGTGTTCGCGACCCATTGCGCCGAGGCATCCGCTCGGGCCTGCTCGTCGGTCAGGGTGCGCAGTTCGGTGCCGCTCGCGTTCGCGGCGAGCGTTCGGCCGTCGGCCAGGCGCAGCGCGAATCGGTCGCTCGTGGTGCCGTCGCCCTCGCTCAGGCGGGTCGCGGTCCAGAGCTGGGCGTCGTCGGCACCCGCTGCCGCAGCATCGCCGAGCACGGTGGCGGGGCTTCCGGATGTCGCGGCGAGCGGCTTGCTGCTCTGCACGCCGACGAGACGGAAGGTCTCGCCGTCGCGGACGGCGGGCGCGTCGGCCGCGGCGCCGGAGGCCCCGGTGACCACGAACGTCGTGATCGACTTCGCGGGCACCGTGAGGTCGGCCGATCCCGTGGCCGGGTCGACGGCGACGGGGGCGCCCTCGACCAGGGCGTTCGCCGAGGGGTCGCCGGCCGGGGACTCCGTCGTGACCACCGGCGTGACGGTCGCGCCGGCCGCGAGTTCGCCGAACTGCGAGAGGTCGACGCGCACGCGCTGCTGGCTGGTCGAGGTGTTCGTGTGCACGAGCACGGCGCCGGAGCCGTCGCCCTTGACCGCCGACGTCGTCTGGGCGTCGTTGGTCGGCACGATGCGGTCGCCGGGCTCGATGTAGTGCGTGAAGTTGCGGATCGCGTCGAACTTGGAGTTCGTCACGACCTTGCACGACGGGTCGGCATCGCCGTCGGCGAGGCGCCGCTCGGAGTTCCCGTCGGCGTTGCAGTCGAAGTCGATGAAGACCGAGCCCCAGTTGAGCTTCTCCTGCTTCTGCATGTTGTAGAGGTCCTCGACGGGCTGCCAGAGCACCCAGGCCGACGGGTCGAGCTCGCGCAGGTCGCCGGTGATGTGCTGGGCGATGCCGAGTCCGTTCTCGATCGAGGCCGGGTTCCAGGTGTTGCCGCCCCAGTTGCCCTCGACCTCGCTCATCCAGAGCGGCTTGTCGGCGGCCTTGGCGATGTCGCGCACGCGCAGCCGGTCGCCCGTGCCGTAGGTGTGCACGTTGAGCTGGTCGACGGCCTGCTTGGCCTCGGGCGTCCAGCCGTCCCAGTCGGTGACGAAGCGTCCGGGGTTCGTCTCGTCGGGGCCCGAGAGCAGGGCATCGGTCGTCGTGCCCGCGTCGGCGAGTTCCGCGTCGAGTGCGGTCAGCACCTGCGACTGCATCGCCGGCCCGACGTGCGCGCCCTCCTGGCGGCCGCCGGTCGGTTGCCCGTTGCCGCCGAGCGTCGTGCCCCAGTAGTTCGTGTTCGGCTCGTTGAGGGGGTCGATCGTGTCGAACTCGATGCCGTGCGCCTCTTCGACGTGCTCGGCCACGGTCGTGAGGTAGGTGGCGAACTTCTGAACGGCGGCCGGCTTGATCTGCTCGGCGTTCGCGTCGAAGCCGCCGCTGACGTAGCCGCTCTCGGTCATGAAGTACGGCGGCGAGTTGCTGAACGCCTCCCACTTCGTGACGCGATCCTTGATCTGGTCGACCCAGGCGAGCTGTGCGGCGTCGGCGTCGAAGTCGTAGTCGGATGCCGCATCGCCCGTCCATGCGGCGAGGTACCGGTTGCGGTCGACATAGCTCGACGTGATGGGGCCCTGGGCGTCGGTGAGCGGCGCATCCGCGTTCCACCATCCGGGTACGGCACCACCTGGGCGCAGGTAGTCGGACACGTCGGAGGCGTTGCCGCCGCCGATGTTGTACCTGGCGATGTTGAGGTTCATCCCGTCGTCGCCGAACACCGAGTCGATGAGCTCGGTGCGGAGCGCGTCGGGGTAGTCGCCGGTGGCGTTCGCCATCCAGACGAGGCTGGTGCCCCAGCCGTCGAACTCCGGACCGGTGACGGCCGGGTTCGGGGTGAGCACGACGTCGGCCTCGGCGGCCGATGCTGCGAGGGGCATGAATTGCAACGAACCTGCCACGGCGGCTGCGGCGGCGAGAGCCGCCGCGGCGGCGCGCGGGCGTGATTTCAAAGTGGACACCGTTGTCTCTTCCGATCAGGAATGTTGACGTCAACATTCAGATGTTGACGTCAACATATCGAACCCGTTCGCGGTTGTCGAGTGAAATTCGAGACTCGATCGAAAGTAAACGTTGCAAAGGTGGCGGTCGTGCACCGTGCACGCTCCCAACCGGCATGGACCGCTTCGGCAGCGCGGTCGGGGCCTGCTGCAGACCGTCCAGTCCGACCCCGGCACCGGGGGGGCGACGAACGACAGGAGCGCCGCGTCGACGCCGGTCCGATGAGGGCCGCCGCGGTCACGCCCTCCGGCTTCTTCTCGGCGGCCGGCGCGCGGACTGTGTGGGGCGCGGCCGCTGCTCCACGTCTCGCTCCCGGACACGCCGTGGGAGCACGGCGACGGGGCGTGTGCGCTCACGCTCGCGGCGCGCCGGGCAGGGAACAGGCCCCCGTCCGAATGGACGGGGGCCTGTTCGAGATGCAGCGGGCGGCGCCTCAGACAGCCGGCTTCTCGGCGGCGTCGGATGCCGCGTCGGCAGCCTGCTCGTCGTCGGACTCGATCAATGCGTCGGCCTCCTCGAGCACGTCGGGGGTGTCGGCCGTGTCGGGCTGCTCCTGGCCGGACGCCGTGGGCGCGTCTTCGACGTCGCTCGCGACATCCGCGACCTCGACCTCAACGACCTCGGCCTGGTAGCCGGGAGCGTCCTCGGGGAACGCCTCCTCGCCGAACGCGAGGAAGTCGAACTCCACGTCGATCTCGGCGCGGTCGAGCAGCTCGGTCATGCGACGCTGACGGTTGCGCGGGATCAGGGTGACCACGCGGCCCTCCTTGCCGGCGCGGCCCGTGCGGCCCGAGCGGTGCAGGTACGTCTTGTACTCCTCGGGCGCGTCGGCCTGGATCACGAGGTCGATGTCGTCGACGTGGATGCCGCGTGCCGCGACATCCGTCGCCACGAGCACGTCGACGCGGCCCGAGGTGAGCTGCGCGAGGTTGCGCGTGCGGCGCGACTGGTTCAGGTCTCCGTGCAGTGCCACGGCACGGATGCCGTAGTTCTCGAGGTGGTCGGTCAGGTCCTCGGCGAACGCACGCGTGCGGCTGAAGACGAGGGTCTTGCCCTTGCGGTTCGCGAGCTGGGCGACGATGTCGCGCTTCTCGCGGTTCTCGATCACGAACACGCGGTGCTCGATCGTCGAGGAGGCCTGGTCCTCGCCGGCGACCTCGTGCACGGCCGGGTCGACGAGGAACTCGTCGACGAGCGTCGCGACGCCCTGGTCGAGCGTGGCCGAGAAGAGGAGCTTCTGGCTGCCCTTCGCGGTGCGGCGGAGGATGCGCTGCACCGGCTCGAGGAACCCGAGGTCGCACATGTGGTCGGCCTCGTCGAGCACCGTGATGGCGATCTCGCTGAGGTCGAGGCGCCCCTGCTCGATGAGGTCCTCGATGCGGCCGGGGGTGCCGATCACGATGTCGACGCCGCGCTGCAGCGCACCGACCTGACGGCCCTGGGGCACGCCGCCGTAGATCTGCGTGGTGAAGAGGCCGACGCTCTGCGCGATCGGCTGCACGGTGCGGTCGATCTGCAGCGCGAGCTCGCGCGTCGGCGCGAGGATGAGCGCGCGGGGCTTGCGGCCCATCTGGCGCTTGCCGCCGGCCTTGCCGCCCTGGGCCCAGAGCGTCATGAGGCGCTCGACGGTCGGGGCACCGAAGGCGATGGTCTTGCCGGAGCCGGTCTTGCCGCGGCCGAGCACGTCGCGACCCTCGAGCACGACGGGGATCGTCGCGGCCTGGATCGGGAACGGCGACGCCGCGCCGAGCTCGGCGAGCACGCGCACCACGTTGTTGCCGAGACCGAGGTCGCCGAAGCTCACGCCCTCGACGTCGCCGGCCTGGATCGCCTCGGCCTCGAGGCGCTCGAGCACCACGTCGTCGTTCGGCGTGAAGTGCCCCGCGTCCTTCGACGGGTAGAAGCTCGACGGGCGACGCTCGGAGTCCTGGAACCCGGCGCGGTCGAACGAACGCGCGGGGCGGTCGTTGCGATCGTTGCGGTTGTACGAGCGGGGAGCGCGGTCATCACGGGCCGGGCGGTCGTTCCGGTCGAAGGAACGGGCCGGGCGGTCGTTGCGATCGAACGAACGGGGAGCGCGGTCGTTGCGGTCGAACTCGCGACGCGGCGCACGCTCGTCACGATCGAACGAACGGGGAGCGCGGTCGTCACGGGCCGGACGGTCGTTGCGGTCGTTGCGGTCGTTGCGGTCGAACGAACGGGGAGCGCGGTCGTCACGGGCCGGACGGTCGTTGCGGTCGTTGCGATCGAACGAACGCGCCGGGCGGTCGTTCCGGTCGAACGAACGGGCCGGGCGGTCATTGCGGTCGAACTCGCGACGCGGCGCACGGTCGTCACGGTCGAACGAACGCGCCGGGCGGTCGTTGCGGTCGAACGAACGGGGAGCGCGGTCGTCACGGGCCGGACGGTCGTTGCGGTCGTTCCGGTCGAACGAACGGGGAGCACGGTCGTTCCGGTCGTTGCGGTCGAACGAACGAGGAGCGCGATCGTTGCGGTCGAACTCGCGACGCGGCGCACGGTCGTCACGATCGAAGGAACGCGCGGGGCGGTCGTTGCGGTCGTACGAACGGGGAGCACGGTCGTCACGGGCCGGACGGTCGTTGCGGTCGTTGCGGTCGAACGAACGCGCCGGGCGGTCGTTGCGGTCGTACGAGCGGGGAGCGCGGTCGTCGCGGTCGGAGCGACGCGCGCCGCGGTCGTCTTCGCGAGGAGCGCGGCCACCGGCGTCGCGGTCGGCGCGGTGGGGGGTGCGGCCGGTGGAGACGCGCTCGTCGCGCGACCAGCGGTCCTTGGCGCGGGGGGCATCGACCTCTTCGGGGCGGTGGCCGCGGTGGCCGGCGCTGCGCGATCCGGGCTTGGTGCCGCCGGCGCGTGCCGGTCGGCCCTTGCCGCCGCTCGCGTACGAGGGATCGAAGTTCTTGGCCGGGCGTCCGCCGGCGGGCTTCTTGTTCTTGGGCATGGCTGTGCTTCCTGGGTTACTTCAAGTACATGGCAGCGCCGCGAGGCGCGCGCTGAGAACCCGGAACATCGTCGACCGGGGCCGTTCACATACGGTGACTATTCGCGACCTGATGACGCGAAACCGGCCCTTTGGACTCACAAACCCATCCGCACGACATGTGCGGTGTCCAGAACCGACGCCCCAAGCCTAGCGGATGCCGCTGGGAAACCCCCGTGCACCGGGCCTCGAGGCCCGGCAGGGCGGCCCGTCCGCGACATCCGCCGCACCGCGTTTCGTCGAACCGCCCCGGCGGGTTAGCATCACTGCACCCCTGACCGGAGCCCGCCGTGACCTCGACCCGAACCCCGGGCGGCCCACGCCGGCGCGCACGACGCGTGCTGGTGGCCGCCGCAGCCGCCCTCGTGGCGGTCGTCGGCGTGGCCGCGCTCTCGGGATTCCACCGCGAACTGCGCGAGATCGACCCTCGAGGGGCGGATGCCGCGAGCGAACTCTCGGGCACCATCGCCCAGGTCGGCATCCGCACGTTCACGGCCCCCGCCGGCATCCGCATCGACGAAGACGTCGAGTACGGCGTGCAGGACGACGGCACGGTGCTGACGCTGGACGTCTGCCGCCCGTCCGCGACGGCCATGGCGTTCGCCGCCGACGACGAAGGGCTGCTGCCAGCGGTCGTGTCGATCCACGGCGGCAGCTGGGCGCGCGGCGACAAGGCGAACGCCGACTGGCGCAACGTGTGCGCGTGGCTCGCGAGCGAGGGGTTCGTCGCGGCATCCGTCAACTATCGGCTCGCGCCCCAGGTGCGCTTCCCCGCGGCGATCGACGATGTGGAGCTCGCCGTGGAGTGGCTGCGCGAGCCCGCTCAGCTCGAGCGCTTCGACGTCGACCCAGCGCGCATCGGCGCGTTCGGCGGATCCGCGGGCGGCAACCTCGCGGCGCTGCTCGGCACGCGCGGCGAGGGCCCGCTCGACGCAGGATCCCGGGTCGCGGCGGTGGCCGAGATCTCGGGCCCGGTCGGGCTGACCGCGGCCGAGCTGACCACCGACGGAGCCTCGCCGTGGCTGCGCGGCATCGTCGCGGAGTACCTCGGGTGCGAGCCGGGTGCCGGCGACGACGCGTGCCCCCAAGCCGCGGAGGCCTCGGCGACGACGTTCATCGACCCGAGCGACCCGCCCTTCTTCGTGGGCCACGCCGACACCGAGGTGATCCCGCTGGGTCAGTCACGGCGATTCGCGTCGAGCCTCGAGGCGGCCGGCGTGCCCGTCGACCTCGCGGTCAGCTCCGGATCGGAGCACTCGATCGGCATCCTCGACGAGACCATGCGCGCACGCGTCTCGGCCTTCCTGCACGAGCAACTCGACCGATCTTCGAAGGCCAGATGACCCAGGACTCCCCCATCCACATCTCGGGTCACGAGTGGCGGCTGATCGCGATTCGAACGTGGCACGAGTTCCGCATCACCCAGTCGTACGACGTCGCAGCGTCGCTCACCTACTACGCCGTGCTGACGGTGTTCCCGGCGGCGCTCGCGGCGCTCGCGATCCTCGGCGTGTTCGGCACGGCCGAAGAGGTCACGCGGGCGGTGCTCGACGTCATCGCCGACCTCGGCGGCGACTCGATCGCGACGGCGTTGGCCGAGCCGGTCGAACAGCTACTGAACGCGTCGCACCAGTGGTTCGCGATCATCGTCGGCTCGGCCGGCGCACTGTGGTCGGTCTCGGGGTACCTGGGCGTGTTCGGTCGCGGCATGAACCGCATCCTGCACGTCGAGGAGGGCCGGCCGTTCTGGGAGTCGCGCCCGCTCATGGTGCTCACGGCGGCGGGGGTGCTCATCCTGGCCGCGCTGCTCGCGATCATCCTGCTGCTGAGCGGTCCCGTCGCGGAGGCCGCGGCACGCACGCTGGGCCTCGACGAGGGCGTCGCCTTCTGGTGGGACCTCGTGAAGATCCCGGTGGCGGTCGCCCTGATGGCCGCCACGATCGCCGTGCTCTACTGGGCGACGCCGAACGTGCGCCGTCGAAACTTCCGCTGGATGAGCGTGGGGGCGGCGGGCGCCGTGCTCACCTGGGGTCTCGCGACCTGGCTGTTCGGCTGGTACGCCGTGGGGCTCGGCACCTACGAGCGCAACTACGGCGTGCTCGGCAGTGCGGTGGCCTTCATGCTCTGGGTCTGGTTGTCGAACTTCGCGATCGTGCTCGGGGCGGTGCTCGACACCGAGGTCGAGCGCGTTCGCCAGCTGCACTCGGGCGTGCCCGCAGAGGAGAAACTGCAGTTGCCGCTGCGCGACGACCGGATGATCCGCAAGAACCGCGAGCAGCGGGCCGCCGACGTGCGCGCGGCCGTCGAGCTCAAGCCCCCGCACACCGTCGAGGACTTCGTCTAGCCGCGTCCGCCCGCCGATCCGCCGGTGTCGAGACGCTTCGCTCCCCGACCGGCGTGATGATCGCCGGCCTCAAGGAGGCGCGTCAGCGCCGCCTCGAGACCAGCGCCTCCCCGCGCACCCCCGCGCGAGGAGGGAACGGCCCCGGGTTCGGGATCCCGGGGCCGTTCAGGGTCCGCCCCCGCCGAGTGCGTCGCCAGCACTCGACGGGGGCGGAGTCAGTGGTGGTGCCCCGGTCGCCCGGGCACCGTGAGGGACGTGCCGTGCTCGCCGTGCGGCACGGCCTCCTCGCCCGCCCGCGTTCCGGCGAGCGCGGGCGTCGCGAGCGCCGCCACGAGGGCGGCCCCCGCCGCCACGCCGATCGCCGAGACGACGGGCCGGCGGGCCGACCGCATCGCGGTCTTCGTCGTGCGAGGCACGCCTGCGGCATCCGCTCGCCCTGCTCGTGCCGACCGCTCCGTTCGAAGCGTCACGGCCGCACCGACGGCGACCACGAGCGCGAACAGGTCTGCGACGAGCAGCGGCAGCGATGCGATGCCCGCGACCGCCGCGGCGCCCGAAGCGAAGACCGCTGCGGACGCCGCGATCAGCACGAGCGCCGCGACGAGCGCGGCACGAGGGGCGGGCGCCCGACCGGTTCGCAGCGCCACGACGGCCCAACCGAGGGCGGCGATGCCGCTCCCGATCAGCGCCGCAGCGGCTGCGATCCCCCAGGCCGGGGCGCCCATGGCACCGGCGCCCACCGCGGTGAGCACGAGCCCCGCGCCGAGCGCGGAGAACACGGGCCAGCTTCGCGTGAGGTGCGTCAGTGCCGACACGGCCGGGCTCCCTAGGCCGTGGCCGTGCGGTTGGAGGCGTGCGTCGTGGCGCGTTCGGCCCCGAGGCCGACGCCCAGCAGCACGAGTGCACTCGCGAGGTGCAGGAAGTGGTCGGCGGTGTTCAGCGCGAGGATGTTCGCACCGGTGCCGACCAGGAAGAAGCCGACGATGCCGAGCAGGAGATAGGCCGCACCGACGACGACGTTGACCGTCTTCGCCGCCCGAAGGCTCACGATTCCGGCGATGAGCAGGGCGCCGCCGATGAGCAGGTGCGCGATGTTGTGCAGCGGGTTGACGGCGAAGACGCCGAGCAGCAGGCCGCCCTCGGTGGCGATGAAGCCGACACCGCCGGTGACGGCGAAGCCGAGCAGGCCGACGAGCACGTAGACGGCGCCGAAGATGGTCGCGACGGCGCGATTGACAGAGCTGAACATGGGTTCCTCCTCGAGTTCCGCGACGGATGCCGCGTAGACGCCGCGGATGCCGCGGCTCGGGTCGATCGATGCGGGGCGCCGGCCGCCTCGGCACGGCGCCCCGCGATCGGTGCTACATCGTGGGCATCAGCACCGTGTCGATGAGGTACACGGTCGCGTTGGCGGTGTGCACGCCACCGCAGATGACCTTCGCGTCGTTGACCATGAGGTCATCGCCCGAACCCGTCACCTCGACGTCGCCGCCCTGCACGGTGGTGTGCATTCCGGCGATCTCGTCGGGCGAGAGCTGGCCGGGCACCACGTGGTACGTCAGGATCGACGTGAGCGTGGCCGAGTCGGTCTTCAGCGACTCGATGGTGGCGGGGTCGATCTTGGCGAACGCGTCGTCGACGGGAGCGAAGACGGTGAACTCGTCACCGTTCAGCGTGTCGACGAGGTTCACGTCGGGGTTCAGCTGGCCCGAGACCGCCGCGGTGAGCGTGGTCAGGATCGGGTTGTTGGAGGCCGCGACGGCCACCGGGTCCTCGGCCATGCCGGCGACCGAACCCGCGCCATCCGGCACCTGCTCGGCGTAGGCGGCGCAACCGGAGCCGACGAGGTCTGCGGCCGGGTCCATGGCCTCTTCGGTGGGAGCCATCGACTCCTGCGACGTGGTGGGCTCGTCGGACTCCGACGAGGTGGTGTCGCCTGAGCTGCAGCCTGCCAGGCCGAGCATGGCGACGGCCGTGATCGAGAACACGGCGAGCGCGGTACGGGTGCTGCGGATCGATCGCATGGATCTCCTCCTTCGTAGTGGCCGGCCCTGATCGGGTCGACACGAGGGGTTCGGAGGAGGTCGTGGATCGGATTGGACGGATGTCGGATCCGGTCGAGCAGCGCCGATCTCACCGCCTGCTGGGCCGCGAGTCGTCCACCGTGCGGTGTTCGGCGTACCCACTCGGAGCGGAACCGAGATAATGAACCATGTCTTCCTCTGTCGAACGCCGCTCCAATCCGACCGCCTGGGCCGCATTCTGGTTCGCGCTGGCAGGCCTCGTGCTCATGCCCATCCCGCTGTTCATCGGGCTGATCCTCGGCGGAGCGCTCTCGGTCATCGCCGCCGTCCTCGCGGTGATCGCCCTCCTCAAGGGGCTCGCGCGCAGCGGCAAGGGCATCGCCCCCGTCGTGTTCGCCGCGATCTTCATCGCGCTCACGTGGGGCGGCATCTCGGTCGGCGGCGGCACGATCTGGTAGATCGACCGCGGGTCGTCGGCGAGGTCAGCGGTTGTCGTCGCCCGTGTCGGCGAGTCCGCTGCCTCCCTCACCGGAGCCGTTCCAGCTCCAGCCGGTGACCTCGGGGTCGTCCTCGCCGTGAGCTCGCGTGTACGCACGCGCCCGCAGCCGGGCATCCTGCATCTCCTGCCGGAGCGGTCCCTCGAGGTCGGCCAGGCCGGGCACGCGATCGATGACGTCGATCACGAGCTGGAAGCGATCGAGTTGGTTGAGCATCACCATGTCGAACGGCGTGGTCGTGGTGCCCTCCTCCTTGTAGCCGCGCACGTGAAGTTTGCCATGCCCGTGCCGCTTGTAGGTGAGGCGATGGATGAGCCACGGATACCCGTGGTACGCGAACACGACCGGCCGGTCGTCGGTGAAGATCGCGTCGTAGTCGCGGTCGGAGAGCCCGTGCGGGTGCTCGGTGTCGTTCTGCAGCCGCATCAGGTCGACCACGTTGACGACCCGCACCGCGAGCGAGGGGATCCGGTCTCGCAGGATGCTCGCGGCGGCGAGCACCTCGAGCGTCGGCACGTCGCCGGCCGCGGCGAGCACGACATCCGGCTTCTCACCCGGCTTCTCGGTGCCGGCCCAGTCGAGCAGGCCGATGCCGCGCGTGCAGTGCGCGACCGCCTCCTCCATCGTGAGCCAGTTCGGCGCCGGCTGCTTGCCGGCCACGACCACGTTCACGTAGTCGACCGTTCGCAGGCAGTGGTCGTAGGTCGACAGGAGCGTGTTCGCGTCGAACGGGAGATACACCCGCACGACCTCGGCCTTCTTGTTGACGACGTGGTCGATGAACCCGGGATCCTGGTGTGAGAAGCCGTTGTGGTCCTGCCGCCAGACGTGCGAGCTCAACAGGTAGTTGAGCGAGGAGACGGGGCGGCGCCACGGGATCTTCTTCGACGAGCTCAACCACTTCGCATGCTGGTTGAACATCGAGTCGACGATGTGGATGAACGCCTCGTACGAGTTGAGGAGGCCGTGCCGACCGGTCAGGAGGTAGCCCTCGAGCCAACCCTCGCACTGGTGCTCGCTCAGCATCTCCATCACGCGCCCGGCCCGGGCGAGGTGATTGTCGGCGGCATCGATCGGCCACAACTCCGCGTTCCACTGCTTGTCGGTCACCTCGAACACGGCCTGGAGCCGGTTCGACGCGGTCTCGTCGGGGCCGAAGATGCGGAAGTTCGTGGGGTTCGCCTCGATCACGTCGCGGAGCCACGTGCCGAGCACTGCGGTGGCGCTGCTGACCGTCTCTCCCGGCGACGGAACGTCGACCGCGTACGCGCGGAAATCGGGAAGCCTGAGTTCGGTGCGCAGCAGGCCGCCGTTGGCGACGGGGTTCGCGCTCATCCGGAGTTCACCCACGGGTGCCAACGCGGTCGCGAGCGCGACGGGGGCGCCGGACTCGTCGAACAATTCCTCGGGCCGGTAGGACTGCATCCAGGCCTCGAGCAGGCGCAGGTGCTCCTCGGTGTCGCGCGCGCTGGCGAGCGGAACCTGGTGCGACCGCCAGTTGTTCTCAGCGGGGTGCCCGTCGATCTCCTTCGGGCAGGTCCACCCCTTCGGGGTGCGCAGGATGATCATCGGCCAGGCGGGTCGCCCCTCGAGCGTGCCGGCCGCGGCATCCGCCTTGATCTGCGCGATCTGGTCGAGCACGGCATCGAGCGTCGCCGCGAACCGCGCGTGCACCTCGATCGGGTCTTCGTCGTCGAAGCCGCCCGACACGAGGTACGGCGTGTGGCCGTAGCCGCGCATGAGGTCGAGCAGTTCGGACTCGGGGATCCGCGCGAGCACCGTCGGGTTCGCGATCTTGTAGCCGTTGAGGTGCAGGATCGGCAGCACCACCCCGTCTTGCAGCGGGTCGAGGAACTTGTTGGAATGCCACGCGGTCGCCAAGGGCCCCGTCTCAGCCTCGCCGTCGCCGACGACCGTCGCGACCAGGAGGTCGGGGTTGTCGAACGCGGCACCGTAGGCGTGCGACAGCGAATAGCCCAGCTCGCCGCCCTCGTGGATGGACCCGGGCGTCTCGGGAGCCGCATGACTCGGAATTCCTCCCGGGAACGAGAATTGCCGGAACAGCCCGCGCAAGCCGTCGGTCGACTGGTCGATGGCCCCGTAGAGCTCGCTGTACGTGCCGTCGAGATAGGCGTTGGCGACCATGCCCGGACCTCCGTGGCCCGGGCCGGCGATGTAGATCGTGTTGAGGCTGCGCTCCTGGATCGCCCGGTTCAGGTGGGCGTAGACGAAGTTCAGTCCCGGCGTCGTGCCCCAGTGTCCGAGCAGGCGCGGCTTGATGTCGTCTCGGGTGAGCGGACGACGCAGCAGCGGATTGTCGAGCAGGTAGATCTGGCCGATCGAGAGGTAGTTCGCCGCCCGCCACCAGGCGTTCAGCTGCTGCAGCGTGTGCGCCGCGAGCGGTTCACCCGACCCTTCGACCCATGCCTGCGTTGCTGCACTCGTTGCCATGAAACCGTCCCCGTTTCCGCCGATGCGATGCTCATCCCAGCGTCGCAGAACGGACCCGACGGCACAACGAACGGCGGCATCGGTCATCCGGCGTTCAACCGGCGGAGCTACTTCAGCCGTTGCAGCGCCGCGAGCAGCTCGGGGCCGCGTCGGTCGTAGATGTCGCCTCCGACGCGGATGCCGATGACCAGCAGCACGGAGCCGAGCACGATGCCGAGGGCGAGCGAGATCCAGCCGTAGACGACCTGACCGGTCGCGAAGCCGACGATCGCGAGCACGAGCTCCGGCAGCACGAGCACCGTGAGGATGCCCCACGTCGCGAACAGCGACAGCGTCAGGCTGAACCCCCCGCCGGGCTTCGACTTGAACGGGCTCTCGCCGGGCGCCGGCACGGCGAAGATGAACCGTCCCGAGACGAGCGACGACAGCCCGAAGCCGCTGAGGAGCACGCCGACGGTGATGCCGAGCAGGCCGGGCAACGCCGTCCACGCACCCGTCAGCCACACGGTTGCGAGCACCGTCAGCAGCGAGAGCGGCACCGCGAACACGGCGAGTGCGAGCACGCGGCCGATCCGGTCGTCGCGACCGCTGACGCCCTGCTGCAGGTGCAGCGCGAAGGCGGTGTTGTCGTACGAGATGTCCGCGTAGATCGACAGCGCGAGCAGGAAGGCGATGATCGGCCCGACCGAGTTCAGGGGCGTCAGGTCGCCGTTCGAGCCGGCGTAGACCAGCACGAACACGGGCACGAGGGGCAGCGTGATCAGCGACTGCGCGTACCGGGGGTCGCGGATCCAGTACGTGAGGGCTCGTGCCGCGACGGCGCCGGCCGGGGTTCCCGGGAAGGTGCCGAAGAAGCCGAGCCCGCGCCGCGCGGCCTTCGCCGGCGTCGACCGCGCCGGCGTCTCCAGCGCCTTGGCGAGGCTCCATCGCCAGACGAGCGCGAACACGACCAGCGTCACGACGCCGATCAGGAACTCCAGTCCCGCACGCCCGAACTGCCCTGCCGCGACGTCGGCAGGGACCGCCCAGATCGCGCCGAACGGCGTCCAGGCGACGACCGAGGCGATCTGCGGGAGCGAGTCGAAGTCCTCGCTCAGGAGGCGCTGCAGGCCGAGGATGATCGGCCCGAGCAGGATGATCGGGATGAAGACGACGAGGCCCTTGGCCTCGCGGAACCGCCGGCCCTCACCGATGACCGAGACGAGCGCGACGAGCATCCGCGATCCGATGACGCAGGTGAGCACGCCGATCACGGCGCACACCACGGCCGCGACCGCGGCGAGCGGATACCGCACCCAGGTGAGCGCCGTGGCGAGCGCGGCCAGCGAGGTCACGATGCCCGGCACCCCGAGCACCCCGCTCACGGCGAGCCCGACGAGCAACTTGGAGATCGGGATCGGGAACGGCACGAGCCGTGAAGGTTCGACCGTCTGGTCGATGCCCGAGGTCAGTACCGGCAGGAACGTCCAGCCGAGCACGAGCGCGGCGCCCGCGAGCACGACGATGGTGCGAGCCACGTCGATCGAGGCGAACCCGAGTGCGACGAGCCCGGCGATGACGCCGATCAGGATGCCGAGGCCGTAGAGCCCGCCGATGACCACCGCGACCATCTGCCATGGACTCCGCTGCAGCGAGTTCCAGAGCAGCAGGAATCGGAGCCTTACGAGTGTCGCAACCACTCGGGGCCTCCTCCCGATCGGCGACCCCCGACGAGTTCGACGAACCGGTCCTCGAGGGTCGAGCCGTCGCGCACCGCATCGGTCGTCCCGGACGCGAGCACGCGTCCCTCGGCGATGACCGCGACGTGGTCGCACATGCGCTGCACGAGGTCCATCGCATGGCTCGACACGATGACGGTGCCGCCCGAGCTCACGAACCCGTCGAGGATGTCGCGGATGTTCGCCGCCGACACGGGGTCGACCGATTCGAACGGCTCGTCGAGCACGAGCAGCCTCGGCGCGTGCACCAGGGCGCACGCCAGCGCGATCTTCTTCGTCATGCCCGCCGAGTAGTCGACGACGAGCGTGCCGCCCGCGCTCTCCAGATCGAGGAGCTGCAGCAGGTCGGCCGCGCGCTCGGCGACCACCTCGCGGGGCAGGCCGCCGAGCAGCCCCGCGTAGGTCACGAGCTGGATGCCGGAGAGTCGGTCGAAGAGGCGGACGCCGTCGCTGAGGATTCCGACGAGCTTCTTCGTCTCGACCAGGTCGTGCCAGACGTCGACGCCGTGGAGGCGGATCTCACCGGCATCCGGTCGCAGCAGGCCGGTGGCCATCGACAGCGTGGTCGTCTTGCCCGCGCCGTTCGGCCCGACGAGTCCGAAGAACGACCCGCTCGGCACGTCGAGGTCGAGCCCGGACACGGCGACCTTGTCGCCGAAGCGCTTGACCAGCCCCCTGATCACGAGCGCCGGTTCGGCGCCCTGGGTCGTGGGTCGTGGGTCGTCCATCATGCGGATCTCCGATCGGTCCGATTCGAGCGAACTCCACCAACCCTAGGAACGGACCGGCCTCGAAAGATCCCCCTTGCGACGGATTCACGGCCCTCGTATGGGGGCCGGGAGGCGCGCGGGCGTCAGGCCCGCTCCGCGAGAAGCTCCTCCATGAGGGCGATCTCCGCGTTCTGACTCGTCACGACCGACGTGGCGAAGGGCGTCACGAGCGTGTTCGTCGATCGCTCGAGCACGGCATCGGCCATCTCGATCGCACCGCGGTGGTGCGCGATCATCAGCTCGAGGAAGAGCCGCTCGGCGTCGACGCCGGTGGCGGCCTTCAGCTCGGCGATCTGCTGCGGGGTCGCGAGCCCGGGCATCGGCTGGCCGGGCTCATGCGTCCCGCCGTCGTGCTCCTCGTGCTCCGCCGAGCCGGTCGGCGCCCTGGTCATCCAGGTCATCGACGGTTCGGACGCCGCCTGCGGCAGCCCCCACGAACGCAGCCACCCGTACAGCTGGCCGGCCTGCTGCGACTGCGTCTGGGCGATGTCGTACGCGAGCAGTCGGATGTCGGGGTCGTCGGTCTCGTCGCGGACGATCATCGCGAGCTCGGCGCCCTGGAGGTGGTGCACCTGCATGTCGCGCGAGAACCCGGCCTCGGCACTCGTGTCGGCCGGCGTCGGATCGGCGAGTGTGCTGAGCCGACCGATCGAGAAGGCCACCACCGCGACGACGACGAGGGCGACGGATGCGGCGATGAGCACCGACATCCGCCCGACGGAGCCGTTCCGAGCGGTCATGACACCTTGCCGGGGGCGTCGACCGCGCCCGTGCACGGGGCGCCGGGCTCCGGCACGTCGCCGCTCTGCCAGTACTCCTCGATGAACGTCTCGATGCGCGGGTCGCTCACGTCGTCGACGGACAGCAGCGTGTTCCATCCGCTGAGCACGATCGGGGCGGGCAGCTCGCTGAACGGCGAGAGGATCACGTAGGTCGACGGGAGCTTCGCACGCAGTTCGGCGAGGTCCGAGTCCGACAGCGACGGGTCGTAGGTGACCCAGAGCGCGCCGTGCTCGAGGGAGTGCACGGCGTTCTCGTTCGGCACCGGCTCGGAGTAGACGCCGCAGTTCAGCCAGGCCGGGTTGTGCGGTCCGCCCACCGGCGGCGTCTGCTCGTAGTCCACGGGACCCTGCACGTGCTCCGACGCGTTCTCGAAGGTCGCGACGCCCTCGATCTCGGCACCCGTGCCGCCGGCCGCATACGTCTTCGGCTGCGGCGTCAGCACGATGACCGTGACCACGAGCGCGATGACGGCCACGGCGCCGACGGCCGCCGACCAGATCCCGATGCGGCGGTTGCGCTTCGCGCGGGCCTCGCGCCGCCGGTGCTCCTCCAGCTTCCTGGCGCGTTCCTCCGCTCGTTCCTGCTTGAGGCGGGCAGCCTGCTTGACCTTCGGGGGAACGGGCGGGGTCGCGCTCACGCGGGGGCCTCTCTCGAACGGGGTAGGGGTATCCATCCGACCAAAGCTCGCTGGGAGAACGCCGCTGCATCGAGGAGCCCGCGCCTCCGCAACTCCACCCAATCGGATCGGGCGTCGGCTCCGAATACCCGATGACACGCGAAACGAGGTGCCCCGGTGACCACCGCTCCCCGCCGACGTGCCGGTCTGGGCACCGACCGGCATCCCGAGACCTCCGAGCCCGACGGATGACCCATGCACTCCTCTCACGAACCTCGCCGCCGCGCAAGCCGCGGTCCGAGCGACCCGCCTCTGGCATGCTTGGGCTCGTGGTCGACGTCGCTGAGCAGCCCCGGGAGCCCTCGCGCGCGCTCGAGGACCTGCTCGTGGCCACCGCGTCCGGCGACCGTCAGGCGTTCGGACTCCTCTACGACGCGACGTCGGCCCGGGTCTTCGGCCTGGTCCGCCGCCTGCTCGTCGACGCCGCTCAGGCCGAGGAGGTGACGCAGGACGTGTTCCTCGAGGCATGGCAGACCGCAGCCAGGTTCGACCCGGAGCGCGGCTCGGCGATCCCCTGGCTGCTGACGCTCGCCCACCGGCGGGCCGTCGACCGCGTTCGCGCGTCGCAGTCCTCACGCGAACGCGACCTGAAGGCCGGCATCCGCGATCTCGACGTTCCGGTCGACGAGGTCGCCGAGGCGGCCGAGATCACGATCGAGCACGAGAAGGTCGCCGAGGCGTTGACCGCGCTCAGTCCGGCCCAGCGGGAGTGCATCTCGCTGGCCTATTACGGGGGCTGCACGCAGTCCGAGATCGCGACGAGACTCGACGTGCCGCTGGGCACGGTGAAGACCCGGCTTCGAGATGGCATGATCCGATTGCGAGACCTGCTGGGGGTGACGACATGAATCGAGCGGATGACGCGGCGAACGCGGGCGACGACCTGCGCGCCCTCGCGCCGGCGTACGCCCTCGACGCGCTCGACGAGTTCGATCGAGCGCGCTTCGAGCGAGCCCTCGCCGTCTCCCCCGACCTGCAGGCCGAGGTCGCCGCGTTCCGCGAGATCGCCGCGGGCTTCGGCGAGGCCGTCGAACCCGTCGCGCCGCCGGCCTCGCTCAAGGCGAGCCTGTTCGATCGACTCGACTCGGCACCGCAAGAGCGGCGAGCGGATGCCGCGGCATCCGTCGCCCCCGCGCCTTCCGTCGTTCCTGCACCCACCCCCGAGCCCGACCGTGCGCCCGCGCCCGTCGCCGACCTCGCCGCGCGCCGCGCCCGCCGTCGCCTCGCGATCGCGTGGTCGTCGGCCGCAGCCGTGGTGCTGCTCATCGCCGGCGTCTTCGTCGGGGCGAACTGGTTCGGCCCGAACGGCTGGGGCGCGCAGCGCGAGATGGCGTCGCTGGCCGCGGCTTCCGATGCGCAGCAGACCGTCGCCCCGGTGACCGGCGGCGGCGAGGTGACCCTGGTGTCCTCGGTCGAGCAGGGTCGAAGCGCGGTCCTCGCCTCGGGCCTCACCGAGCTCGGCGACGAGCACACCTACGAGCTCTGGTACATCGACGAGGCCGGCGCGATCTCGGCGGGCACGTTCGATGTCGCCGGCAGCGACGAGGCGTGGCGCATCCTCGAGGGCGAGTTCGCCCCCGGCGTCGCGGTGGGCATCACCGTCGAACCGGCCGGCGGTTCGCCGCAGCCCACGACCGATCCGGTCGCCGTCATCCAGACCTAGGCTCGATCGGCTGCTACCAGGGCATCGGTCGGTCGCCGCCGCGCTCGGAGTCGTCGGGGAAGTGCGGCAGCTCGGCGCCGCCGGCGCGGATGCACAGCCACCGCAGCTCGCCCGTGCCGCCCGGCGTCGCCCGCCACGTGCGCCAGACGCCCTGCCCGACGCGCACGACCGAGCCGGCGCCGACGTCGATGACCTCGTCGTCGAGCCCCATCTGCCCCTGCCCCTCGAGGAAGACGTAGAGCTCCTCGACCTTCGCATGGCGGTGCCAGTAGCCCGCCTCCTCGCCCGGCTGCAGCGCGTTCGCCGTCAGGCCGAGGTACTGCATGGTCAGCTCGTGGTCGACGACGCGGCGTCCGTCGCGCGAGCTGTCGGGGCGGAATCCGCCGAAGTGCGATCGCCACGCGTCGAGTCCGCCGATGTCCAGAACCTGAAAGTCGCTCACCCGCGCAGCCTATCGACCCGAAACACTCGGGTAACGCGGGTTGCCTACACTGGTTCAGGCCGAGGGGGCCCACGGAACACCGAGGGCCCTCGCGGCGTTTCCTCGCTCCGATCCCCGCACCACCCCCGCGGGCAACGAGAGGCCACGACCCATGACCGCGAACCAACCCGTCACCGTCTCGATCCGCCGAGAGGTCGACCCCGAACGCATCCCCGAGGTGACCGCCTGGGTGCAGGCCGGCATCAACCGGGCGAACCGGTATCCGGGGTTCCTCGGCTCCGGCTGGGTGCGCGCGGGCGAAGACGTGCACGTGTGGCACATGCTCTACCGGTTCTCGAGCGAGGCGACCCTCGACGCCTGGGAGCACTCCGCCGAGCGCGCCGACTGGCTCGCCACGGGCGAGGGCCTCGTGCGGTCCGAACGATCCCGCCGACGCACCGGCATCGAGGGATGGTTCGACGAGCCGCCGACCGGGTCGATTCCGGTCGTCGACCCGCACGCGACATCCGCCCCCGACGACCTGCCGCCCGCGCCGCCGCGCTGGAAGCAGGCCGTCACCATCTGGCTCGGATTCTTCCCGGTCAACCTCGCCTTCACGTACCTGATCTCGCCCGTGCCCGGGTGGATCGAGCTGCCGATCTGGCTGCGCGTGCTCGCGACCACGCTCGTGCTGACGCCGATCATGACGTACTGGGTGCTGCCGTTCATCACGCGCTCGCTGCGCCGCTGGCTGGCTCCGCGCACCACCTGAGCGGATGCCGCGGGCGGGCGCCGCATGAGCGCCACGCGTGTTTGCCGCATTCGGCACCCGTGCATCGGCGCCCGGATGCGTCAAAGCCCCGTGGCGCGGGCATCACGACCGCGTGGCGCCGCCTAGATGCACTTGGCCGCCTCGGCGATCTGCGCGTCGCTCGGGCGCCCGTAGGCCTGGATGCCCGACCCGTCGACGTCGTACCCCGACGCGATGGCCCACGCGGTCGCCCACATCTCGTCGTCGCCGTTGAACACCGGACCCGAGTAGAGCGGCTCGCACTCGGGCCGCACGACCTGGGCATGGCCGACCTCGTGCACGACGACGGCCTTCGCGTTGATGTCGTCGGTGAAGTGCCAGCCGATGCTGTGGCTGAGCTCGATCGTCGCCCACCCGCCGTCGCCGTAGCGGTACAGCGCGGTGCCGGCGTACCAGTTGTCGTCGCTCGACTTGCCGGCCACGACGTTCGCCCAGACGAAGTCGAGGTTCACGCCGTGCGCGATCGACCGCGCGAAGTCCTCGATCGGCCCGCGCGCGGCGTAGTCGGCCTCGGCTCGACGCGCCTGCTCGGCACCGGCCGACGCCTGCATCGCGCCGACGGCCTCCGCGAGCTGCCGGTAGGCGCCGGAGCTGTCGCGGGCCTCGAGCCAGTCGTCGCCCGACTGGTCGATGCCGTGCTGCACGGCGATGCGCGTCTCGTAGGTCGCGACCTGGTTCGCCGCGAGGAGCGCGGCGGCGTTCTCGGCGGCCGAGGCGTAGAAGGCGACGCGGGCGGCGTCGGCCGTCGCCGCCGCCGCGGCGGTCTCGGCCGCCGCCGCGGTCAGATCATCGAGTTCGTCGTCCAGTACCTCGGCTCGCTCGCGCGTCTCGAGGATCTCGACGACGCTGACCCAGGCCGGGCGCACGGCGCTCTGGTCGTACGCGATGGGCTCGGGCGTCGTCGCCACCTCGGTCGCGGCCAGCTCGGTCGCCGTTGCGGATGCCGCCTCGAGCACGCCCGCCAGATCGGCGGTGCCGAGACCGTCGACCGCGATCGCCGTGATCGCGGCGCCGTTCTGGCCGGCGGAATCGGCGCGCGTGATCGCGGCCTTCAGGTCTCCGACGGCGTCGTCGACCCGCTGCTCGATCACGAGCGACTTGGCGATGTGGTCGTTGCGGACCGTGTGCGCGACGTACCCCGCACCGAGGTACGTGCCGGTCGCACCGAGCACGGCGATGCCCACGGCGAGCACGGGCACCCACCACGCGGTGCGGCGATGGGTCGCGGAGCGCGCCGTCGAGTCAGGCGCCGTCGAGTCAGGCGCGCTCGAGTCAGGCGCAGGCGCGTCGCCGGGCAGGTCCGACGTGGTGCCGAGCACGTCAGGCGCGTCGCCGGGCACGTCGCCGGGTACGTCGGGCGCGGCGGGGGTATCGGGCATCGGGGTGGCCTCCGGGTCGGGCCGCAGTGGGCCGTTCGACGAACCTATCCGCCGTCCGCCCAGGGCCGCCACCCGAGCGCGTCACGCGTGCAGCGCAGGCGGTCGGATGCCGCAGACGGCCGCCTGCGGCATCCGCTCAGGACTCGGCCGGCTCGCTGCCGTCGCCCGCCGACCGCTGCACGCCGCGCTGCTCGCGGATGCGCCGCACCACGAGCACCGCGAGGGCGATCGCGATGGCCCCGTAGACGAGGTAGTCGAGGTACTGCAGCCAGTGGTCGATCGCCTGATGCTGCGTGCCGAGGGCCGCACCGACGCCGATGAGCAGGGTGTTCCAGGCGGCCGAGCCGAGCGCGGTGAAGACCACGAACGTGGCGAGCGGCATGCGGTCGGCGCCGGCGGGCAGCGAGATCAGGCTGCGCACGCCCGGGATCATGCGACCGAACAGCACCGACCAGCGGCCGTAGCGGTGGAACCACCCGGCACCGCTCTCGAGATCGGTGCGGCTCACGAGCTTCGTCCAGGCGACCCAGTCGATGGCGCGCCGGAGGCCGATCACGGAGCCGAGCGCGTACAGCAGCAGGGCGCCGAGCACCGAGGCGAGCGTGGACCACGCGATGAGCCAGCCGAGGTTCAGGTCGCCCGACTGGCTGAGGTAGCCCGCGAACGGCAGGATCACCTCGCTCGGGATCGGCGGGATCAGCACCTCGAGGAACACCAGCACGCCGACGCCCGCGTCGCCCATGGCGTTCAGCACGTCGGCGGCGAATCCGGTGAGGCCCGTGAAGCCGTGGTCGGCCGTTTCGAGCGTGGCGCCAGTAAGGGGAACGGTGTGCAGGGGAGTCATGCGGCTCCGATGGTCGGCGGTCGGTGAGGGGTGCCCGTCGGCGGGTCCACGCTACCGGGCGTCGGTGAACACCGCCTGAGCGCGCGCGGGCGGTGCGTCGTCCCGACTGGTGACGGATGCCCGACGACGGATGCCGCGGCATGCCCCGGCGCCTTCCCCTGATCCGATGCGCCCCGGAATACCCTGTCGGCATGGCCGTCAGTCGGAGTCGCGCTGCGGTGTACGCGCGTCGGCGAAAGCGTCGCATGGCGCAGAACACGCACGACCTCAGCGCCGAGCAGTGGGAGGCGATGACGGCCGAGTGGCGCGGTTGCGCCTACTGCGGTGCGATCGACCGCGCCCTGCAGAAGGACTGCGTCCAGCCGGTCTCACGCGGAGGCCGGTACACGCTCGGCAACGTCGTGCCGGCGTGCGGCGCCTGCAACGCGAGCAAGTCCAACGACGAGGTCACGTCGTGGCTCCGCCGCAAGAAGCTCGACGAGCGCGCGTTCCTGATCCGGCACCACGAGATCGGCGCGCTCCTGACGGCGCGGTTCGCGGTTCCGGATGCCGCGGGCTGAGGGATCCCGTTGATGCCCGACGCCGCCCGACCGACCTCCGTCAGCCTTCGGGCCACGCCAGGCGCAGCATCTCCTCTGCCTGCCAGATCAGTGACTCGCGCGAGTCCTGAAGGATCACCGACCCTTCGCCGTGCACCTCGATCGTCCAGTCGACGATCTCCTCGGCGGAGTGGAGGTCGAGGAACCGGATGAGGTCGGCGATGTCCCGCCGGTCCTTCAATCGTCCGGCTGCCATCTTCATCGCGAGCAGCCATCTCGGCGACGCGAGCCTGACGGTCAGTCCGCCGAGGACCATGGTCTTCGCTTCGGTATCCTCGGTCTTCGCCCACGATGGGATGTACGACTGGATCGATGAGTTCAACCAGTGCGCCGGGAGACCGCGCTCGGCAGCGATCTCCTCACCGACCTCGATCGCCAGACGGAGGTTCGAGAAGAGCGCGTCGACGTCCTCGGTGCTCTTGCGGGAGTCGAGGATCACGGCGATCGCGGCCCCGCCGACGACGTACGCGTCGATCGTTTCGTGACGTGACGCGAGCCGATCCCCGAGCTCGGCGAGCAGCTCGAGGATCTCGGTCGCGGTGAACAGCTGGGCCTGATCGTCAGGCAACCGCGAGGTCCTTCTCCCGGATCAGGATGCCCTTGTCAAGGAGCTCCGGCTCCGCAGCCGCACGGATCATGTCGAGGTAGCGTTCAGCCGGGTGCCCTGGCGTGGCCGGCAGCCATTCCTCGGTGAGGGCGGGCTTTCGAGTCCATGCGGGCGGGCGGATGCCGCGGCGCTTCGCATCTCGGGCGATCGCGGTCGCGAGCAGGGTGTCCCACCGGTCGTCGCCGATCGGCCGCGGCGTGCGGAGGAAGTCCTGGATCTCCGCTCGGGTTCGGGCACGTCGGAAGTGGTCGAGCGACTGGATCGCGATGCGGAGCGCCGTGTCCTCGTCGTTCGCCGCCAGCTCCCGCTCCATGCTCGCGGCCGCCGTGCGAGCGGTGAGGAGGTGCTTCGCCGCCATCGGGGCATCCTGCGCCTCGGTCGACAGGTCGGCACCCATCGCCTTCAGCGCCCGCTTCAGCGTCGACATCTGGATCGTCTCGTCACGCTCGGAGCGCTCCATCTGCGAGATCGCGCCCGCGGTCACGCCGAGCTTGTCGGCAAGGTCGTAGATCGTCATGCCGAGCCGCTTTCGCGTGTCACGGATATGCGTGGACATGACGACCTCCTTCCGAATCTTGTATAGCTGTAACTATACCTCACTGCGCGTCGTTCCCGCCTGTCTTCGCTGCGCCGTCGCAGCGACCAGAATGGGTGTCGTGCCGTACACCTTCACCGTCGTGACCGAGGCGCCGTCCGATGCCGCCGCGCTCTTCGACCTCTCGCTCGATATCGATGCGCATGTGGAGTCGATGTCCGGATCCGCCGAGCGAGCGATCGCGGGGGTCACGACCGGGCGAATCGGCCTGGGTGAGACGGTGACCTGGCGGGCCCGGCACTTCGGCATCTGGTTCACCATGACCTCGAAGATCACGGCCCTCGAGCCACCGACCCGGTTCGTCGATGAGCAGGTGAAGGGGCCGTTCAGGTCGTTCGTCCACGAGCACGTCTTCGAGCGGACGGCCGACGGGTCACGGATGACGGATACGATCACCGTGGCCTCGCCGGTCTTCGGCCGGCTGGCCGAACGGGTCGTCCTCGTCCCCTACCTTCGGCGGCTGATCGCCGAGCGGAACCGGGTGCTCGTCCGATCCCTGTCCTGATCGCCCTTGGGGGTGGTCATCGGTCGCCCGGGGCCGCGACGGACTCGTCGCAGGCTGGCCGACGCGCCGACTGAACGGAGAGACACGGATGCCACAGAAGCCGATCGCGGTCGTCGCCGGCGCGAGCGGGTTCGTCGGTTCCGCGCTCGTCCGGGCCCTGACCGACGACGGATACCACGTTCGGCGGATCGGCCGCAGCGCACAGCTCGACTGGTCGAACCCCGCCGGCATCGCGGATGCGATCGATGGTTCCGCCGTGCTGCTCAACCTGGCCGGGAAGTCCGTCAACTGCCGCTACACCGACGCCAACCGCGACGAGATCCTCCGGTCGCGCGTCGACACGACCCGGGTGCTTCGCCACGCGGTCGAGTCCGCGGCGAACCCGCCGGCGGTGTGGTTCAACGCCTCCACGGCGACGATCTACCGGCACGCCATGGACAGGCCGAACGCCGAGGTCGACGGTGAGCTCGGCGAGGGCTTCTCGGTCGACGTCGCACGCACCTGGGAGCAGGAGTTCTTCAGCGACGACCTGCCGGGCACCCGGCGGATCGCCCTCCGGATGGCCATCGTCCTCGGCGACGGACCGGCCACGAACACGCTCATTACGCTCGCCCGGCTCGGCCTCGGCGGCCCGCAGATCGACAACTGGTGGTTCCCGCACCGTCGCTATCGTGGAATCGGGCCGAACCCGACCGGGCGGGAGCGGACCTCATGGCATCGCACCCGTGGACACCAGAAGTTCAGCTGGATCCACCTCGACGACGTCATCGACGCGATCCGCTTCCTCATCGAACGTGACGACATCGCGGGCCCCGTGAACCTCGCGAGCCCGCATCCCAGCGACAATCGCTCACTGATGCGGATGCTGCGCCAGAGCGTCGGCAGACGTGCGGGCCTGCCCGCCTGGCGGTGGATGCTGGAGCCCGCCATGTTCGCGCTTCGCACCGAGCCCGAACTCGTGCTCAAGAGCCGGTGGGTCCTCCCCGAGACCCTCACCGCGGCCGGCTTCACCTTCGCGCATCCCGATCTGCACGACGCGATCGAGGACGTGGCGCGTCCCTGAGCACGACGACTCAGCGCGCCCCGCGGATGCGCCGTGAGAGCTCGGCGGCGGCGTCGAGCACTCCGGTCGTCGCGGCATCCGCCGTCTCGTCGGAGCGCTCGGTGGCGTAGGTGACCGCGATCGCCGCGGCCGGCCAGCCGAGGTGGTCGACGACGGGCGCACCGACCGACGCGAGCCCGGGCGTGACCTCGCCATCCTCGGCGGCCCAGCCGCGCAGGCGCACCTCGGCGAGCACGCGCTTGAGGCGACCGTACGACCAGTCCGCGGCATCCGCTTCGGGCGACGGATGCCGCGTGGCGAACGCCGCGCGGTCGGGGTAGAGCGCTCGCAACTGGGCGGGCGGCAGCTCGGCGAGCATGGCCCGGCCGGTCGCCGTGAGGTGCGCGGGCAGGCGAACCCCGACGTCGGTGACGAGCGACGGACGCCGGGGCGCGCGCTCCTCGACGAGGTAGAGCACGTCGCGGCCGTGCAGCACGGCGAGGTGCCCGCTCTCGCCGAGCCGGTCGACGAGCGCCGCGACGAGCGGGCGCCCGAGTCGCGCGAGCGGCTGCTGGCGGCTGAACCCGCTCGAGAGCTCGAAGGCGGCGATGCCGAGGCCGTATCGGCGTTCCTCGGGCAGGTGCAGCACGAAGCCCCGCTCGGCCATGACGGCGAGCAGGTGGTACACCGTGGATCGCGGCAGCCCGAGCGCCTGCGCGATCGTCGCTGCGGGCACGGGCCCGCGCTGGGCCGCGAGGTGGCTGAGGATCGCGAGCGTCTGGTCGGCGGCGGGCACCTTCGACGGCGTCTCCATGCGACCTCCGGCCTCGAACGGACTCTGTCTGGAATCCCGGACGTCAGCGTACTCCAAGGTGTTCCCGCGCGCGCGGGCGCAGGCTGGAATGGAGGAATGAGCACCACTGCGCCCGCCCACACCGCCACGTCGTCCGCGGCATCCGGACATGCCACTGCCGGCCACGCCACCGAGGTCGTCGTCGGCGTCGGGCCGCTCGGCATCGCCGACGTGGTCGCGGTCGGCAGGCACGGGGCATCCGTGGTGCTCGACCCCGCCGCGCTCGACGGCGTCGCCGCGAGCCGAGCGATCATCGAGGCCCTCGCCGCCGACCCCGAGCCGCACTACGGCATCTCGACGGGCTTCGGGGCTCTCGCCACGACGTTCATCGCCGAGGACCGCCGGGCCCAGCTGCAGGCGAGCCTCGTGCGCTCGCACGCCGCCGGATCGGGCGCCGAGGTCGAGACCGAGGTCGTTCGGGCGCTCATGCTGCTGCGCCTCTCGACGCTCATGACCGGCCGCACGGGCGTGCGCCGCGAGACTGCCGAGACCTACGCGGCGATCCTCAATGCGGGCATCACCCCTGTCGTGCGCGAGTACGGCTCGCTCGGGTGCTCGGGCGACCTCGCGCCGCTGTCGCACTGCGCGCTGGTGGCCATGGGCGAAGGAGAAGTGCGCGTGGGCGATGGCGAGCTGCAGGTTGCAGGGACCGCCCTCGCCGCCGCCGGCATCGCGCCGCTCCGCCTCGGCGAGAAGGAGGGCCTCGCCCTCATCAACGGCACCGACGGCATGCTCGGCATGCTGGCCCTCGCGATCGACGACCTGCGGATGCTGCTCGCCACCGCCGACGTCGCCGCGGCCATGAGCGTCGAGGGGCTGCTCGGCACCGATGCCGTGTTCGCCGCCGACCTCCAGGCGCTCCGCCCGCAGCGCGGCCAGGCGATCTCGGCCGCGAACCTGCGCGCCCTGCTCGCCGGCTCCCCCATCGTCGCGAGCCACAAGGGCCCCGAGTGCACGCGCGTGCAGGACGCCTACTCACTGCGCTGCGCCCCCCAGGTGCACGGCGCCGCCCGCGACACGCTCGCGCACGCGGCATCCGTCGCCGATGCCGAGCTCGCGAGCGCGATCGACAACCCCGTGCTCACGCCCGACGGCCGAGTCGAGTCGAACGGCAACTTCCACGGCGCCCCCGTCGCGTACGTGCTCGACTTCCTCGCGATCGCGGTGGCGGATGTCGCGTCGATGAGCGAGCGGCGCACCGACCGGTTCCTCGACCGGGCGCGCAACCAGGGCCTGCCGCCGTTCCTCGCGCACGAGGTGGGCGTCGACTCGGGGCTCATGATCGCGCAGTACACGGCCGCCGGCATCGTGTCGGAGCTGAAGCGGCTCGCCGTGCCGGCATCCGTCGACTCGATCCCGTCGTCGGCCATGCAGGAGGACCACGTCTCGATGGGCTGGGCCGCCGCCCGCAAGCTGCGCCGCGCGATCGACGGCCTCGGCCGCGTGCTCGCGATCGAGGTCATGACCGCCGCCCGCGGGCTCGCCCTGCGCGCCCCGCTCGAGCCGGGCGTCGCGACCGGAGCCGTCGTCTCGCTCGTCGCCGGCGTCGGCGCCGTGCCCGGGCCAGACCGGTTCCTCTCCCCCGAGATCGAGGCGATCAGCGCGATGGTGGCCGGTGGCGAGGTGCGCGACCGGGCTGCCGCAGCCCTCGACGCGCCGCTCGCCTGACCGCGAGCGCAGCACTCGGGCAGCCCGTGCGCACGATCCGTGCGTCCACGCTGCCCGTTCGCGCAGAACGGTCTCCGGGGACCCCCTTAACAGGTCACAGGCGGCGTTTCAACTGTTGTGCGGGTCCGACCGCGGTGTCAGACTGAACACGGTCAGCGCACTGCCGACTGCCCGAACGGAACCAATGACGCCGCATCGATCTCATCCCGAATCGCCCCGCATGCCGGGCGCGCGAGGCCGTCGCGCAGCGGCGACGGTGTCCGCGATCGCGCTGATGACCCTGATCGGCGTCTTCGGAACGAGCCCGTCGTACGCCGAGGAGCCGCCGGCTACGGTCGCGGCGAGCGAGCCTCCCGCCGCCGCCGAGAGCACGCCGACTCCGACGCCCGATCCGACCCCGGATCCCACGCCCGAGCCGACCCCGGATCCCACGCCGACGCCGACGCCCGAGCCGACCGAGACGCCGACCCCGACGCCCGATCCCACTCCGACGCCGACGCCGACGCCGACCCCGGATCCCACGCCGACCCCGACGCCCGATCCCACCCCGACTCCGACTCCGACGCCGGGCACGCCCGCGGCCCCTCAGCCCACCCCGACCGCGCAGGCCGCCGGGGGCTTCTTCAGCGGCGAGGGCCCGGTCCTGCAGCTGGCGCAGGGCGTCGATCTCGACGTCACCTCGATGCTCGCCGCACGCACCACGATCGACCGCGCCACGAGCACGCTCCGCAAGGCGGAGTCCTCGCTCGCCGATGCGAAGTCGACCCGCGAGGTCGCGCGCTCACTGGCCCGCCGTGCGGACACCACCGCGACGGCCCTCCGCGCCGAGGCCGACGCGGCCGGGCGCGCGTACTTCGCCGCCGCGCAGGGCGACGGCAGCACCGTCTCCTCGCTCGACGCCGTGTTCGGCTCCGGCAAGGACCTCCTCGCGGGCCTCGCCGGCATGGACCGGGTCTCGAAGATCGCGGGCGACGCCAAGTCGCTCGAGAAGATCGCCGCCGCACGAGACGAAGAGGCCGACGAGGCCGAGGCGAATGCCGAAGAAGCCTGGGCTGCGGCCGACGAGACCGGCGTCGACGAGCGCGAAGGCGAGGTGGCCGACGCCGAACTCGTGCTCGCCGACGCGAAGGACTCGCTCGACGGGCTGCAGGCGATGGCCGCGGCGCAGAGCGTCGCCCTCATCAACACGCTCCCGGCCGACTCCGGCCAGCTGAGCGAGCAGGGCTGGTCGCAGCCGGTCGCCGGTCGCATGACCGACGGCTACGGTCCCCGCCCGAACAAGCCCGTCGCCGGCGTCAACGAGTTCCATCGGGGCACGGATGTCGCGGCATCCTGCAACTCCCCGGTCTACGCCGCGACGGGCGGCGTCGTCGTCGAGGCCAGGGCCAACGGCAGCTACGGCAACTGGATCCTGGTCGATCACGGGGCCGGCGTCGCGACCGGCTACGCGCACCTCGTCAACGGGGGCATCCTCGTGAACGCCGGAGACACCGTGACCGCCGGCCAGCTCATCGGCATGGTCGGCAGCACGGGCGCATCCACCGGGTGCCACCTGCACTTCGAGGTGCGCCTCGACGGCGTGGCGGTCGACGCTCGACCGTTCATGGCGGCGCGCGGCATCCTCGTCGGCTGAGCCCGGCATCTCCCCCGCGTCTGGGATCCCGGACGCGCGCGACGCGGCATCCGTTGTCGCCCCCGACCGCGTGCGCGAGCATCGAAGACATGACCGACGCACCCACCGCCGAGCGCGCCACGACGACCGGCCCGCGCACCGTCCGAGCCGCCCGCGGCACCACCCTCTCGGCGAAGAGCTGGCAGACCGAGGCGCCGCTGCGCATGCTCATGAATAATCTCGATCCCGAGGTGGCCGAACGCCCCGACGACCTGGTCGTGTACGGCGGCACCGGCAAGGCCGCGCGCAACTGGGAGTCGTTCGACGCGATCGTGCGCACGCTCGAGGGCCTCGAGGCCGACGAGACGCTGCTGGTGCAGTCCGGCAAGCCGGTCGGCGTGTTCCGCACGCACGAGTGGGCGCCTCGCGTGCTCATCGCCAACTCGAACCTCGTGGGCGACTGGGCCACCTGGCCCGAGTTCCGCAAGCTCGAGCAGCAGGGCCTCACCATGTACGGACAGATGACCGCAGGCTCGTGGATCTACATCGGCACGCAGGGCATCCTGCAGGGCACCTACGAGACGTTCGGGGCGATCGCCCGCAAGCGGTTCGACGGATCCCTCGCCGGCACGCTGACCCTCACCGGCGGCTGCGGCGGCATGGGCGGAGCGCAGCCGCTCGCCGTCACGATGAACGGCGGAGCGGTGCTCGTCGTCGACGTCGACGAGTCGCGCCTGCAGCGTCGCGTGGAGCACGGATACCTCGACGAGTACACGGCAGACCTCGATGAGGCGATCGCCCGCGTGCTCGCGGCGAAGGCGTCCCGCACGCCGCTCAGCATCGGCGTCGTCGGCAACGCCGCGACGGTCTTCGGCGACCTGCTCCTCCGCCACCGCTCGGGCGACCTCGTGGTCGACATCGTGACCGACCAGACCAGCGCCCACGACCCGCTCGCCTACCTCCCGGTCGGCGTCGAGTTCGGCGACTGGAGCGCCGAGGCCGAGCGCGACCCCGAGGCCTTCACCGATCGCGCGCGCGGCAGCATGGCGAAGCAGGTCGCGGCCATGGCCGGGTTCCAGGATGCCGGAGCCGAGGTCTTCGACTACGGCAACTCGATCCGCCGCGAGGCCGAGCTCGGCGGGCTCGCGCACGATCGCGCGTTCGCGTTCCCGGGATTCGTTCCCGCGTACATCCGCCCGCTCTTCGCCGAGGGCAAGGGCCCGTTCCGCTGGGCGGCCCTCTCGGGCGATCCGGCCGACATCGCCGCGACCGACCGGGCGATCCTCGAGCTCTTCCCCGACGACGAGCACCTGCGTCGCTGGATCACCCAGGCCGGCGAGAAGGTGCACTTCGAGGGGCTGCCCGCGCGCATCTGCTGGCTCGGCTACCAGGAGCGACACCTCGCGGGGCTCAAGTTCAACGAGATGGTCGCGTCGGGCGAGCTGTCGGCGCCCGTCGTGATCGGGCGCGACCACCTCGACTCGGGCAGCGTCGCGAGCCCGTACCGCGAGACCGAGGCCATGGCCGACGGCTCCGATGCGATCGCCGACTGGCCGCTGCTGAACGCCCTGCTGAACACCGCCTCGGGCGCCACCTGGGTCTCGATCCACCACGGCGGTGGCGTCGGCATCGGCCGCTCGATCCACGCCGGACAGGTGATCGTGGCCGACGGCACCGAGCTCGCGGCCGAGAAGATCGCGCGCGTGCTCGTGAACGACCCCGGCACCGGCGTCATGCGCCATGTCGACGCGGGCTACGAGCGCGCTCGTGAGGTCGCGGCCGAGCGCGGCCTGCGCGTGCCCATGCAGGAGGGCTGAGCGGATGTCGCGGGCCACCCTCGTCACGCACATCGGCGAACTCGTCACGAACGACCCCGCACCCGGTCGCGAGGGCGGCCCGCTCGGCATCATCCGCGACGCCGCGGTGCTCATCGACGGCGGAGTCGTGACGTGGGTCGGCAGGGCGGCCGAGGCGTCGAACGCGCATCCATCCGTCGAATTCCGCCCTTCAGGCCTCGTCCGTGGGGCGAACATCGACGGATCACTGGATGCCCGTGAGCGAGCGGACGTTGCGGGAACGACGCTCGACGTCGAGGTCGTCGAGGTTGTCGACGTGGGCGGCCGCGCCCTGATCCCGGGTTTCGTCGACAGCCACACGCACCTCGTGTTCGGCGGCGACCGGGCCGACGAGTTCGCGGCTCGCATGGCCGGTCGGGCGTACGAGGCGGGCGGCATCCGCTCGACCGTCGCCGCGACCCGGGCCGCGACCGACGATGAACTGCGCACGCGGCTCGCGACGTTCGTCGCCGAGCTGCACGCGCAGGGCACGACGACGTTCGAGATCAAGTCGGGCTACGGCCTGAGCGTGGTCGACGAGGAGCGCCTCGTTCGCCTCGCCCGGGAGGTCACCGACGAGGTGACGTTCCTCGGCGCGCACGTCGTGCCGTTCGAGTTCCGCGAGGATCCGCGGTTCACCGCACCCGACGGAGCCGGCACCCCCGAAGCCGCCGCCCGAGCGGCCGACGCGTACGTCGACCTCGTGGTCGGCGAGATGCTCGACGCCTGCGCTCCGCATGCGCGCTGGGTCGACGCGTTCTGCGAGCGCGGCGCCTTCACGCCCGAGCAGTCCCGGCGCGTGCTCGAGGCGGGCGCGGCGGCCGGGCTTGGCATCCGCGTGCACGGCAACCAGTTGGGCCACGGCGGCGGGGTCCGTCTCGCAGTCGAGCTCGGCGCGGCATCCGTCGACCACTGCACCTACCTCGACGAGGCGGATGTCGCGGCGCTCGCGGCATCCGGCACCGTGGCGACGCTACTGCCGGGCGTCGAGTTCTCGACGCGCCAGCCGTACCCCGACGCGCGCCGCCTCATCGACGCGGGCGTCTCCGTCGCGCTCGCGAGCGACTGCAACCCCGGATCGAGCTTCACGAGCTCGCTGCCGTTCTGCATCGCCGTCGCCGTGCGCGACATGGGCCTGACGCCCGCCGAGGCACTCTGGGCGTCGACCGCGGGTGGCGCGCTGGCCCTACGTCGAACGGATGTCGGTGCTCTTCGCCCGGGTGCCCGCGCCGACCTCGTCGAGCTCGACGCGCCGAGCCACGTGCACCTCGCCTATCGGCCGGGCGTGCCGCTCGTGCGGCGGGTCTGGGCGGCGGGCGAGCTCGTCGCCGGCGCCTGACGCCGGCGCCTGACGCAGGCGCCGAAGCGCGCGCGTCAGCCCCGACGAACCTCGATCGCGCTCACGCCGCTGAACCCGAGCCAGGCGCGGTCGCCCGATTCGACGAGGGTCGCGAGCACGTGATCGCACGAGTTGCAGCGCACGACCGTGCCTGCGGGGCTCGTGAAGACGATGGCCCGCGCGAACTCGTCGACCGCGCCGCAGCCGTTGCACCTGGCGATCGCCGTGGTCACGTCGAACGAGAAGAATTCGGCGAGCGCTCCGGCGAGCGCGTTGCCGTCGAGATGCTGCATCAGGTGCCTCCGAAGCGTTCGGTGCGAATGGCCCGGGCGTCGTGCCCGAGTTCGATGAGCCACGAGGCGACGCGTTCGACGAATCCGGTCGAGCCACACACGTAGACGAGCGGGGTCTCGGATGCCGGGAGCACCGCCTCGGCGAGGGCCTCCCTCGTGATGCGGGCGGGCGCCGTCGGCCAGCCCGCGGGCGCCTCGCGCGTGTAGACGAGGTCGAGCCTGAACGGGGCGGATGCCGCGACCAGGCGTTCGAACTCGGGCGCGAAGAACACGTCGGCCGGCGTGCGCACGGAGTACAGCAGGCGGAAGGGCGTGGCGTCGTCGGCGTCGGCATGTGCCTGCGCCATGGCGACGAACGGCACGACGCCGGAGCCGCCGGCGATGAGCTGCACGGGTCGCGTCGCCTCGGCGACGGGCCGCGCCGCGACATCCGCCCCACCGGTCGGCCCGCCCGCGACATCCGCCCCACCAGTGACCTCCGCCCCACCGCTGACCGCCGCCGCGGCGGGCTGCCACACGAAGAACGCGCCGAGCGGCCCGTGCACCTCGAAGCGGTCGCCGGCGCGCGCGACGTCGACGAGGAACGGCGACACCTCGCCGTCGGGCACCCGGTCGACCGCGAGCACGACGCGCGTCGTGTCACCGGTCGCCGGGCCGGCCGACGCGATCGAGTACGAGCGGGTCGCCGTGTACCCGTCGGGGGCGGTGAGCCGCACATCGAGGTGCTGCCCCGCGGCGTTGCCCGGCCAGCCCTCGACGTCGAGCTCGAGTCGCGCGGCGGTCGTGGTCTCTGGCGTGTTCGCGACGACCGTCGCCGGGTGCCATCCCGACCGCGGAACGCTGGGGCGCCCGATCACCAGTACCGCTCCTCCTGCCACGGGTCGCCGTGGATGTGGTAGCCGTTCTGCTCCCAGAATCCGGGGTCGTCGCGCGGCATCATGACGAGCGAGCGCACCCACTTCGCGCTCTTCCAGAAGTACAGGTGCGGCACGATGAGTCGGGCCGGGCCGCCGTGCTCGGGGTCGAGCGGTTCGCCGTCGAACTCGGTGACCACCCAGGCCTGCCCGTTGAGCAGTTCGTCGAGCGGCACATTGGTCGTGTACCCGCCGTAGCTGTGCGCCATGACGAAGTCGAACTGCGACTCGACGTTCTCGAAGAGCGTGTCGAGCGAGACGCCGCGCCAGCTCGTGCCGAGCTTCGACCAGTGCGTCACGCAGTGGATGTCGGTACTCACGTCTTCGTGCGGCAGGGCGTTGAACTCGTCCCACGACCACCGATGGGTCGCACCCTCGGTGACGATGCGCAGCTCCCACTCGGCGGTGTCGACCTCGGGGGTCGGCCCGGCCGAGAGCACCGGGAAGTCGTGCACGAGCGTCTGCCCTGGCGGCAGCCGATCGTCGCGCTCGCGCGACCTGCCGCCGAATCCTCGTGTGATGAACGACATCCGCACTTCCTCCCGCTCGACTGCGACTGGTGCTGCTCGGTTCCCCCGCCCGACGATACCCACGTGACGCGCGCCTGTCACCGGTCATCGCACGACCCGGGGTCGGCGATACCGTAGACGCATGGCGAGCACGCGGGCCGCGTTCCACGAGACGGCCACCCTGATCCCGGTCGCGCAGCACCTCGAGCGGGTGCTGGCCGAGGTCCGAGCCGACGCCGGCGTGCGGGTCGACCGGGTCGAGTCCGTGCGACTCGCGGATGCCGCGGGGCGGGTGCTCGCGACCTCCGTCGCGGCCGTGGTCCCCTCGCCGCCCTTCGACAACTCGGCCATGGACGGCTTCGCCGTGCGGTGGGCGGATGCCGCGTCCGCGACGCCCGAGGCTCCGGTCGCGCTGCGCGTGGTCGCCGACCACGCGGCCGGTTCGGCGGATGCGCACCACGCGCGGCCGCTCGGCCCCGGCGAGGCCGCGCGCATCATGACCGGAGCGCCGGTGCCCGCCGGCGCCGACACCGTGGTGCCGGTCGAGCGCACCGACGGCGGCCAGCCGACGAGCGCGACTCCCGTCGTGCAGGTGTTCAGCATGCCCGATCGCGGACGGCACATCCGGCGTGCGGGTGAAGACCTGCGAGTCGGCGACCTGCTCCTCGAGGCGGGAAGGCTCCTCGGCCCGCGCCAGGTGGCGGCCGCGGCCACCGCCGGCCACGGCACGCTCGAGGTCGTGCGCAGGCCCCGCGTCTCGGTCGTCGCGACGGGCAGCGAGCTCACCGAACCCGGCGAGGCGCTGCATCCCGGCCGCATCCCCGACTCGAACTCGCTGCTGCTCGCCTCGCTCGTGCGCGAGACCGGATGCGAGGTGGTCGAGGTCGTGCGCATGCCCGACGACGAGTCGCTGCTGCTCGCCTGGCTCGACGAACGCGAGCCTGCCGACGCCGTCGTGTTCACCGGGGGTGTGAGCGTCGGCGCCTACGACGTCGTGCGACGTGTGCTCGCGGACCTCGGCACGGTCGACTTCGTGCGGGTGGCCATGCAGCCCGGATCCCCGCAGGCCTTCGGCCGCCTCGCCGACGGCACGCCCGTGTTCGGCCTGCCCGGCAACCCCGTCGCGGTCGCCGTCTCGTTCGAGGTGTTCGTGCGCCCCGCGCTGCTCGCACTGCAGGGTCGGAGCGACGTTCAGCGGCGCCGGCTGCGCGCGACCGTCGAGACCGGCTGGGACTCGCCGGCCGGGCGACTGCAGGTGATGCCCGTCGCGTTCGTCGAGCCGGGCGAGGGCGCCGGCGTGGACGGCGACGCCGTGCGGCCCGCGACGCGCGGCGGCACGGGCTCGCACCTCTCCGGGGGCCTCGCCGCGGCATCCGGATTCGCGATCGTGCCCGAGCATGTCTCGCGCGTCGAGGCGGGCGACGTCGTCGAGGTCCTGGTGACCCCGTGATCGACCACGGGGCCGGGCGCGACGATCGGGCGATGACGGATGCCGCGACGCGCCCCCTCGACGCCGTGCTCCTCGCCGGCGGGCGGGCGACCAGGCTCGACGGCGCGAGCAAGCCAGAGCAGACCGTCGGCGAGCGCACGCTCCTCGACCTCGCGATCGACGCGGCTCGTCGCGCGGGCGCCCGGAGCATCGTCGTGGTCGGCCCCTCGTCGCTGCACGCCCCCGGATGCCTCGTCGTGCGCGAGGATCCCCCCTTCGGCGGTCCCGTCGCCGCGATCGCCGCCGGACTCGCGGTGCTCGCCGCCCCCCGCCGGTCGAGGAGCGAAGCGTCTCGAGACCAGCGGACCCCGCACGACCCCGACGCCGACGCCGACGTGCTCGTGCTCGCCTGCGACCTCCCGCAGGCCACCGCCGCGGTCGAGCGCCTGCTCGACGGACGCGGCCAGCACGACACCGCCGACGGTGTCTGCCTCGTCGACGCCGACGGCCGCACCCAGTGGCTCACGGCGATCTACGCCCGGGCCGCCCTCGACCGGGCCTTCGCCGTGCTCGACCGCGGCCCCGACGGAGCCGCCATGCGCCATCTGTTCGACGGGCTCGACCGCACCGAGATCGCCGACGACGGCACCGCCGAAGACGTCGACACGTGGGCGGACCTCGACCGCGCTCGTGAGCGCGCCGACATCCGCTCGTCCGAATCCCTTCGAACCGACCCGAGGAGCACCCCATGACGCCCGACGCGCCCGACCCGAACCCGAACCGCAACCCCAACCCGCCCGCCCCCGCAGACCTCGACGCGTGGGTGGCCGAGATCGCCGCCGAACTCGGACTCGACCCGGCGGATGTGCCCGTCGGCGACATCCTCGACCTCACGCGCAGGGTCGCCCACGGCGTGGCCCGCCCCGCGGGCCCCGTGACGGCGTTCATGGTCGGCCTCGCAGTCGGTCGCGGCACGGCGACCGGCACCGCGAGCGAGGTCGCCGATCGCATCGGAACGCGCGCCAACGGCTGAGCCCGACCCCCGACCCCCGCGACCGAGCGCAGGGGCCGAGCCCTCGCGTTCGGTCGGGCTCAGACCTTCGCGCCCGGTCGCGCGTCCCTCAGCATGCCGGCCACGACCAGCGCGGCCGCACCGACGATCACGAGCAGCCAGAGGCCGAGCGCGTAGGAGTTCGTCTCGGCGTTGCAGGTCGCGCCCATGACGAGCGGCGGGAAGTCGCCGCCGAGGCCGCCCGCCGCCGCCACGACGCCGGTGACCGCGCCGACCTTGTCCTTCGGGGTCGATGGGCCGATCCAGGCGAACACGGCGCCCATGCCGAGGCCCATCGCGGCCGCCATGAGGATGAACGTGACGCCCGTGAGGATGCCCTCGGGCGGTTGCTGCCCCACGATGTACGCGAGCGAGACGATGCCCGCGAGCGAGATCAGCGAGATGACCTTCGGCCCCACGCGGTCCGAGAAACGCGCCGCCGATCGGCCTGGTGACCACCGCGGCGACCGCGAATAGCGCCGTGCGGGTGCCTGCACCCACGGGGTCGACGTCGTCGAGACCAGCCCCGCACCCAGCACCCCGTCGCCTCCTCCACAGGGCGAGCTTTCGCCCGCCACCCTCAGCCGCGTTCGGCACGCGAGTCGCGTGCATGGCCGGCGCGGCAGTATGCACTCGAGAACACCCGGCACTCCGGCACTCCGGCACTCCGGCACCGTGTTCCAGAGCGAAACCCCCGCCTGCTCGAGAGGAGCCGACCCGGCGATGAACGACCACTCCCTGAAAGCGGACGCGGAGACGGGCCGATTGGTAACCGACCTCGCCTACCTGCTGGGCACGACCAAGAAGCGGGTCCTCTCCGAGGCGGTCGCCGCGTACGCGGCATCCCGAATGCCGGCCTCTCACGAACGACGGCCGTTCCTGGATCTGCCCGTGCGTCAGCGGCTCGCGCTGCGGCGCGACGAACTGCTTCGGGCGTACGAAGGTCAGGGGGCGTCCGACGTTCGCCTCATCGGACCGTTCGCGGCAGGCGACGACGTCGACCTCGTCGAGATCCTCGCCGAGACCGACATCATGATGGGCGGCGACGCGGTCGACGTGCTCGCCGCGATCGCGCGGGAGATCCTGGCGACACGCGTCGAGGTCACCTCGGCGACTGCGGTCGCCTTCTCCGACCCCGAGCTGCTGAAGCGGCTGCGCGGCGAGTCGACCCCGCTCTGACGCCCCGCGCGGTTCGCCACGCGCCGGTCGAGGAGCGAAGCGTCTCGGGACCAGCGCCCCCGCTCGAACCTCAGCTCAGAGGTTCACCCACTCCGTCGTACCGCCGTCGAGGTGCTGGCGCTTCCAGATGGGCGTGTGTTCCTTGATGCGGTCGACGAGCAGCGCGCACGCGGCGAACGCCTGGGCACGATGGGGTGCGGCGACGGATGCCACGAGCGCGACGTCGCCGATGACGAGCGAGCCGATGCGGTGGGCCGCGGCGATCCGCAACCCGGTCTCACGCGCCACCTGCTGGAGCGTCTCGCGCAGGAAGTCCTCCGCGGCCGGGTGCGCCTCGTAGTCGAGCGCGGTGACCGACTCGCCGTGATCGTGGTCGCGGATCACCCCCTCGAACGTGACGAGCGCACCGTTCTCGGCCGAGCGCACGAAGGCCTCGATCGCGTCGCGGTCGAGCACGTCGGTCGTGACGCGGGCGAGCACGTCGGGCGCGGTCGCCTCCGGCTCGGACTGCTCGTGCTCAGACATCACGTGCTCCTTCGGCGTGGACGGTGGCCGTGGGCGGCACGATCGAGTGCGGCGCCGGGTGCGGCGTGGGGTGCGGCGTCGGGTGTGGAACCGGCCGAGGTGCGGCCTCGGAGCGCGGCGCGTGGTCGCCGCCGGCGACCTGGTCGACGAGGTGCGGCAGCAGGTCGTCGAGCACGGCGAGCCCGTCGGCGACGCCGCCCCGCGATCCGGGGAGGTTCACGACGACCGTTCGCCCGGCGATGCCCGCTCGTGCCCGGCTGAGCGCGGCCGTCGGGGTCGCGGCTCGGCCCGCGGCGCGGATCGCTTCGGCGACCCCCGGCAACTCCTGGTCGAGCACGGCGAGCGTGGCCTCGGGCGTGCGGTCGCCGGGGTTCACGCCCGTGCCTCCGGTCGTGATGAGCACGGTGGGCGAGCCGGCGACGGAGCCGCGCACGGCGTCGGCGATGTCGGCGTCGGCGACCACGACGAGTTCGGGCGCGTCGAATCCACGCGCGCGGAGCCAATCCACGATCGCGGGACCGGTCGTGTCGGGCGCCTCCCCCGCGGCAGCCCGGGTCGACGCGACGATCACGATCGCCCGGCGGCCGCCCGCGGCATCCGCCCGACCGGTCTCGGAGTGCACCGACCCGTCGGGAACGGCATCGAGCGCAGCGGTCTCGCCCGCGGCATCCGCTCGCCAGATGCCGCGCTTGCCGCCGCGCTTCTCGACGAGCCTGATGCCGCCGGTCTGCGCGGCCGGGTCGACCGCCTTGACCATGTCGTGCAGCGTCAGTGCGGCGACCGCGACGGCGGTGAGCGCCTCCATCTCGATGCCGGTGCGCGCGGTGGTCGACACGGTCGCGCGGATGGTCACGGCGGCGGCCTCGAACCCGAAGTCGATCGACACGGCGTCGAGCGGCACGATGTGTGCGAGCGGGATCAGCTCGCTCGTGCGCTTGGCAGCCTGGATGCCGGAGATGCGCGCGGTGGGCAGCACGTCTGCCTTCTTCAGCGCATCGCCCTGCACGAGCGCGACCACCTCGGCGGTCGTGTCGAGGCGGCCCTCGGCGATCGCGACCCGACGTGTGACGGGCTTGCCGCCGACGTCGACCATGCGCGCTCGGCCGTCGTCGTCGAGATGCGTGAGCGGGTTCATACCCTCACGCTAGCGACCATCGGCCGCGTCGTTAACCCGGCGACGGGTCGCGATCGCCGTTGCGGCGTTCGCGACCCGTCGGTCGAGGGTGCGGATCAGCGAGGGCTTCTGCCCGTCAGGCCGCCACGGGCGCCGCTCGCAGGAGCGCCCGCACCGAGGTCGTGCGCCGCCGCGCGACCACGAGCGTCGTGACGCCGAACGAGAGCACGGCCCAGACCGCGAGCCCGACGAAGGCCGCGCCAACGCCGGTGGTCGAGGTGAGGGCCGAGACCATGCCGTTGTACGCCGGGGCCGTGGGCAGCAGACCCGCGAGGTCGGCGAGCACGCCGGGCACGGTCGAGACGATGCCGGTTGCGACGGTGAGCACGCCGATCAGGGCCGAGACCCAACGGCCCGCCCCGCCGAACGCGGCGATGAGGCCCTGGTTGACGGCGGCGAAGGCGACGCCCGCGGCGACGCACAGCGAGGCGAAGACGAGCCACTCGCCGACGTCGTACGACGCGGCGAGCTGCACGACACCGGCGACGAGCACGCCCTGCAGGGCACCGAGGGCCGCAGCCGGCGCGAACCCGCGCAACGCGAGCATGGCCGAAGGCGACCGCGAGGTGAGCGCGCGCCGCGAGACGGCCTGCAGCACCACGAAGGTCGCGAGTCCGCCGAACCAGAGCGCGAGCGTTGCGAGCAGCGGAATCGCGGATGCCCCGAACAGCGAGCTGCCCGCACCATCGGCCTTCACGGGGTCGGCGACGACCGAGGCGAGGCTCTGCGCCTCGGCGTCGGTGTACGACGGCACGGCTTCGGACGCGGTGCGCAGGCCCGTGGCCAGTTCGCCCGTGCCGTCGGCGAGCGACTGCACGCCGGTTGCGAGCGTGCCGGCCCCGGTGGCGAGCTGATCGGCGCCCGAGCTCAGCTGCGTCGCGCCGTCGCCGAGTGCGCGTGCGCCGTCGGCCGACTGCGTCGTGCCGGCGGCGAGCTGCGTGAGACCGCCCGCGAGCTCGTCGGTCTTGGCGGCGATCTCGGTGAGGCCGGCGCTGGTGCCGGAGGTCAGGGCGGCGATGCCCGAGGACGTCGGCGCGGCATAGCCGCTGGCCGTGCCCGCGCTCTTCGCGACGGCGCCCGCAGCGGACGCGGCCTTCGCGACGTCGTCGCAGTACGCGGTCGAGGCGCCGGACGTCGCGCACTGGGCCTGCAGCGCGCCGAGCGCCTTGGCCAGGTCGAGGCTTCCGGTCGCGGCGTCGGCCGCGTTCGAGGCCGAGAGTTGCGCGGCGCCGACGAGCTCCTGGTTGTTCACGCCGGCGGCGACCTGGCGGATTCCGCCGGCGAGCGCACTCGCGCCTGAAGCGGCGCCGGCCGTGCCGTCGGCGATCGTGTCGAGCCCGCTGCCGAGCTCGCCCGCCCCGGTCGCGATGCCGCTCGCCCCGGTCGCCAGCTGGGTCGCCCCATCGGGCAGGGCCGCTGCACCGTCGGCCGCGCTCTGCGCGCCGTCGGCGAGCTTCACGGCGCCGTCGGCGGCCGTGCCGAGCTGCGTACCCAGGTCGGTGAAGCCGACGAACACGTTCTCGAGGTACGTGGTCGACAGCTGTTCGCCGAGCACCGTGGTCGCGGTCTGCGCGACCTGCGCGGTGATGGCGTCGTCGACGACGAGGCTGTCTGGCGGGGTCGAGACCTTGATGGTCGCGCGCTCGGGCGTGCCGCCGGGGGCGGTCGAGGTCGCGGCCGCCGAGAAGTTCTCGGGGATCGTGATGACCGCGGCGTAGGTGCCGTCGGCGAGCCCGGCCTTCGCGTCTTCGGTGTTCGAGAGGGTCCAGGTCAGGTTGGCGTCGTCATCGCCGGTGCCCTCGACGAGGCCGGCCGTCAACTGGCGGCCGAGCGGCACGACCTGGTCGTCGATCGTGACCGGTTCGTCGTTGTTCACGATGGCTGCGTTGAGTTCGCCGAGCCGCTCGGTCGGGTTGTAGAGCGCGGCGACGAGGATGCCGCCGATCACGACGGGCAGCAGGAGCACGCCGATGATCGTGAGCCAGGTGACGGGGCGCTTCGAGCGCGCGCGTTCGATGGGGAGCGTCATGCGTTCACCTCGGTGGTCGAGTGTGCGGGTGCCGTCGCGTTCGGGGCGACGAGTTCGATGAAGGGTGCGTCGGGGTGACCGGCCGCCGCGAGCAGCGGGAGGGCGTTCGCCGCGTCGCCGGTCGAGACCACGACGGTGACGGATGCCTCGAGCGAGGCGTCCCAGAGCACGGAGGCGAGCCGGTCGCGGGTCACCGGGTCGGTGATGCGGTCGACGCCGTCGATGACGACGATGCCGGTGCGGCCGCGGACGGCCCTGCGCAGCTCGGCCACCGGATCGTCGGCCTCGGCGAGCAGCGCGACGCCGACGTGGGCGCGCACCCAGGCCGAGCGCCCGGGCAGGAGGTGGCCGGCGACGCGCAGGCGCCCACCGGTCGAGTCGATGCGACCCGCGATCGTCAGCAGCATGGCGCGCGTGGCGATCTCGTCGGCGCCGGCGACGACGAGTGCGCCGCCCGGCTCGACCCGCAGGCTCACGCCCTCGAAGACGACGACGTCGCGCTCGACGAGCGAGAGGTCGGATGCCACGATGGCCGCCGTGGTCTCGGGTTCGGGCCAGTCGGCGAGCGCCCGCTCGCGTTCGACGGCCTCCCCCTCGATGTCGAAGTGCGGCAGCAGGCGGTCGAGCCACTTGGGCAGCCACCAGGCCTTGTCGCCGAGCAGGGCCATGACGGCGGGCACGAGCGTCATGCGCACGATGAACGCGTCGATCGCGATGCCCACCGAGAGCCCGAGCGCGATGGGCTTGAGCGAGGAGTCGCCCTCTGGCACGAACGCGGCGAACACCGCGAACATGATGACGGCCGCGGCCGTGACGACGCGGGCCGAGGCGGTGAAGCCCGAGCGCACCGCGCCGAGGGCGATGTCGCGCGGCTGGCGGCTGGAGTGGCCGTCGAGCGCACGGCGCGCGTGCACGTAGTCCTCGCGCATGCGGCTGACGAGGAACACCTGGTAGTCCATCGCGAGTCCGAACAGCACGCCCATGGCGACGATCGGCATGAAGCTGATGATCGGCCCGACCTTGGTGACGTGCAGCAGGTCGGCGCCCCAGCCCCATTCGAAGACCGCGGCGACGACGCCGAAGGCGGCGACGACCGAGAGCAGGTAGCCGGCAGCCGCCGTGATCGGCACCCAGATCGACCGGAACACGATCGCGAGCAGGATCAGCGACAGCCCGACCACGAAGACCCCGAAGGGCACGAGCGCCTCGCCGAGGCGGTCGGAGATGTCGATCGCGACGGCCGTGAATCCGGTGACCTTGAGGTCGATGCCGTACTCGTCGAGGAAGTGGTCGTGCAGCCCACGGAGCTCGCGCACCAGGTCGGCGGTGGCGGGGTCGTCGGGCGCGGTCGTGGGGATGACCTGCACGATGCCGGTGTCGGCCGTCTCGTTGGGCACCGCGAGCGCAACGGTCTCGACACCCGGCAGCGTGGAGATCTCGTCGCCGAGGTCCTGCATGAGCCCGAGCGGGTCGGTCGAGGTGACGATCGTGCCGGTGAGCACGAGCGGCCCGTTGAAGCCGGGCCCGAAGTGCTCGGCGACGAGGTCGTACGAGACGCGGGCGGGGTCGTCCTTCGGCAGCATGCCGGCGTTCGGCAGGGCGAGCGCGAGGCTGGCGGCGGGGATCGCGATGATGCCGAGGCCCAGCACGACCGCGACGGTCGTGACGACCGGATGCCGCGTCACGAGTCCGACCCAGCGCGTGGCGAATCCACGGCGTGCGGTCGCGCCGGTCGCGGCGTGCGCTTCCTGCGCCTGCGGCCCGGCGGGGGCAGCGGATGCCGCATCCGCACCGACGTGCGACGGGCGCCCGTCTGCGACATCCGCCCCCTGCTGCAGCGCACGCTGCTGCGCCGCACGCCGGCGTCCGCGCGGCTCGCGCCGCTTCCACCCGACGACGCGGCCCTTGACGAGCCCGAGGAACGCGGGCGTGAGGGTGATCGCCACGAGCACGGCGATGGCGACCGAGACGGCTGCGGCGATGCCCATGACCGTGAGGAACGGGATGTTCGCGAAGCCGAGGCCGATGAGCGCGATGAGCACCGTGATGCCCGCGAAGACGACGGCAGAACCGGCGGTGCCGGTCGCGCGCGCGGCGGACTCCTCTGGGTCTTCTCCGGCTCTCACCTGGTCTTGATGTCGCGCCATGATGAACAGCGCGTAGTCGATGCCGACCGCGAGGCCGAGCATGAGCGCGAGCAGCGGGGTCGTCGACGAGATGGTCGCGAACGCCGTCGAGAGCATGATGAGCGAGAGCGAGAGGGCGACGCCGATGACCGCGGAGGCGAGCGGCAGTCCGGCCATCCTGATCGATCGGAACGTGACGATGAGCACGAAGAGCGCGATGAGCAGGCCGACGCCCTCGGTGAGGGTGATGCCCGGCACCGAGAGCGCGAAGAGGTCGCCGCCGAGCACGACCTCCGTGCCCTCGGGCAGCGACGCGCCGAGCTCGTCGGTCATCTCGTGCAGCTTCGTCTTGGTCGACTCGGGAACGTCGGTCGCCTCGCCGTCGAACTGCAGGCGCACGAGCGCCGCGGTCTCGTCGTCGGAGATGAGCCCCGTGACCATCTCGTTGTACGGGTCGGTCACGGCGAGCACGCCGTCGAGGCCCTCGATGTCGGTGATGGTCTGCTCGATGCCGGTCTTGAAGGCGTCGTCCTCGACGCTCGAGCCGTCGGGCGCGACCACGATGAACTGCGCGCTCGTGCCGCTGGCCTGCGGGAATGACCGGTTCAGCTGCTCGAGGCCGGCCTGCGCCTCGGTGCCGGGGATCGAGAAGCTGTTGCTCGTGCCCTTGCCGAAGAGGGCGAACGCGCCTCCCGCGATGACGAGGAGGAGCAGCCACGAGACGAGCACGCGCCACGGGTGGCGGTACGACCAGCGGCCGAGCGAGTAGAGCAGAGTGGACAAGGGCAGCGCCTCCGAGCCGGATGTCAGGACAGTTCGATACAGCGCTGTATCCGATACGTAGTTGTATCGTAGATCGGAGAGGGCCTGCAAACCTGTGGCCTTCATGTGAATACGGGGGTTGAATGGCCATGGTCGAGTCCGCAGTGACCGCGCCGCGCAGTCGCGAGAACACACGGCGCAAGCTGCTCGACGCCGCCGCGCAGGTGTTCGCCGAGGTCGGGCTCGCCGCGGCATCCGTCGAGGCGGTCTGCGATCGCGCCGGGTTCACACGCGGGGCGTTCTACTCCAACTTCGATTCGAAGGACGAGCTGTTCCTCGAACTCGCCGGTCGCGTCACGCAGGGCCGCGTCGAAGCGGTCACCGCGCGCGTCGCCGAGCTCGAGTGCGACGGCGCGTTCGCGTCGAGCCAGACCGACGTCTTCGAGATCCTCGATCAGGTGCTGGATGTCTCGGCCGACGACCGGCTCGGCGTGCTCCTCATGAGCGAGATCCGCATCCATGCGCTCCGCAGCCCCGAGATGGCGGCCGCGTATCTCGAGCAGGAGGCCGAGATGCAGCGCAGCGTCGCGCAGATCGTCGCCGACATCGGGCGAGCGAAGGGCATCACGTTCCGGGTGTCGGCGCTCGAGGCGGCCCGCGTCATGCTGCTCGTCTGGGAGGGCAGCGCCGTGCGAGCGGCCATCGCCGGCGAGAACGCCGACCGCATCCATCGGGCGACGAGCACGGAGCTCGCCCTCGTCGCGCAACTCGTCATCGACGGACCGGCGACGACCTACGACGAAGACGAAGAGGAGTAGGCAGCCCCCGCCCGCGACCCGCCCGCGCCGCGACCCGCGCTCAGAGCGCGATGGTCTCCACCCTCTCGCCCGCGGCGAGTTCGGTCACGTCCTCGGGCACGACGATGAGCAGGTCGGATGCCGCGAGCGCCGCCACGAGGTGCGACCCGGGTCCGCCGATGGCCACCGCCCGACCTTGCGCGTCTCGACGCCCGCGTCGGTACTGGCGTCGTCCGGCGATCGAGACGAGCGGCTCGGCGAGCGGAATGGACTCGACGGATGCCGCGGGCAGGCCGGCGATCGCTCGCAGCGTCGGCGCGACGAACAGCTCGAACGAGAGCTGCGCGCTCACGGGATTTCCGGGGAACCCGATCACGGGCATGCCGCGGTAGGCGGCCGCGGCCTGCGGGCCGCCGGGCTGCATCGCGACCGCACCGACCCAGGCTCCGAGCGGCTCGAGCAGTTCGCGCACGACCTCGTAGGCGCCCTGCGAGATGCCGCCGCTCGTGATCACGAGCTCGGCGCCGGCGTCGCGCGCCGCATCGAGCCGGAGGCGCAGCTGCTCGACCTCGTCGCGGACGCGGGCCTCGAACACCACGACCGCACCGGCGGCCCGCACGGCCGCGGCGAGCGCGACGCCGTTCGCATCGGGGATCTCGCCCGCGCCGAGTTCAGCGCCCGGCGCGACGAGCTCGCTGCCGGTGCTGACGACGGCGACGCGCACGCGCTCGCGCACGAGCAGTTCGGTGAGGCCGGATGCCGCGGCCGCCGCCAGGTGGCGGGAGCCGAGCTTCAGGCCCGGCGGCAGCACGTCGTCGCCTGCCGCGAGGTCGGATCCGGCCTCGCGCACGTACTCGCCGGCCGCCCGGGAGCGGAGGATGCGCACGGCGCCGGCCCCGCCGACATCCGCACCGCCGGACCCGTCGCCCGTCTCGGTGTCCTCGACCGGCACGACGGCGTCGGCTCCCTCCGGCACCGGCGCACCGGTCATGATGCGCACGGCGGTTCCGGGCGCGAGCGGCGCCGGCAGACCGGGGGCCGCGGCGACCTCGCCCACGACGGGCAGGGTCACCGGGGCATCCGTCGCGCCCGCGACATCCTCAGCCCGTACGGCGAAGCCGTCCATCTGCGCGTTGCGGAACGGCGGCAGGGCGATGGGGGACTCGACCGGCGACGCCGTGATGCGGCCGAGCGCCTCGGCGACCGGCACGCGTTCGGTGGGCCTCGCACCCAGCCCCGAGAGCAGCGAGCGCACGAACGAGGCATGCTCCTCGACGCTCGGGCGCGCGCTCATCGGCTGGACTCCATGCGGTGAGACTCGGTCTGCGCGGCGGCGAAACGGATCATGCCCCGATTCTCGCAGGCGCGTCGCCGAACGCCCGAAGCGTCGGCGAGGCGTCCGAACGAACCGGCACGCGACAGCATCACGAACACATCACGCTTTCCATAGTACGAGAGATGATTTCCATAGTATGAGGAGAGTAACGTGACAGTTCCGCGAATACGGGAGAAACCATGACTCAGTTCCGCATCAGCGAAGCGGCCGCACTCCTCGGGGTCAGCGACGACACCGTGCGCCGCTGGGCCGATCAGGGCCGCCTCACGCTCGCGCGCGGCGCGAACGGCATGCAGGTCGTCGAGGGCGCCGAACTCGTCGCCCTCATGACCGAGCACGCCGGGGGCAGTGCGCTCGCCGACGCCTTCCCGCTCGCACGCACGTCCGCCCGCAACCACTTCATCGGCCTCGTCACCGCAGTGCAGCGTGACGGCATCATGGCGCAGGTCGAGCTGCAGGCCGGCCCCTTCCGAGTGGTCTCGCTCATGAGCCGCGAGGCCGCAGACGAGCTCGGCCTCGAACCCGGAGTGCTCGCCGCGGCGAGCGCGAAGGCCACCGTCGTCACGATCGACCTGCCAGAAGGAGCCAAGCCATGACCCGTTCTCCCCGCACGACCCTCCGCACCGCGACCGGCCTCGCCGCGGCCGCCCTCGTCGCGCTCGCCCTCGCGGGCTGCGTCACGAGCGGCGACGAGCCAGCCGAGACCTCTGCGCCCCCGACCGAGACCACCGCGACCCTCGAGGCCGCCGACGTCACGGTGCTCGCCGCGGCATCCCTCACCGAGGCGTTCGACGACCTCGCCGCTCAGTTCGAGGAGGCGAACCCCGACGTCACGATCACGGTGAGCTACGGCGGCAGCGGCGCGCTCGCGACCCAGATCATCGAGGGCGCCCCGGCCGACGTGTTCGCCTCGGCGGCCGAGCCGCCCATGCAGCAGGTCGTCGACGCCGGGCTCGCGACCGGCCCGGTGGTCTTCGCCACGAACACGCTCGAGCTCGTCGTTCCGGCGGGCAATCCCGCCGGCGTCACCGGGCTCGACGACCTCGCGAACCCCGACCTGCGCATCGCGCTCTGCGACGAGTCGGTGCCGTGCGGCGCGGCCTCCGCGAAGCTGCTCGCGAACGAGGGCATCACCGCGGCACCCGACACCCTCGAATCCGACGTCAAGGCCGTGCTCACGAAGGTCTCGCTCGGCGAGGTCGACGCGGCGCTCGTCTACCGCACCGACGTGAAGGCCGCGGGCGACGACGTCGAGGGCATCGAGGTGCCGGCCGCAGCCGACGTCGTGAACCGCTACCCGATCGCCGCGATCACCGACCCGTCCTCCGACGCCGACGAGGCGCAGGTCGCGGCCGCCGCGGCGTTCGTCGAGTTCGTCACGGGCGACGCCGGTCGCAAGACGCTCGACACGTACGGCTTCGGCACCCCGTAGTGGCGCGGGCGGCAGCACGCAGCACCGGGCGCCTCGCCTGGCCGATCACCGCGATCGCCGTCGTGGCGCTCGCGGTGCTCGTGCTGCCGCTCGTCGCGCTCGTCGTGCGGGCGCCGTGGGCCGACCTCCCCGAACTCCTCGGCAGCAGCGCCGTGCTCGAAGCACTGGTGCTCTCGTTCACCACGGCGATCACCGCGACGGCGGTCTGCCTCGTGCTCGGCATCCCGCTCGCCGCGCTCATCGCCCACGCCGAGTCCTGGCCCACCCTGCCGCGACGGCTGCTGCGCGCGGCCGTCACGGTTCCGCTCGTGCTGCCGCCCGTCGTCGGCGGCATCGCCCTGCTCATGCTCCTCGGCCGCCGGGGGCTCATCGGTCAGTGGCTCGACGAGACCTTCGGCCTCACGATCCCGTTCACGACGGGTGCGGTCGTCATCGCGCAGATCTTCGTGGCGCTGCCCTTCCTGGTGTTCGCGGTCGAGGGTGCGCTGCGATCCTCCGACCGGCGCACCGAGCTCGCGGCGGCCACGCTCGGCGCCTCGCGCTGGCAGGTGTTCCGCCACGTGACGCTGCCGCTCGTCGCACCGGGCGTCGCCGCGGGCGCCGTGCTCTGCTTCACTCGCGCGCTCGGCGAGTTCGGCGCGACCATCACCTTCGCGGGTTCTCTGCCCGGCACGACCCGCACGCTGCCGATCGCGAGCTACCTCGCCATGCAGACCGACCCCGACGAGGCCGTCGCGCTCGCGCTGCTGCTGCTCGCGGTCTCGGTGATCGTGCTGCTCACCCTGCGCGACCGCTGGCTTCCGGGGTCAACGGCATGAGCCTCGAGCCACGGGCATCGGATGCCGCGGGCGGCCGCCCCGGCCTCCAGGTCGACCTCGCGTTGAGCTTCGGCGCGACGCGCATCGCGGCGGCGTTCGAGGTGCAGCCCGGATGCCCGCTCGCGATCATCGGGCCGAACGGCGCCGGCAAGTCGAGCGTGCTCGCCGCGATCGCCGGGCTCGTGCCGCTCGATGCCGGCGCGATCTCGATCGGCTCCCGGCGCGTCGACGCGCTGCCGCCCGAGCACCGACGAGTGGGCGTCGTGTTCCAGGACTACGTGCTCTTCCCGCACCTGAACGTGCGCGACAACGTCGCGTTCGCGGCCCGCATGCGCGGCTCGCGCGCCGCCGCCCGCGTGGCGGCGCAACCGTGGCTCGAGCGCTACGACCTCGTGTCGCTCGCCGACCGGCTGCCGTCGGAACTCTCGGGCGGCCAGCGCCAGCGCGCGGCGCTCGCCCGTGCGCTCGCGGCCGATCCCGACGTGCTGCTCCTCGACGAGCCGATGTCCGCGCTCGACGTCGAGGTCCGCGCCGAGATGCGCACCGAGCTCGCCATCCACGTGCGCGACTTCGGTGGCGCGACCGTGCTCGTCACGCACAGCCCTGCCGATGCCGCCCGGCTCGCGGACTCCGTGCTCGTGCTCGAGGCCGGCCGGGTGACCCAGCGCGGCACGCTCGACGAGCTTCGCGCCGACCCGGCGACGCCGTACGTGCGGCGCCTGCTCGCGGCATCCGACGACTGAGCCCGCCTACCGAGGCGTGTCGGACTTCGGCGTGTCGAACCTGGTCGCGACCGGTGTCTGGAACTCCACCTCGACCCACTCGTCGATGTCGAAGTCGAGCTCGAGCACCGCGCACGTCGGCATCTCGCCGATCGACTCGGTGAGGTCGTACGCGAGGTCGGACAGGCCGGGGTCGTGGGCCACGATCATGGCGCGCCCGACCTCGTCGTCGAGTTCGCCGACGACGCGCAGGATCGTCTGCGGCGACGACCCGTACAGCCGGTCGTCGAGCTCGACGGATGCCGCGTCGAGGCCGAGTGCGGTCGCGATGAGCTTCGCCGTGGCCTGCGCCCGCAGTGCGGTGCTCGACACGATCGCGTCGGGGATCGACCCTCGCTCGAGGAGCCTCGCGCCCATCACGGGCGCGTCGCGCAGCCCGCGATCGTTGAGCGGGCGGTCGTGATCGGCGAGGCCTGGCTGACCCCAGTCGGACTTGGCGTGGCGCACGAGGATGAGCGTCTTCATGCGCCGAGTCTGCCACCGCCCGCCGAAGGCCGCATCGGCTCGCGGTCAGTGGTTCGACGCGCTCGCGGCATCGCCTCCGGCATCGCCCGCGGCGTCGTCCCTCGCGGCGAGCCCGGCCGCGAACTCGAGCACGCACAGCGCCGCGAGGCGCACCGTGCGGTGATCTGCGGCATCCGTCGTCGCATCGATCTCGACGAGGTCGGCGCTGCGCACCAGTGGGTCGGATGCCGCGGCCCGCACGAGTGCGCGCAGCTCCCACGCGGCGAGGCCACCGGGAACCGAGGCGGGGCAGGCCGGAGCGACCGACCGGTCGCACACGTCGACGTCCACGTCGAGGTGCACCGGGCCACCGGCCGCACCCGCGATGGCGAGCGCCTCGGCCATGACATCGGCCGGCGCACGGTGGTGCAGCTCATCGCGGTGGATCACCGTGATGCCGAGGTCGTGCGCCCGATGGGCATAGGCCGCGGAGTTGGCGAAGTCGGCGATGCCGATCTGCACGATGCGCGATGGATCGAGCCCGGCCTCGACGAGCCGGCGCACCGGGGACCCGTTCGAGACGCCGTCGCGCAGGTCGTAGTGCGCGTCGATCGTGACGAGACCCGCGCGGTCGAGATCGTCGCCCCAGGCGCCGAGCGCGGTTGCGACCGTCACGGAGTTGTCGCCGCCGAGCGCCATGAGCGCGCGAGCGCGACCGAGCGCCTCGGAAACGGCGGCGACCGTGCGCGCTTCGCCCTCCGGCCCGTCGGGCTCGTGGATGTCGCCGACATCGGCGATCATCAGGCGCTCGTCGAGATCGAGCACGGCGCCGCCCCGGGCGCGATCGGGCATCAGCGCGGGGCTGTACCGTCGCAGCGCCTCGCGGATCGCGGCGGGCGTCGCGTGCGCGGCGGTCGGCGACAGCGAGGTGCGCCAGGCCCCGACGCCGAGGATCGCCAGATCGACGGATGCCGCGGCAGCCGTCTCATCGAGGGCGGGCCAAGCACCGGCGCGCGGCCAGCTCGGGTCGTTCGACAACGTGGACATGGCAGCACGCTACCGAGCGCGCCGCACGGACGTCGCGTCATCGGCCCCGCTCACGTCTGCGATCCCGGACGCCGTGCGCCGGTCGAGGAGCGCGCCACCCGCGCCCCGCCGAGGAGCGCCACCCACGCCGGTCGAGGAGCGAAGCGTCTCGAGACCAGCGCCGATGCACCGGCCTCAGCTCCGCAACGCCGCCAGCAACTCCCGTTCCCGCCCGGCGGAAAGGCCCGCACCCCGCGCGCGGTCGAGCCCCTGGTCGCGTTCCCACGCGAGCGTCTCCTCGAGCAGCTGGCCGATCGGTCGCAGCACGAGCCCGGCCGCCTTCGCCGCGGCATTCGAGCGGTCCTGGAACGCGCGCCACTCGGGGTCGCGGATCCACAGGGGCAGCGACTCCGGCCCAGACCACTCGGCGACGCCCTGATCGGCCAACCACCCCGGCGACGCCGCCACCAGCTCCCCGCGGTACCCGGCTACGGCGGTCGCAGCCTCGAGCACCTCGCCGAACGTACCCCGATCGCCGACCGCGTTATACGCGCCCGTGCCGAACGCACCCGCTGCGACTCCACCCGCCGCCCCCCGCTCGGCCTGGTCGAGCGTGAACCGCACGAGGTCGTCGACGTGGATCGCCTGCACCGCATCGGCGAGCACGTCGGGCACGAGCACGGGGCCACCGTCGCGCGCGGCACGGGCGGCCCGCGCGACCCAGTACCCGCTGCGCCCGGAGGCATCGCCCGGCCCGGCGATGAGCCCGGGCCTGATCGTCAGGAACCGCTCGCCGAACACCTCGCCGTACGCGCGCTCGATCGCCGACTTCGCCTCGCCGTACGTCTCGGGCGTCGACTCGTCGGCCTCGAGCGGGGGCAGCAGCGCTGCGCGCTCGTCGGCTCCTGGCTCGTTCTGCGAGGCGTAGACGTTGCCCGACGAGATGAACGTCAGGTGCCCGACCGCGTCCGCGAGCGCCGCGGCCGCCGCTCGCGCGTAACCGGGTTGACGGGTGACATCGATCGCGGCATCCCAGTCGCGTCCGGCGACCGCCGCAGACGCATTGTCCGACGAGCGATCGGCCCGCACGAGCTCGACGCCCGGCGCGACCTCGCCGGACTCCCCGCGGGCGAGGCACACCACCCGGTGCCCCCGCGCCACCGCCTCCGTCGCGAGCGAACGTCCGAGCCATTGCGTGCCGCCGAGGATGAGCAGGTCCATGCCGTCATCCCACCACAGGGGGCGTGCCGTGGATACCCGTGTTCACGCTCCGCGAACCGATCGATTCGACCGGGATCGCATGGCGCGCACGGAAGACCGTGATAGGCAGGACGCATGGGCAGGATCACCGCACGGACGCGGGTCACACGAATCACGGTCGGCGCTCGCACGAGCCGCCGCGACGACCTCCTCGCGGTCGAGGAACCGCTCGAGATCCGGGTCGGGCGCCAGCCCCTCGCGGTCACGATGCGCACCCCTGGCCACGACATCGATCTCGCCGTCGGCTTCCTCGTCTCCGAGGGCGTCGTCTCGAGCGGCGACCAGGTCGCCGGCGCCATCCACTGCGCCGGTGCCGACGGTGAGAACACGTACAACGTCCTCGACCTCACGCTCGCCAGCGGCATCCCCCAGCCGGATGCCGCGGCGCGGCGAAGCACGTACGTGTCGAGCTCGTGCGGCGTCTGCGGCAAGGCGAGCATCGAGGCCGTGCACACGCGCACCTCGCACCCCGTGGCCGACGCCGACCTGCGGGTGGATGCCGAGACGCTCGCGCGCTTCCCCGAACGCCTGCGCGCGGGTCAGGAGATCTTCGAGAAGACCGGCGGCCTGCACGCGGCCGCGCTCTTCGACGGGCGCACCGGCGAGATGATCGTGCTCCGAGAAGACGTCGGGCGGCACAACGCCGTCGACAAGGTCATCGGCTGGGCGGCGCGCGAAGGCCTGCTCCCGCTTCACGGCCTGGTCCTGCAGGTGTCGGGCCGAGCGAGCTTCGAGCTCACGCAGAAGGCGACCATGGCCGGCATCCCGGTGCTCGCGGCCGTGTCCGCACCCTCGTCGCTCGCGGTCGAGCACGCGAAGCAGGCCGGCATCACGCTCGTCGGGTTCATGCGCGGCGACTCGATGGTCGTCTACGCGGGCGACGAGCGCATCACCATGCCGTCCCCGCCGGATGCCGCGCCCACCGCGGGCCCCGTCCCCGGCCACGTCACGGCGGGCTGACGTGACGAGTGAACCGACGGCCGACGTCGTACCCGAGCCGTATCCCGACCTCGAGGTCGGCCACAACAAGTCCTGGGCGGTCGGCGCCCCCGGCATCCTGCACTCCATGGAGCCGGCCCTGAAGCACATGGGCCTCTCCCGCACGGCCCGACTCGCGCTGGCGATCAACCAGAAGGACGGCTTCGACTGCATGAGCTGCGCGTGGCCCGACCCCGGCCACCGCAACGTGCTCGAGTTCTGCGAGAACGGCATGAAGGCGACGACGTGGGAGGCCACTCCGATCACGGTGCCGCGCTCGTTCTGGGCCGAGCACTCGCTGACCTCGCTCCTCGCCCGCGACGAGTACTGGCTGGGCCAGCAGGGCCGGCTCACCGAACCCGTCCACAAGCCGGCCGGTTCCGACCACTACGAACCCATCTCGTGGGATGCCGCGTTCGACCTGATCGCCGACCACCTCAACGGTCTCGACTCAGCCGATCGCGCTGCGTTCTACACGAGCGGTCGCACGTCGAACGAGGCCGCGTTCCTCTACCAGCTCTTCGTGCGCGCCCTCGGAACCAACAACCTGCCCGACTGCTCGAACATGTGCCACGAGTCCACGGGCACCGCGCTCGGCGCGACCATCGGCATCGGCAAGTCGACGGTGGCGTACGACGACTTCGGCAAGGCCGACCTCGTCATCGTCATGGGCCAGAACCCCGGTACGAACCACCCCCGCATGCTTACGGCCCTCGAGGAGACGAAGCGCAACGGCGGCCGTGTGGTCTCGGTCAACGTCCTCCCCGAGGCCGGGCTGGTTCGCTACAAGAACCCGCAGAAGGTACGCGGTATCCTCGGCAAGGGCACCGTGATCGCCGACCGCTTCCTGCAGATCCGCTCCGGAGGCGACATGGCGCTCCTCCAGGCCGTGTCCAAGCGCGTGCTCGACGCCGAGGAGCTGGCCCCGGGAACCGTGCTCGACCACGCGTTCCTCGAGGAGCACACCGTCGGACTCGACGCCCTGCGCGAGCACCTCGCGTCCCTCGACGAGGCCGCCGTCGCTGCGGCCACCGGACTCACGGCGGACGAGATCGACGCCCTCGCGGCCGAGTACCTCGCCGCCGATCGCGTCATCATCACGTGGGCCATGGGCCTCACCCAGCACAAGAAGGCCGTGCCGACGATCAAGGAGATCGTCAACCTGCTGCTGCTGCGCGGCAACATCGGCAAGCCCGGCGCCGGCGCCTCGCCGATCCGCGGACACAGCAACGTGCAGGGGGACCGCACGATGGGCATCTGGGAGCGGATGCCCGAGACCTTCCTCGCGGCGCTCGAGCGGGAGTTCGCCTTCCCGGTGCCGCGCACGCACGGCGCGGATGCGCTGCACACGGTGCACGGACTCCGCGACGGCGACCTCGACGTGTTCATGGCGCTGGGCGGCAACTTCGTCGGCGCGATCTCGGACACCGCCGTCGCCGAGGCTGCGATGCGGGGGGCGAAGCTCACCGTGCAGGTATCGACGAAGCTCAATCGCTCGCACGTCGTGACGGGGGAGGAGGCCCTGATCCTCCCGACCCTCGGCCGCACCGAGGTCGACCTGCAGGGCGACGTGCCGCAGTTCGTGTCGGTCGAGGACAGCGTGTGCGCGGTGCACGCGAGCCACGGCGCCATCCCGCCCGCTGCCGACGGCCTGCTCTCCGAGATCGCGATCGTCTGCCGCCTCGCAGACGCGACCCTGGGCGGACGTCACGACATCCCCTGGCGCGAGTTCGAGGCCGACTACGACCTGATCCGCGACCGGATCGCGCGCGTGGTGCCCGGCTTCGCGACGTTCAACGTGGACATCCGCAAGCAGGGCGGCTTCATCCTGCCGAACGGGCCGCGCGACGAGCGCCGCTTCGACACCGTCGCCGGCAAGGCCATGATCACGGTGAACGAGCTCGAGCACATCGAACGCCCGGCCGGCCGGCTGATCCTGCAGACGCTCCGCTCGCACGACCAGTTCAACACCACGATCTACAGCCTCAACGACCGGTACCGCGGCATCAAGAAGGGACGCGACGTGGTGTTCGTGCACCCCGACGACCTGGCGGACCTCGGCCTGGACGACGGCGACCGGGTCGACGTGGTCGGCGAGTGGCCCGGACAGCCCGACCGCGTCCTCGCGAACCAGCGTCTCGTCGCCTACCCGACCGCACGCGGATGCGCCGCGGCCTACTACCCGGAGGCGAACGTGCTCGTCCCCCTCGAGAGCGCGGCCGAGGAGTCGAACACGCCCGTCTCGAAAGCCGTGATCGTGCGCCTCGTGCCGCGCAGCTGAAGCCTCAGGACGCCTCGAGTCGGAACGCACGAAGGGCCGCCCCAGTGGGGCGGCCCTTCGTTCGCACCTCCGAGGAGGTTGGTGTGTGTTAAATGCAGGAAGGCCACCCGTTGGGGTGGCCTTCCTGGTAATGGTTGTCCGGCGGTGTCCTACTCTCCCACAGGGTCCCCCCTGCAGTACCATCGGCGCTGCGAGTCTTAGCTTCCGGGTTCGGAATGTGTCCGGGCGTTTCCCTCGCGCTATGGCCGCCGAAACTCTTGCCACAACCGGCACCATCCCTGGGGGGTGGTGGGTGTGTAGTCTCGGTGAACCTCATCGGTGCGTGTGCTGGTGCCGGCCCGGTGGTCCGGGGGCGCCTGCTCAGGCACGATGGGTGTCGTGTGTTGAGTTGTGTGTTTGTGTTTCCGTCTGTTGGGAACCACAGAGTGGACGCGAGTCATCAGGCCACACACACGCCTTTTACGTGAATGAACACTTTCGTGTGTGTGTAGTGAGGTTTCAAGTTATCGGCTTATTAGTACCGGTCAGCTCCGACAGTCGTTAGTCCTGTCTTCCACATCCGGCCTATCAACCCAGTCGTCTGGCTGGGAGCCTCTCCCCCAATGGGGATGGAAATCTCATCTTGAGGCCGGCTTCCCGCTTAGATGCTTTCAGCGGTTATCCATCCCGAACGTAGCTAACCAGCGGTGCTCCTGGCGGAACAACTGGCACACCAGAGGTTCGTCCAACCCGGTCCTCTCGTACTAGGGTCAGATCCTCTCAAATTTCCTGCGCGCGCAGAGGATAGGGACCGAACTGTCTCACGACGTTCTAAACCCAGCTCGCGTACCGCTTTAATGGGCGAACAGCCCAACCCTTGGGACCTACTCCAGCCCCAGGATGCGACGAGCCGACATCGAGGTGCCAAACCATGCCGTCGATATGGACTCTTGGGCAAGATCAGCCTGTTATCCCCGAGGTACCTTTTATCCGTTGAGCGACAGCGCTTCCACAAGCCACTGCCGGATCACTAGTCCCGACTTTCGTCCCTGCTCGACCTGTCAGTCTCACAGTCAAGCTCCCTTGTGCACTTACACTCGCCACCTGATTGCCAACCAGGTTGAGGGAACCTTTGGGCGCCTCCGTTACTTTTTGGGAGGCAACCGCCCCAGTTAAACTACCCACCAGGCACTGTCCCTGAACCGGATCACGGTTCGAAGTTAGATATCCAGAGTGACCAGAGTGGTATTTCAACAATGACTCCACCAACACTAGCGTGCCAGCTTCACAGTCTCCCACCTATCCTACACAAGCCACACCGAACACCAATACCAAGCTGTAGTAAAGGTCACGGGGTCTTTCCGTCCTTCTGCGCGTAACGAGCATCTTTACTCGTACTGCAATTTCGCCGAGTTCGCGGTTGAGACAGCTGGGAAGTCGTTACGCCATTCGTGCAGGTCGGAACTTACCCGACAAGGAATTTCGCTACCTTAGGATGGTTATAGTTACCACCGCCGTTTACTGGGGCTTAAATTCTCAGCTTCGCCTTGCGGCTAACCGGTCCTCTTAACCTTCCAGCACCGGGCAGGCGTCAGTCCGTATACATCGTCTTGCGACTTGGCACGGACCTGTGTTTTTAGTAAACAGTCGCTTCCCACTGGTCTCTGCGGCCCTGCAGCGCTTCCCCAAGCAAGTTGGTTCACGCCTTAGGCCCCCCTTCTCCCGAAGTTACGGGGGCATTTTGCCGAGTTCCTTAACCACGATTCTCTCGATCTCCTTAGTATTCTCTACCTGACCACCTGAGTCGGTTTGGGGTACGGGCGGCTGGAACCTCGCGTCGATGCTTTTCTCGGCAGCATAGGATCACCCACTTTTTATCCGCATCGTGTCTCAGCCATCATGAGCGACGGATTTGCCTATCGCTCGGCCTACGCACTTGCCCCGGGTCAACCATCGCCCGGGTTGGGCTACCTTCCTGCGTCACACCTGTTAATACGCTCACTCCACCAGATGGGGTCGCATGCCGCCTCACGATCGTCCCCGAAGGGATCCACGCGTCTTGGGATGCTTAGCACTCCTGATTTCATGTGGGCGGTTCTTCGCCGGTACGGGAATATCAACCCGTTGTCCATCGACTACGCCTGTCGGCCTCGCCTTAGGTCCCGACTTACCCAGGGCAGATTAGCTTGACCCTGGAACCCTTGGTCTTCCGGAGGACGGGTTTCTCACCCGTCTTTCGCTACTCATGCCTGCATTCTCACTCGTGTGGCCTCCACGGCTGGTTTCCACCGCCGCTTCACTGCCCACACGACGCTCTCCTACCCATCAACACGGCTGGACCACGAAGGCCTACCTGTAATGTCAATGCCACAACTTCGGTGGCGTGCTTGAGCCCCGTTACATTGTCGGCGCGGAATCACTTGACCAGTGAGCTATTACGCACTCTTTCAAGGGTGGCTGCTTCTAAGCCAACCTCCTGGTTGTCTGTGCAACTCCACATCCTTTCCCACTTAGCACGCGCTTGGGGACCTTAGTTGGTGGTCTGGGTTGTTTCCCTCTCGACGATGAAGCTTATCCCCCACCGTCTCACTGCTGCGCTCTCACTTACCGGCATTCGGAGTTTGGCTGACGTCAGTAACCTTTTAGGGCCCATCGGCCATCCAGTAGCTCTACCTCCGGCAAGAAACACGCAACGCTGCACCTAAATGCATTTCGGAGAGAACCAGCTATCACGAAGTTTGATTGGCCTTTCACCCCTATCCACAGCTCATCCCCTCCATTTTCAACTGAAGTGGGTTCGGTCCTCCACGACGTCTTACCGTCGCTTCAACCTGGCCATGGATAGATCACTTCGCTTCGGGTCTAGGACCTGCGACTGAATCGCCCTATTCAGACTCGCTTTCGCTACGGCTGCCCCACACGGGTTAACCTCGCCACAGATCACTAACTCGCAGGCTCATTCTTCAAAAGGCACGCTGTCACACCTACAAGGGTGCTCCAACGGTTTGTAAGCAAACGGTTTCAGGTACTATTTCACTCCCCTCCCGGGGTACTTTTCACCTTTCCCTCACGGTACTTGTCCGCTATCGGTCATCTGGGAGTATTTAGGCTTATCAGGTGGTCCTGACAGATTCACGCGGGATTTCTCGGGCCCCGCGCTACTTGGGATACCTCTCCGGCCGGCCAGGCATTTCGACTACGGGACTCACACCCACTCCGGTCCGCCTTTCAATGCGGTTCGTCTATACCTGACGCGTCACCGTGACTGCACGGCAGTACAGTCCGAAAGGTCCCACAACCCCGACCATGCAACCCCTGCCGGGTATCACACATGGCTCGGTTTAGCCTCTTCCGCGTTCGCTCGCCACTACTTACGGAATCACGGTTGTTTTCTCTTCCTGTGGGTACTGAGATGTTTCACTTCCCCACGTTCCCTCTACCCGCCCTATATATTCAGGCGGGAGTCACCAGGTCACCCAAAGGGCCTGGCGGGGTTTCCCCATTCGGAAATCCTCGGATCACAGCTCGTTTATCAGCTCCCCGAGGCTTATCGCAGATTACGACGTCCTTCTTCGGCTCCAGATGCCAAGGCATCCACCGTTTGCTCTTAGAAACTTGAAATCACATGAGTTCGATCGAATTCGTATCCGACACCGAAGTGCCGGAGAAATTGACCAGTGAACACACCAAACAACACCCCGAAGGATGCCATTCAATGCGATTCACCTTTTGTGAAACAGGACAAAGTCCTGCTTCTAAGATGCTCGCGTCCACTATGTAGTTCTCAACAGACGGCCAGAACCCCCACACCCACCGAATCATCAACCATCGGCTTCGTGAAGGTCTGAAGAAACCATCACCCCCGACACCGAAGCATCAGAGTTTGTCCGGTCCCTCAGGACCCAACAGCGTGCAACATGCCCGACCCGCCGAACCCAGCCGTTCCAACCCCCGAAGAGGCGTACTAAACCAGACCCATTGGCCCGAGCATCTATGTTCAATGTTCCACCCATGAGCGACCAGCGAGCCACAAAGGACCCGATCCGGCCTGCACTGCAGAAACCCGAAAGCTTCTGAGTTGCTCCTTAGAAAGGAGGTGATCCAGCCGCACCTTCCGGTACGGCTACCTTGTTACGACTTAGTCCTAATCACCGATCCCACCTTCGACGGCTCCCTCCACAAGGGTTAGGCCACCGGCTTCGGGTGTTACCGACTTTCATGACTTGACGGGCGGTGTGTACAAGGCCCGGGAACGTATTCACCGCAGCGTTGCTGATCTGCGATTACTAGCGACTCCGACTTCATGAGGTCGAGTTGCAGACCTCAATCCGAACTGAGACCGGCTTTTTGGGATTCGCTCCGCCTTACGACATCGCAGCCCTTTGTACCGGCCATTGTAGCATGCGTGAAGCCCAAGACATAAGGGGCATGATGATTTGACGTCATCCCCACCTTCCTCCGAGTTGACCCCGGCAGTCTCACATGAGTTCCCACCATTACGTGCTGGCAACATGCGACGAGGGTTGCGCTCGTTGCGGGACTTAACCCAACATCTCACGACACGAGCTGACGACAACCATGCACCACCTGTAACCGAGTGTCCAAAGAGTTCCACATTTCTGCGGCGTTCTCGGTCATGTCAAGCCTTGGTAAGGTTCTTCGCGTTGCATCGAATTAATCCGCATGCTCCGCCGCTTGTGCGGGCCCCCGTCAATTCCTTTGAGTTTTAGCCTTGCGGCCGTACTCCCCAGGCGGGGCGCTTAATGCGTTAGCTACGACACGGAAACCGTGGAAAGGTCCCCACATCTAGCGCCCAACGTTTACGGCGTGGACTACCAGGGTATCTAATCCTGTTCGCTCCCCACGCTTTCGCTCCTCAGCGTCAGTTACGGCCCAGAGAACTGCCTTCGCCATCGGTGTTCCTCCTGATATCTGCGCATTCCACCGCTACACCAGGAATTCCATTCTCCCCTACCGCACTCTAGTCTGCCCGTACCCACTGCAGGCTGGAGGTTGAGCCTCCAGATTTCACAGCAGACGCGACAAACCGCCTACGAGCTCTTTACGCCCAATAATTCCGGACAACGCTCGGACCCTACGTATTACCGCGGCTGCTGGCACGTAGTTAGCCGGTCCTTTTTCTGCAAGTACCGTCAAGGAGCAAGCTCCCCTTCTTCCTTACTAAAAGCGGTTTACAACCCGAAGGCCGTCATCCCGCACGCGGCGTTGCTGCATCAGGCTTTCGCCCATTGTGCAATATTCCCCACTGCTGCCTCCCGTAGGAGTCTGGGCCGTGTCTCAGTCCCAGTGTGGCCGGTCACCCTCTCAGGCCGGCTACCCGTCGACGCCTTGGTGAGCCATTACCTCACCAACAAGCTGATAGGCCGCGAGTCCATCCCAGACCGAAAAAACTTTCCACCCCAAACCATGCGGTCCAGGGTCCTATCCGGTATTAGACGTCGTTTCCAACGCTTATCCCAGAGTCCAGGGCAGGTTACTCACGTGTTACTCACCCGTTCGCCACTAATCCACCCAGCAAGCTGGGCTTCATCGTTCGACTTGCATGTGTTAAGCACGCCGCCAGCGTTCGTCCTGAGCCAGGATCAAACTCTCCAAAAAAAATGGTTCCCAACACCGAAGTGTCAGGGAGTTTGTTCACTGACAGAGAAACAACTGACTCTAAAAATCAAATTGTCCATCAATCAAAGGAATCCCACCACCGAAGTGGATGGGGTTCAAAAAATTGGCATTGAACATAGTGCACGCTGTTGAGTTCTCAAGAACCAGACGCCAACAAAACAACCAACCCACCAACGTGAGCAGCCATTCAGGGCAACCTGTACAACCTACCATCACCGGACCCGGCAACCAAATCTGCGAACAGACCCGGACACCACGCGAACGAGTCGCGATCGTCAGGAAATGGGGGTTATCATTCTAGGCTTGAAATCACCGAGTCGCATTGTCTGCGCCTTCGAGGTTATTTGGCTAGAACCACCGCACACCCGGCTGATCTGCGCTTCCGCTTCTCAGCCGCCGTTGCGACATGTAAGAACTTACGCGGACGGGACGCCCGACGCCAAATCAGCCACGCAGCCCGGGCGTGTCGCACCTCTGAACGTGCGGCCGACGGCGCGGCGGCCGAGGGTGCGCGACCGGCGATCGACGTGCGCCACCGGCATCCGCTCGCTCGATCCGACCGTCGCGAAAAGCCGTTTCATCCGTGTTCATCCTTCTGAGTGAGCGCTCATTCAGTTATGATCTCGGCATGACCGAACGAACACGACGGGCGAAGCCCATGAGCCGCGACGAGCGGCGTGCGTCGATCATGGACGCGGCGGTTCCACTGCTCGTGCAGTACGGGCGCGACGTGACGAGCAAGCAGCTCGCCGAAGCGGCCGGCGTCGCCGAGGGCACCCTGTACTCCGTGTTCGCCGATAAGGACGAGCTCATCCACGACTCGATCCACCGCCACATCGAGGCGACGTCGATGGTCGACGCGATCCGCGAGATCCCCGAGTCCACCGACCTCGACGGCGTCATCCGCGCGATCGTCGAGTTGACGCAGCACCGCACCGAGCAGATCTTCGCGCTCGTCGCGATCCTCGGCTTCCACGAGCGAACCCCCGAGCACGCCAAGCGTCGTCCGCCCGACAACGAGCCCGTCATCCAGGCGATCGCCGACGTGCTGCTGCCGCACCGCGACCGACTCACGGTCACTCCCCGTCGCGCCGCGCAGTTCATCCGATACGCGACCTTCTCGATGACCCATCCGATGATCACGAACGGCGAGGTCGTGCCGGCCGACGAGATCAGCGCGCTGCTGCTGCACGGCTTCTCGGTCGCAACCGGTGCCGCCACCACGACCGCCTCCGCCGACGAACGCCGCGCCGCGGCATCCGCCACCGCATCACCCGACGTCGTCACCCCGATCAGCCCCGCCACCGCACCCCTCACTGCGTAGAAAGCCGCATCATGCTCATCTCCCTGTTGAAGCGCTACGTCAAGCCGTACTCGTGGCTGGTCGTCGCCGTCATCGTCTTCCAACTGGCGCAGTCGATGGCCTCGCTCTACCTGCCGACGTTGAACGCCGACATCATCGACCAGGGCGTCGCCACCGGTGACACCGCGTACATCCTCACGACGGGCGGCTGGATGCTGCTCATCACGCTCGCGCAGGTCGCGTGCTCGATCACGGCCGTCTACTTCGGCGCGAAGGTCGCCATGGCCGTCGGGCGCGACCTTCGGCGCGGAGTGTTCCGCAAGGTCGGCGAGTTCTCGGAGCGCGAGGTCTCGAAGTTCGGCGCCCCGTCGCTGATCACCCGCACGACGAACGACGTGCAGCAGGTGCAGATGCTCGTGCTGATGACCTCGACGATGCTCGTCTCGGCCCCGATCCTCGCCATCGGCGGCGTGATCATGGCCATGCAGCAGGACCTCGAGCTCTCCTGGCTGATCGCGATCAGCGTGCCCGTGCTGCTCATCGCCGTCGGGCTCATCGTGAGCCGCATGGTGCCGCTGTTCCGCGTGATGCAGAAGAAGATCGACCGCCTGAACCTCGTGCTGCGCGAGCAGCTCACCGGCATCCGAGTCATCCGCGCGTTCGTGCGCGAGCCCGAGGAGCGCGACCGGTTCGAGGTCGCCAATGCCGAGATCACGGATGTCGCGACGCGCGCCGGCCGCCTGATGGCACTCATGTTCCCCGTGGTCATGGCCGTGCTCAACGTCTCGAGCGTCGCCGTGCTCTGGTTCGGCGCGTTCCGCATCGAGGACGGCAGTATGCAGGTCGGAACGCTCATGGCGTTCCTGCAGTACCTGATGCAGATCCTCATGGCCGTCATGATGGCGACCTTCATGGCCGTGATGATCCCGCGGGCATCGGTCAGCGCCGATCGCATCGGCGAGGTGCTCGAGACCAGCTCGAGCGTCGTGCCGCCGCTCGAGCCCACGACCGTGGTGAGCATGCACGGCGCCATCGAGCTCGACGACGTGAGTTTCGCCTACCCCGGCGCCGAGTCACCGGTGCTGCGGAACCTGACGTTCCTCACCGAGCCCGGCACGACCACCGCGGTGATCGGCAGCACCGGCTCGGGCAAGACGACGCTCGTGAACCTGCTGCCCCGCCTGTTCGATGCGACCGAGGGCAGCGTGCGCATCGACGGGGTCGACGTGCGCGACCTCGAGCCCGACGCGCTCTGGGAGCGCATCGGCCTGGTTCCCCAGAAGCCGTACCTGTTCTCGGGCACGGTCGCCTCGAACCTCCGCTACGGAAAGCCGGATGCCACCGATGACGAGCTCTGGCACGCGCTCGAGGTCGCGCAGGCGAAGGGGTTCGTCTCGGCCATGCCGGGCGGCCTCGAGGCCCCCATCGCCCAGGGCGGCACGAATGTCTCCGGTGGTCAACGCCAACGACTGGCCATCGCGAGAGCGCTCGTGAAACGTCCGGAGATCTACGTATTCGACGACTCGTTCTCGGCGCTCGACGTCGCGACCGACGGGCGCCTTCGCCGCGCCCTCCGCGCCGACATCGGCGATGCCTCGATGTTCGTGGTCGCCCAGCGCGTCTCGAGCATCGTCGACGCCGACCAGATCCTCGTGCTCGAGCACGGCGAGATCATCGCCCGCGGAACGCACGAGGAGCTCCTCGCGAACTCCCCCACCTACGAGGAGATCGTCTCCAGCCAGCTCAGCGCCGAGGAGGCCGCAGCATGACCACCGAGCAGCGCAACGACGCACACCCCGACACCGGCGCGATCAGCGCGGCCACCCAGGCCGAGATCGCCTCCGAGGCCGAGGCAGCCCCTGCACCCGCGGCGCCCCCGCGTCGCGGCGGCGGCCCGTTCGGTGGCGGCATGCAGGCCCCCGTGCAGAAGGCGATCGACTTCTGGCCGTCGGCCAAGCGACTCATCGGGCGACTGCGCCCCGAGGCGTGGCCGGTCATCTCGGTGACGATCCTCGCCATCATCGGCGTCGTGTTCAGCGTGCTCGGGCCGAAGCTGCTCGGCGAGGGCACGAACATCATCTTCGAGGGCGTCGTCTCGTCGGCGCTCGGCGAGCAGATGCCGGCCGGCACCACGCAGGCGCAGGCCATCGAGATGCTGCGCGCCGCCGGGCAGGACGACATCGCCAACATGGTCTCGGCCATGAACGACTTCCAGGTCGGCCAGGGCATCGACTTCCAGGCACTCGGCATGGTGCTCATGGGCGTGCTCGCGCTCTACCTGCTGGCCTCGCTCTTCATGTGGCTGCAGGGCTGGGTGCTGAACGGCGCGATCCAGCGCACCGTGTACCGGCTGCGGGAGGACGTCGAGGAGAAGATCAACCGGCTGCCGCTGAAGTACTTCGACGCCCTGCAGCGCGGCGAGGTGCTCTCGAGGGTCACCAACGACATGGACAACGTCTCGCAGAGCCTGCAGCAGACGATGAGCCAGATGCTGACCTCGCTGCTCACCGTGGTCGGCGTGCTCGTCATGATGTTCACGATCTCGCCGCTGCTCGCGGCCGTCGCCCTCGTGACGATCCCGCTCTCGGCCGTCATCACGGTCGTCATCGCCAAGCGGTCGCAGAAGCTGTTCGCCGCGCAGTGGAAGCACACCGGCACGCTCAACGCCCGCATCGAGGAGACCTTCACCGGCCACTCGCTCGTGAAGGTGTTCGGCCGCCAGAAGGAGGTCGACGAGGCGTTCGACGCCAAGAACGACGAGCTGTACGCCGCGAGCTTCGGTGCCCAGTTCGTGTCGGGCATCATCATGCCCGCGATGATGTTCGTCGGGAACCTCGTCTACGTCGCGATCGCGGTCGTCGGCGGGCTCATGGTCGCCGGCGGCACCATGCGCCTCGGCGACGTGCAGGCGTTCATCCAGTACTCGCGCCAGTTCACCCAGCCGCTCAGCCAGCTCGGCTCCATGGCCAACCTGCTGCAGTCGGGCGTCGCGAGCGCCGAGCGCATCTTCGAGCTGCTGGACGCCGAGGAGCAGGACCCCGACCCCGAGACGCCCGCGTCACCGGCATCCGTCACCGAGGGTGGCGAAGCGGGAGCGCGCCTGGCGTTCGAGGACGTCTCGTTCAGCTACTCGCCCGACAAGCCGCTCATCGAGCACATGAACCTCGTGGCCGAGCCGGGCTCGACCGTCGCCATCGTCGGCCCCACGGGCGCCGGCAAGACGACGCTCGTGAACCTCATCATGCGGTTCTACGATGTCGACTCGGGTCGCATCACGTACAACGGCGTCGACATCAACGACATGACCCGCGACGACCTGCGCTCGCGCACCGGCATGGTGCTGCAGGACACCTGGCTGTTCGGCGGCACGATCCGAGAGAACATCGCCTACGGGCGACCGGGTGCCACGGAGGAGGAGATCCTCGCCGCGGCCGTCGCCGCCTACGTCGACCGGTTCGTGCACGCCCTGCCCGACGGGTACGACACCGTGCTCGACGACGAGGCCGGCAACCTCTCGGCCGGCGAGAAGCAGCTCATCACCATCGCGCGGGCGTTCCTCGCCCGTCCGAACGTGCTGATCCTCGACGAGGCGACGAGCTCGGTCGACACGCGCACCGAAGTGCTCGTGCAGAAGGCCATGGCCGCGCTGCGCGAGAACCGCACCAGCTTCGTCATCGCGCACCGGCTCTCGACGATCCGCGACGCCGACGTGATCCTCGTCATGGAGAACGGGTCGATCGTCGAGCAGGGCTCGCACACGCAACTGCTCGCCGCGAAGGGCGCGTACTACCGCCTCTACAACGCGCAGTTCGAGGCGCCGGTCGACGAACAGGTCTGACCGGGAACGACGAAGGGGCTGCGTGCGAGTGATCGCACGCAGCCCCTTTCGTGTTCGAGCGGATGCCGCGGGTCAGGCTCCCGGGCGCGGCTCGGGCGCGTCAGGGCCGCTGCCGTCGGTGGCGGCGGGCCCCTCGGTGCCGTCGGCACCGGTCGGCTCGGTCGGTGCACCGGTCACGGGTGCGCCGGTCTCGGGATCACTGGTCTCGGGACGCTCGGCTCCTCGACCGGCGGTGTCCGTCGGCGCGCTCGGTGCGGTGGTCTCGTCGGGCGCGCTGGTCCAAGGTTCGCTGGTCTCGAGACGCTCCGCTCCTCGACCGGCGGGGACCAGCGCGGGCTCCGCGGCGGTCGCGGCGGGCTCGGCGGGCTCGGCACGCGCGGCGCGCTTGGCCGCGCGACGTTCGCGCCCGCCCTCGACGAGGTTGTAGATCACCGGCAGCACGACGAGCGTGAGGACGGTCGACGACAGCAGGCCGCCGATGACCACGATCGCGAGCGGCTGCGAGATGAAGCCGCCGTGGCCGGTGATGCCGAGCGCCATCGGCACGAGCGCGAAGATCGTGGCCAACGCCGTCATGAGGATCGGGCGCAGACGGCGGGAAGCGCCGTGCACGAGCGCGTCGCGCACGTTCATGCCGCGATCTCGATACTGGTTGACGAGGTCGACGAGCACGATGGCGTTCGTCACGACGATGCCGACGAGCATCAGCACGCCGATCAGCGAGGGAACGCCGAGCGGCACGCCCGTGATGACCTGCAGCGCGATCGCGCCGGTCGCCGCGAACGGCACCGAGACGAGCAGCAGCAGGGGCTGCAGCAGCGAGCGGAACGTCGCGACCATCACGATGTAGACGATCAGGATCGCCGCGAGCAGTGCGAGCCCGAGCTGCGAGAACGACTCGGCCTGGTCGGCCGAGACGCCGCCGATCTCCGCGGTGGTGCCCGCGGGCAGGTCCACCTCGGCGAGCGCCGTCGACACGTCGGCGTTGGCCGCCGTGAGGTCGTCGCCCGCCGGAGTCGCGGTGACGGTCGCGCTGCGGAGGCCCTGCACGGTGGTGATGGAGGTCGGGCCGTCGATCGTCTCGACCGTCGCGAGCGTGTCGAGACGCACCAGACCGGTCGCCGTGGGCACCTCGAGCGCCTGCAGTTCCTCGATCGTGGTCGGCGGGTTCTCGTCGGCGATGTAGATGGTGAGCGTCTGCTCGTCGATGACGATGGACCCCTGGGCCCTCGGCGACATCTTGCTCGACACGAGGCCGCCGAGCGCGACCTCGGAGAAGCCGGCCTCTGCGGCCGCGGTGCGGTCGATCTCGACGGCGATGTACTCGCGCGACTCCGACAGGTTCGAACTGACCTGGGTCAGCGAGTCGAAGCTCTCGAACTCCTCGACCATGGCGTCGGTGGCCGACTGCAGGTCTTCGGCGTTCGACGCCGTGATGTTGACCGCGATGTCGTTCGAGGCGCCGAAGCCGCTCGACGCGGTGAGCGTGACCTGGCCGACGTCGGAGAGGCCGTCGAGCGACTCCTTCACGTCTGCCTGCAACACCTCCTGGTCTGCGTCTTCGTCGGTCGTGATCGAGTAGGTGACCGTCGCACTGCCACCGCCGAAGATCGCCGCGAGTCCGCTGCCCGATCCGATCGAGGTCTGCACGGTCTCGACGCCCTCGGTGTCGAGGATCGCCTGCTCGACCGGCTCGGACGCCGCGTCCATCGCATCGAGGCTCGAGCCCACCGGGAGCTCCTGCGTCACCTGGAAGGTGTTCTGGCCCGACGACCCGAGGAAGTTCGTCTTCATGAGCGGGATCATGGCGACCGTTCCGCCGAGCACGAGCACGGCGATGAGGATCGTCACGAAGCTGTGCTTCAGCGTCCAGGCGATGATCGGCAGGTAGCCGCGCTGCAGGCGAGAGGGGTGCTCGAGTTCGTCGGGCGCGCCTGCGCCGGCCTGGTCGACGAAGGCGGCGGCCGCGGCATCCGTTCCGGCCTCGCCACCGTGCGCGTGCACCTTGGCGGGCTTCAGGAACCAGTACGCGAGCACGGGCACGATCGTGAGCGACACGAGCAGCGACGCGAGGAGCGCGATCGTGACCGTGAGCGAGAACGGACGGAAGAGCTCGCCGGTCACGCCCTCGACGAGCGCGATCGGCACGAACACCGCGACCGTCGTGATGGTCGAGGCCGTGATCGCACCGGCGACCTCGCGCACGGCGTGCACGATCGTGTCGGCCTTGTCGACCCCGGCGACGAGATGGCGCTTGATGTTCTCGATCACCACGATCGAGTCGTCGACCACGCGGCCGATCGCGATCGTCAGCGCGCCGAGCGTGAGGATGTTCAGCGTGTACCCCGTGGCCTGCAGGCCGATGAAGGTGATGAGCACCGACGTGGGGATCGAGATCGCGGTGACGAGGGTCGCGCGAACCGAGAGCAGGAACAGCAGGATCACGATGACGGCGAACGCGAGCCCCAGCAGGCCCTCGGTCGCGAGCGACTCGATCGACTGCTGGATGTAGGGCGCCTGGTCGAAGACGACCGTGAACTCGGCGCCCGGGTTCGTCGTGTCGAGCGACGCCTGGAGGTCGGGCAGCAGCGCGGTCACCGCGGTCGAGACGTCGACCGTGTTGGCGGCCGGCAGCTTCGTGACCTGGATCGTGAGCGCCGGCTCGCCGTTCACGCGCGAGATGCTCGTGACCGGGTTCTCGGTGATCTCGACGGAGGCCACGTCGCCGATCGTCAGGGCGACGGGAACGCTCGCGGCGGCGGCCGCACCCGGAAGCGCAGCACCCTCTGGGAGGGTCGTGCCGCCGGGCAGGGCAGAACCGTCGGGCAGTGCGCCGGCCGCGGCATCCGTGTCGACCGGAGCGGTCGGAGCGGCCTCGGTGCCCCCGAGCACCGGCAGCGCGGTGAGCTCGTCGACGCTCTCGATGCGGGCGCCGGTCTGCACGGCGTAGGTCTTGTCGCCCTCGGTGATCGAGCCGGCGGGAATGAGCACGCCGTTCTGGGCGAGTGCATCGCTGACGGCCTGCGAGGTGAGCCCGTACGACGCGAGCTTCGCGGGGTCGGGCGTGATCGTGACGCGCTGGCCGGAGTCGCCGACGAGCGTCGCGTCGCGGACCCCGTCGACGTCCTTGATCTCGCCGAGGGTCGTGCGGGTCAGCTCGTCGGAGAGGGTCGCGGGGTCGTCGGCGCCGGTGACGGCGATCTGCAGCACCGGGAAGTCGTCGAGGCTGAGCGCGAGCACCTGCGGGTCGACGTCGTCGGGCAGCTGGCTCGAGATGCGGTTGATGGAGGAGAGCAGCTTCTGCTCGGCGAAGGCCAGGTCGGTGCCGTAGGTGAAGCTCGCGGTGACCCTCGAGACGCCGGTCGAGCTGTTCGTCGACGTGTCCTCGAGGCCGGTGATGCCCTGGATCGCGGTCTCGATCGGCGTGGAGACATCGGTGTTCACCACGTCGGGCGACGCGCCCGGGTACTGCGTGATGATCGACAGCTGCGGGAAGGAGATCGACGGAGCGAGCTCCTGCTTGAGCGTGGTCAGCGAGATTCCGCCGAAGATCGCCACCACCACCGTGACGAGCGCGATGAGCGCGCGGTTCTTCATGCTGAGCGCAGCGAGCAGTGACATGAGGTCAATCCTCGCAGTGCGGGGGTTCCCATTCGGTCACGGATGCCTGTGAAAACGAGTATCCGTCCTCCGAATCTCATCGTGTCCTCTAGCCCTGCTCGGGGGACAGTCGGTATGGTGCACACAGGATGGGGGTGATCCGGTGGCTTCGCTGACGAGTTCGAGACGCCGAACGGGCATCCGCTACGCCATCCTCGGCGCCGGCATCTCGGCCGCCTGGCTCACCATCTCGCTCTTCTCGGGCGCCCAGAGCGCCTCGGCCGACGAACGCGACGGCGGGGGCCTGCTCGGCGCGGTCGGCTCCCTGCTCGGTGGGGTCTCGGCCACGACCGGCGCCGTCGGCGACACCCTCGGAGCCGTCGTCGGCACGGCCGTCGAGCCCGTGAACTCGGTGCTCGAACCCGTCGTCGCCGCGGTGCCCGCACCCGTGGCTCCCGTCGTCGAGCTCGTCCCGCCCGTCGTGGACGGTACGACCGACACCGTCGACACTGTCGTCGAGACCGTCGACACCGCGGTCGTCGGCACGGTCGGCGAGGCGACGCAGGCGCTGACGGAGGTCGCGAGCGGCGGCACCGTCGGCAGGATCCTCGATCCCGTGGTCGGCACGGTCGACCGGGTCGTCGGCGGTGTTCCGGTGCTCGGCCCCGTGGTCGGCGGGCTCCTCGGCGACTCCGGGGTCAGCGGCGTCGTGACGCCCGTGACCGGCGCGGTCGACGGTCTCCTCGGCGGCCTCATCGGTTCGACGGGCGAACTTCCCGGCGGTGTGCTGCCCGAGATCCCCGGCATCCCCCTGCTGCCCGGTGACGGGTCTGCCGGCGGATCCGAGGGCCAGGAGCCCTCGCTTCCGGTGTCGCCTCCGGCGATCGGCGAGTCTCGCGGCCCTGAGCCGCCAGGAACCGGCGCCACCGGTCTCACGTTCGCCGCGACATCCGGCGCTCATCACGGCCTCGATTCACCTCCGCCCGGCGTCGGCGACGCCGCAGCGCAGGCGGGACTCGTGCGCACGGTCGCGCCTCAGGGCGGCACCGGCGGCCCGGCCGGCGCGCCATTGCCCTCCGGCGGTCCCACTGCAGGCGCGGGTTCAAGTGCGGGCGTGCTCGGCTCCGACCTCGTCGGCGCCTCGCAGCTGCTCGATGCCATGGTCACCCAGGCGCTCACCTCGGTCGACGACGCACTGCCGTCGTCGCCCGTCTTCGGCACCGACACCACCCCTGACTGACGGGGGCCGTTCCGCCTGCTCGCAGGCGCGCCGTTCTGCGCGCCTCGAGACGACGGACACGGTCATCGCTCCGCGCCGCATCGCGCCCGGAGCATCCAACCCATCCAGTCAAGGAGAACACTCATGGATCTCAAGCGATTCGCCACGAGGGCGCTGTACGCGACCCTCCTCACCGGGGGGCTCACGCTCCTCGGCGCCGGCGTCGCGCACGCCTCGGAGACGAGCGGCGACGACGGCCTCCTCTCGGGCACGCAGGCGATCGTCTCGCTCGCGGTACCGATCACGATCTCGGGCAACGGCATCTCGGTCGTCGGCGACTCGTCGTCGACGGATGCCACGACCGAGGTCGCGCCGGCACCCGCTGCCGAGCCGGCAGCCGCAGCCCCGACCACCAGCGGCGACGACTCGCTGCTCGGCGGCCTCCAGGGCCTCGTCGACATCGCGATCCCGGTCACCGTGGGCGGCAACGCCATCTCGGTCATCGGCGACTCGTCGACGACGGATGCCACGACCGAGGTCGCACCGGCACCCGCTGCCGAGCCGGCAGCCGCAGCCCCGACCACGAGCGGCGACGACTCGCTGCTCGGCGGCCTCCAGGGCCTCGTCGACGTCGCGATCCCGGTCACCGTGGGCGGCAACGCCATCTCGGTCATCGGCGACTCGTCGTCGACGGATGCCACGACGCAGGTCGCACCCGCGACGGGCACCGGCACCGGGGGCGGCGCAACGACCAGCGGCGACGACTCGCTGCTGGGCGGCACGCAGGCGATCATCGGCGCCGTCGTCCCGGTCACCGTGGGCGGCGACGCCATCTCGGTCATCGGCGACAGCACGTCGACGGATGCCGCGACGACCGTCGCCCCCACGACCGGCGGCGGGAACGCGTCGACGTCGGGCGTCGGCGGACTGCTCGGGGGAACCCAGCTGATCCCGAGCGTCTCGCTGCCGATCACCGTGGGCGGCAACGCCATCTCGGTCATCGGCGACAGCACGACCGGAGGATCCACGACCGTCGTGGTTCCGGTCGACCCCACCGACCCCGTGGACCCGGTCGACCCGGTCGACCCGGTCGACCCGGTCGACCCCGTCGACCCCGTGGACCCCGTGGACCCGGGCACCCCGAGTGAGCCGGGCACGCCCGGGACGACGGGCGGCACCGGCACGAACACGAGCGTGGCGAGCGAGACCGTGACCATGGTCGCGGACGCCTCGCTCGCCTCGACCGGTGTCGAGTCGAACTGGTTCCCGCTCGCGGGCCTGCTGCTCGCGATGGGATTGGGGCTGGTCGCGCTGCGCCGACGCCCGACGCGGCGCTGAGCGAGCCGGTCGGGGTCGCGGTCCGCGGCCCCGACCGCTCACGGCTTCGACGAAGCGGCGATCCGAGCCGCAGTGCCCGGGTCGCCGCTTCAGCGTGCCGCCATGCGCGTCAGACCACCGAGGCCAGCAACTCGGGATCCGGCTCGCCGAGCGGCACGCCGCCGAGCGAGCGCCAGGCGCGGCCGAGCGCCTGGAGTGCGGCATCCGTCGCGTCGAGCGGCTGGCAGATGGGCACGCGCAGGAAGCGCTCGAATGCGCCGTCGATGCCGAACCGCGGGCCCGCGGTGACGATGAGCCCCTCCTGTCGCGCCGCGAGCACGAGCTGCGAGCTCACGGGTGCACCGAGGCCGATCCAGGTCACGATGCCACCGTCGACGTGGGGCACGTGCCACTCGGGCACCAGTTCGGCGACCCGCCGTTCGACGAGCGCGCGCCCGGCCCGAAGTTGCTCGCGTCGGAGCGCGAGGATGTCGTCCATGCGCTCGAGGCCGCGCGTCACGAGCAGCTGGTCGAGGATCGGCGTACCGAGGTCGCCGGGTGGCCGTACCGCGAGCAGCCGGCGGATCAGCGGCCGATCGGCGCGGATCCAGCCGACGCGCAACCCGCCCCAGATGGTCTTGCCGACGCTGCCGATGAGCACGGCGGGTCCGTCGGCCGCCATGGGCGGGAACGCCTCCGCGCGGTCGATGTCGAGTTCGGCGATGGTCTCGTCGGCGATGACGACCGTGCCCTGCCTGGCGGCCGCGTCGAGCACGCGCCCCCTCGACTCACGGCTCATGGTGCGGCCGGTCGGGTTCTGGAAGTCGGGCATGAGGTAGGCCAGCACGGGGTTCGAGTGCCGGATGGACTGCACGAGGCTCATGGCCTCTTCGCGGTCGGCGGCGATGGCGGCGTCGGTCGCGCCCGCGACCGGTCCCACGGGGCCGTCCCCATGCGGTGCCACGGGCGATCCGACGAGCCTCGCACCGGCTCCGCGCAGCGCCTCGTACGCGTGCGGATAGGTCGGCATCTCGATGAGCGCCCGGTCGCCTCGAGCGACGACGGTGCGCGCGACGAGCGCGATGGCGTGCTGCGCACCGATCGTCACCATGATCTGGTCGGGCGAGGTCGGCAGGCCGCGACGCGTGTACCGGTCGGCGATCGCCTCGCGCAGCGGCAGGATGCCGATCGGGTCGTAGCCGGAGTCGCCGAGGTGCGCGGGCAGGTCCTCGGCCGCCTGCCTGGCCAGGTCGGCGAGCCAGGGCAGTGCCGGAGGCGCCGCCTTCGAGAAGTCGAGGTACTCGGACTCGAGCGAGGCCGGCAGGATCGCGGGCGCCCCGGGAAGCCTGGCCACGCTGCCGGATCCGCGGACGCTGTGCAGGTGGTCGAGTTCGCGAAGCCGACGATAGGCGGCCGCGACGGTCGTGCGGCTGAGCCCGAGTCGTTCGGCGAGGTCCCGTTCGGCGGGCAGTCGCGTCTCGACGGGGATGCGCCCGTCGACGATGAGCAGTCGGATGCGGTCGGCCAGCGCTTCGTAGGCGCTGCCCCGTCCGCGCCAGTCGCCGAGGAGCACCTCGAGCGAACGGGCACTGAGCGATCGGTCAACCATGAGGCCACTTTAGGAGAATTGGATGTATACGAAAAGGCCAATCATGGAATTGGATTGGCCCATGCTCTCCCGTCCCGCCGCCTTCCGCGATCCCGCGCCGATCCTCGCGCGACGTCTCGTGCAGCTCTACGTCGGCCTGCTGTTCTACGGCATCGGCATCGCGCTCATCGTGCGGGGCGAGCTCGGGGTCGCCCCGTGGGATGTGCTGACGCAGGGCATCTCGAAGCAGACGGGCCTGAACTTCGGACTCGTCACGGTCATCACGAGCGTGTTCGTGCTGCTGCTCTGGATCCCGATCCGGCAGAAGCCCGGGTTCGGCACGATCATGAACGTGCTGCTCGTCGGGCCGGCGGCCGACCTGGGGCTCTGGCTCATCCCGTCGGGGCTCGACCTCTGGGTGCGCATCCTGCTGCTGCCCGCCGGCATCCTCGTGCTCGCGATGGCGACCGGCCTGTACATCGGCGCGCACTTCGGCCCCGGGCCGCGCGACGGCCTCATGACCGGTATCCATGCGCGCACCGGATGGCGCATCTGGATCGTGCGCACGAGCATCGAGCTCATCGTGCTCGCCGCGGGCTGGCTGCTCGGCGGCAACGTCGGCATCGGCACGGTCGCGTTCGCGCTGCTCATCGGTCCGCTGTGCGGCTACACGATCCCGCTGTTCGCCATCAGGCGAGCACCGGTCGAGCGAGCGGATGCCGGCGCCTCCGGCGAGCGCGAGTCGACGTCGACCGCGGCGGGCCCGACCCCGGCGTCGACTGCGGCGCCGTCGACGACCTCGACGGCCCCCTGAACTCGGCGGGTCGGCGCGGAGGGACACCCGCCGACCCGTCGTGATCCTCTCGGCGCCGGTGCGGGCCGAACGCTCGGGTCGGGCGCTGGTCTCGATACGGCGCTGACGCTGCGCTCCTCGACCGGCGGGTTCGACCGACCGACGAGGCGCGATGCGTCGAGGGCTCAGCGCTCGGAGAGCGTCGCGAGCACGTCGGCCCGCACCTGGGAGAGGCGCGCCTTCAGCAGCGTCACGGATTCCGCACGCACGCGTCCGCGATGGGTGCGGAGATCGGTGCGCAGCTGCTGGCGGAACTCCGCGATCGCGAGGTCGGCCTCCTGCAGCGCGCGCTCGGACTCGATGCGGTCGGCATCCGACGAACCAGGCCCACCCGTCGCACCGGCAGCACCCGAGCCCGCGCCGCCGCCCGCCGCGCCCGCGGTGGTCGTGGTCGCGGCGCGCTTGGCCTCGCGCGCGGCGCTCGCCAGTTCGGCGCGCAGCGAGCGCATGGCGTCGTTCACTTCGGCGCGCACGCCGTCGGCCAGGCGTCGCACCGAGTCGGTGACCTCGTTCTCGATGTCGTCGAGCTCGTGCCGGCGCGACTCGAGCTCGGCACGACCGGCGTCGGTGATCTCGTAGACGGTCTTGCGCCCATCGGCCGCCTTGGTGACGAGTCCCTCTTCTTCGAGCTTCGCCAGGCGCGGGTAGATGGTGCCCGCACTCGGCGTGTACGTGCCGCCGAACTGGTCGCTCAGCGCCTGGATCAGCTCGTACCCGTGGCGCGACTGCTCGGCGAGCAGCGCCAGCAGGTAGAGCCGCAGGCTGCCGTGGGCGAAGACGGGGGTCATACGGATGCCTCGGCGTCGCGTTCGGCGCCGACTCCGGCCCCGGCGGAGCCGCCGGCATCCGCCGTGCCGCTGTCGTCGGAGGTGCCTTCGCTCGATGCGGCGCCGGTCCAGCTCGTGCTGCCGGTGGACTCGCTCCCAGCACGCGTCATCACCGAGATCGAACCCGAGACGCTGTTCGCGGCGAGGTCGAGCCAGGTGCCCGCGAGTTCGCCCGTGATGCGCTCGAAGCCCTTGCCGAGCACGCCCTTGATGCGGGTGTCGTCGAGGAGCACGGTGCCGCCGACCGTGTTGATGCGGAAGCGGGCCCCCGCTCCGGCGTCGTAGCGAACGGTGAGCGAACCCGAGACCGTGTTGGTGTCGATCTTGCCGGGCGTGCCCTTGGCGTCGACGATCATGCTGCCCGAGACGGTGTCGGCGTCGAAGAGGTAGATCTCGCCGGTGGCGACGACATCGCCCGACACGGAGTGCGCGTCGATGGAGCCGAGGTGATTGCCGACCGAGATCTCGCCCGAGACACTCGACACGTCGAGGTCGCCCTCGTGGTTGTCGACGACGATGCTGCCGGAGACGGTGCTGATCTTCGCGTCGGTCGTGAAGCCGGCGATGAGGGCGTCGCCCGAGATCATGCCGAGCTTCAGCGCGACGTGGCGCGGCGCGAGGATCGACACGTCGGCCTTCGCGCTGCCGGCCCAGCCCTTGAAGACGTCGATGAAGTTGTCCCAGCCGAGCTGGGGGTGGTCGATCTCGACCACGTCGCCGTTGATCGAGACCTTGAGGTCCTTGCCGGTGACGCCGCTGATCTCGATGCGGGCGCCGGGCTCGTCGTGCGCGATGACGTCGACCTTGCCGCCGATGAGGCCGACCTTGAGTCGCCGAACGAGCTCGAGGTCGATCACGCGCGATTCGCCGGGGTTGATGACCCATTGTTCGATGGTCATGAGGTGCTCCTTCTGTTGCGGTCGGATGCCGCGGCATCCGGAAGTCGTCATATCGCGATATATCGCGTCTCTGACAAACACGATATATCGCGTTGTCGCGAATTGCAAGGAGGGACGGATGCTGCGAGCTTGACCTTGACGTAACGTCAACCTCTAACGTGGCATCCGTTGGGCGAAGAGCCTGACGGCCACCGACGAAGAGAAGGGAACCGCCGTGGACTGGTCGATCCAGGAGATCGCGAAGCTCGCCGGAACCACGAGCCGCACGCTGCGTCACTACGACGACATCGGACTGCTCGCCCCGGCCCGCATCGGCTCGAACGGCTACCGGTACTACGACGCCGAGGCGCTCGTGCGACTGCAGCGCATCATGCTGCTGCGCGACCTGGGCCTCGGACTCCCGGCGGTGGCCGACGTGCTCGAGCGCGAGGACCGCGCTCCGCACGCCCTGCGGAGCCATCTCGAATGGCTGCGCAAGGAGGAACAGCGGCTGGCACGGCAGATCGTGTCGGTCGAACGGACGATCGACGCATTGGAAGGAGGTGAACGACTCATGGCAGAGCAGATGTTCGACGGGTTCGACCACACCGAGTACAAGGAGGAGGTCGAGCAGCGTTGGGGCGCCGACGCGTACGCGAAGAGCGACGCGTGGTGGCGTTCGATGAGCGCCGACGAGAAGCGGGCCTGGCAGCAGCGCCTCGCGAGCCTCAACGCCGACTGGATCGCCGCGCACGCGCGCGGCATCGACCCGGCCGGTGATGAAGGGCAGGCGCTCGCGCAGCGCCAGTTCGAGTGGCTGCGCGGCATTCCCGGCACGCCGGGCGGCGGCGCAGCGGGCCCGAGCAGGGAGTACTTCCTCGGCCTCGCCGAGATGTACGTGGCAGACGAGCGCTTCGGCGCGAACTACGGCGGCCTCGACGGCGCCCGCTTCGTGCGGGACGCGATGACCGCGTACGCGGAGCGCGAGCTGTAGCAGTCGAGCGTCGTCGGTGGGCCGTGATTGGGTGAGGGCATGACGGATGTCGCGCTCGTGCCCTGGTCCGCCGACGACCTCGACCTGCTTCGCCGCGCCAACACGCCCGAACTCATGGACCAGATGGGCGGCCCCGAGACCGACGAACAGGTCATCGCGCGCCATGCCCGATACCTGCGCCTCCAGGCCGAGGGCACCGCGCACCAGTTCCGCATCATGATCCCCGGCCACCCCGAGGGCGTCGGCATGGTCGGCTACTGGAACCACGAGCACGCAGGCGCGCCCGCGTTCGAGTCGGGGTGGTCGGTCGAGGCCGAGTACCGCGGGCTGGGCATCGCACCGGCGGCCGTGGCCGTCATGCTCGAGGTCGCGCGCGCCTCGGGCGAGGTGCTTCCGGTGCACGCGTACCCCCGCGTCGACAACGCCGCCTCGAACGCCGTCTGCCGCAAGGCCGGGTTCACCCTGCTCGGCCCGCTGGAGTTCGAGGTCAAGCCCGGCATCGTGCTGCACACGAACGACTGGGTGCACGACCTGGCCCCGAACCCGTCGACCACGACGTAATCTCGACGCGTGCGCTCGTATCTCGCCGTCCTCGTCGGCGGACTCCTCGGCACCGCCCTCCGCCTGGCGTGCGACCTCGCGCTGCCGCACGGCGACGACGAGTTCCCGTTCAGCACCCTCGCCGTGAACCTCGTGGGCGCGTTCCTGCTCGGCTGGCTCGTCGGCGGCCTCTGGACCAGGCCGTCGACCCCGAACTGGGTGAAGGCCGGCATCGGCTCCGGCGTGATCGGGTCGTTCACCACCATGTCGGCCGTCCTGGCCGCGGTCGTGCTGCTGACGGGTGCCGGCGAGGCCTGGCTCGCGATCCTCTACCTGGCCGTCTCCGCCGTCGGGGGCCTCGGGCTCGCGGCGGTCGGACTCCGCATCGGATCCGGCATCGCGCATCGGCCGATGCCGACCACCGTCACGGATGCCGGTCAGACCCTGTGACCGGGCAGCTCACGCCTCTCGTGGTGGCCGCCGTGCTCGTGGCGGGCTCGGTCGGCGCCGTCATCCGCTTCGCGCTCTCACGCGCCCTGCCCGTTCGGCCGGGGCACCTGCCCCGCGGCATCCTCATCGTGAACGTCGTCGGGTCCGGTCTCGCCGGTGCGTTCTTCGGGCTCGCCGAACGTGCGGCGATCGACGGCGACCTGCGGCTCGTGCTCGTCACCGGCTTCTGCGGCGGCCTCACCACGTTCAGCACCTGGAGCGTCGAGACCATCGAGCTGCTCGACGGCGGCCGGTGGCGAGCAGCGATCCTCAACGTGCTGGTCACGCTCGCCCTCGGCATCGCGGCGGCCGCCGGCGCGTACCTGCTGCTGCGGTGAGGCGCTGCCCGGCCGCCGCCCGGCCGCGGGATCTCGCCGATCTCCGGCCACGCGGCATCCGTCGACTTGACATGGTCGGTGGCGGGTGTAGTCTCATCCGCCGTGACAAATGAGGCGGATTCACCGCCACCAGAACTGAAATCGCCGAAGCACTGGATCATCGGCGACCCGCTGCCGACCGAGAAGCTCGAGGGGCAGCTCCTTCCGAAGCACCTGGCGCTCCCGATCTTCGCGAGCGACCCCCTGAGCTCCGTGGCGTACGCGCCGCAGGAACTGCTCATGATCCTCACGGTCGGCGGTCTCGCCTTCCTGAGCTTCGCGCCGTGGGTCGCCGTGGCGGTCGTCGTGCTGCTCGTGACGGTGGTCGCGTCGTACCGCCAGCTGATCCGCGCGTACCCGTCGGGCGGCGGCGACTACGAGGTCGCGCACAAGAACCTCGGCGAGAAGGCCGGCCTCGTGGTCGCCTCCGCGCTGCTCGTCGACTACGTCATGACCGTCGTGGTGTCGGTCGCGTCGGGCGTCGACAACATCATCTCGGCGATCCCCGAGCTCGACCCGTTCCGCGTCGAACTCGCCGTGGTCTTCGTCATCATCCTGGCCGCCGTGAACCTGCGCGGCGTGAGCGAGTCGTCGAAGGCGTTCGCCGTGCCGACCTACCTCTTCATCGGCAGCGTCTTCGTGATGATCGTGGTCGGCCTGACGCGCACGGTCATGGGCGATCCGCCCGTGGCCGATTCGGCGCAGTTCCAGGTCGACGCCGAATCGCTCACGCAGGCGGGCATCATCCTGCTGCTGCTGCGCTCCTTCGCGAGCGGATGCTCCGCCCTCACGGGCGTGGAGGCCATCGCGAACGGCGTGCCCGCGTTCCGCCGCCCCAAGGTGCGCAACGCGCAGCGCACGCTCGTGCTCATGGGCGGCATCGCGATCATCCTGTTCGCCGGACTCACGGCGCTCGCGCTCATCTCGCAGGTGCACTACGCCGAGGATCCATGCCACCTCATCGGCTGGGCCGAGTGCGCGACCGAACCCCAGCAGAGCCTCATGGCGCAGGTCGCCGCCGCGACGTTCGGCGACTCGACCGTGTTCTTCTACCTGATCCAGGCGACCACGGCGCTCGTGCTGCTCCTCGCGGCCAACACGGCGTTCAACGGATTCCCGCTGCTCGGCTCGGTGCTCGCGCGCGACGGCTACGCCCCCAAGTCTCTCTCGACGCGCGGCGACCGGCTCATCTACTCGAACGGCGTGCTCATTCTCGCGCTCGCGGCATCCGTGATCCTGGTGGTGTTCCAGGCGAACCTGACCGTGCTGATCCAGCTGTACATCATCGGCGTGTTCGTGTCGTTCACGCTCGGGCAGACCGGCATGGTGCGGCACTGGCTGCGCGAGCTCTCGAAGCACCGGCACCCCGCCGCGAAGTCCTCGGCGCAGCGCCGCGCCCCCGACGACGAACGCGCCCTGTCGAGGTCGGCGATGCTGCGCGCGCTCGTGATCAACTCGATCGGCGCGGGCATGACCGCGGTCGTGCTCATCGTCGTGACCGTCACGAAGTTCACGCACGGCGCCTGGATCGTCTTCGTCATGATGCCGATCCTGTTCACGCTCATGGTGGGTGTGAACCGCTACTACCGCGACGTCGAACGCGAGATCGAGCCCGACCCGATCACCACGTTCGGCGCGACCGGCGACCACGCGATCGTGCTCGTGGGGCGCATGCAGAAGCCCGTGCTCAAGGCCCTCGACTACGCCATCGCGGCGCGCCACGACTCCCTCGAGGCGGTGCACGTCTCGCTCGACGAGGACGCGACGAAGCAGCTGAAGAAGGACTGGGTGAAGCAGAACGTGCACGTGAAACTGCGCATCCTGTCGTCGCCGTACCGCGACCTCAGCTACCCGCTGATCCAGTACATCAAGCAGCGCCGCGCCGAGCACGGCTCCGAGGTCGTGACGGTCTACCTGCCGCAGTTCATCGTGGGCCACTGGTGGGAGGGCGTCCTCCACAACCACAAGGCTCGCCGCATCAGCCAGAAGCTGCTGCTCGTGCACGGCGTCACCGTGACCCTCGTGCCGTGGCTGCTCGACTCGTCGGACCTCATCTACGGTCGCCGCTCGCGCCCCCTGCCCGGCCAGGACCGCCGAGGCGAGCCCGTGCGCCCGCCGCGCCGATCGACCGTCGACAGCACCGGCCCCACGGGCAAGCCGCAGCAGAAGCCCTAGGGCTCGGCTAGAGCATCGCCATGATCTGGCGCGCGATCATGCGCCCGGCGCGACTCGCGCCGACGGTCGACGCCTGCGGGCCGTATCCGGCGAGGAAGATCCGCGGGTCGTTCCACGAGGCGCCCTGACCGACGCTGATGCCGCCGGCCTTCTCGCGGAGCTTCAGCGGCGAGAGGTGCCGCAGCTCGGGCCGGAACCCCGTGGCCCAGATGATCGCGTCGGCGCGCACCTCGCTCGCGGGGTGGTCGTCGTCGCCCTCCCAGACGACCCGGTCGGCGTCGATGCGGTCGAACATGGGGCGTGCGACGAGCAGGCCACGCTCGATGCCCGCGGCGATGCGGCGGTTCTTCGGCACGCCGGTGCCGCTCACGATCGACGGCAGTGCGCGTCCGGACCGGGCCGCTTCGTCTTGCTTGGCGACCGCGGCGGAGGCCCCCTCGAGGTCGAGCTCCTGGCGATCGAGCCAGTCGATCGGGCGGCGCGAGACCCACGTGAGCTCGGCGGCGATGCCCTCGAGCTCGAGCATGAAGCCGATCGCCGAGGTGCCCCCGCCCACCACGACGACGTGCTGGTCGCGGAAGGCCTCGGCGTCGGCGAAGTCGGAGGTGTGCAGGTGTCGGCCCTGGAAGGCGGTCATGCCGGGGTAGTAGGGCACGAACGGCGAGCCCCAGGTGCCCGTGGCGTTCACGAGGAACTGGACCGCGAGCTCGTGCCGCGGCGCGGCCTGCTCGGGCGGTTCCTGGAACGACTTGCGCATGCGTCCGAAGAATCCGCGCGCGCGCTGCTCGTCGAGCGGCTGCGGGCTGAGGTCGTCGTAGCGCACGACGAGGTCGACACCCTCGTTCGTGACCGAGCGCACGTCCATCGGGCGACGCACCTTGAGGTCGAAGTGCTCCTCGAACCGGCCGTAGTAGTCGGCCACGACCTCGCGCGCCGGCAGCGTGCGATCAGCGGTGTCGAAGCTCAGCCCGAGCTCGGCCATTCCGGGCAGGTCGTTGACGCGATGCGCCGTGCCGAGGCGGAGCGACGACCACCGGTGCTGCCAGGCACCGCCCGCGCCCGGAGCCCGATCGAGCATCACGAAGTCCTCGCCGGCGACCAGCTGGAAGCGGCGCAGGTAGTACGCGACCGAGAGGCCTGCCTGCCCTGCGCCGATCACCGCGATCTTCACGCGTTCAGGGCTCGACGTCACGCCTCCATCGAACCATGCCCAGCTGTGCGCGCGCCCAACTCCGAGTGCACTTCGGCCGCTGTGCATGGCAACGTCTGAGTGCCTGACGGCGGTGCTAAACTGACGGCCGGACGAAATTCATATAAACCAGAAGCGCCGGGTGAAGAGCATTCCACCTGGCCAGACGTCGTAAGGGGGTCACGCATGGGGCGCGGCCGTCAGAAAGCCAAGCACACCAAGGTCGCTCGGGAGCTGAAGTACTTCAGCCCGAACACCGACTACAACGCGCTTGAGCGCGAACTCACGAGTAGTTCGCATGACGAATATTCCGAAGAAGCTGCGAAGTGGGCGGAGTACGCTGCCGACGACGACGACGACAGCTACGCGACCGACGACGAACAGCACGAGCAACGCGCGTAGCCTGCTCAGCTGTACTTGTGCGTTTCCGCGAGTTCTGCGCGCCATGAGGCCGCCTGCTCGACGAACGACTCCAGTTCGGCGCGCGTCGAACCCCGAGTGATCGCTCGCAGCACGACCTCGTCGAGCGGGTCGCTCGCACGCGCGTACGCCGCGAGACCGGCCGCGTCGTCGATCGTGGACTCGATCGCCCGGAACCCGAGCCGGTCGAAGTTGGCCGAGTAGGCCGGGAACGCGTCGTACTTCGTGGACTCCTCGACGAGCATCGGCCTGGCCGCCTCGTCGACGATCGTGCGCACGTAGAGCACGCCGCGGGTCGGGCGACCGTTCGCGTCGGCGGCGAGCTCGCGCATCGCGGTGGACGCGGCATCCGGAGTCAGCCAGTTGAGCAGCACGCCGTCGGCTTCCTCGGCCGCGAGGCGGCGCATCCGCGGTCCGAGCGCGCCGACCACGATCGACGCATCGGTCCGCTCGCGCAGCTCGGCGATCGCATCGCGCACGGCGCCGAGCGGCCGCGGTGCACGGCCAGAGCCGATGCCGAGCGACGTACGCCCGACGGGCAGGCCGTCGACGTCGAGCGATGCGGCGGGACGACGGTCGACGGGGATCACGCCGGTCGCCAGGCGCAGGTTCGAGGTGACGGATGCCGCGACGCGGAGTCCGTCGAGCGAGTCGCCGCCCGGCACGTCGTTGAGCCAGAGCGCGTCGAAGCCGAGGCGCTCGATGCGCGGGGCGAGCGCGAGCAGCGTCTCGGGCGAGGTCGTGCCCATCAGGCCGATCGAGACGGCCTGTGCGGTGTGCGGTGCCGGTGCGTTCGTCTGCGACATGCGTCGAACCCCGGAGGTCAGCTCGAGTAACCGCCGACGAGGCGGACCGCTCCGCCGTCGACGCCCTTGGCGCCCTGCTCGAAGCCGTCGAGGTCGCGCGCGCCGATGGTGACCGTGCCGGCCTGCCAGGACGGCAGACCGAGCCGCTCGAGCGCGGCGATCACGTCGGCCGCGGCATCCGCCTCGACGACGGCGAAGAAGCCGATGCCGAGGTTCCAGGTGCCCTCGGAGCTCTCGAGCGTCGAACCGGCGAGCGCGCTCAGCGAGCGGAAGACCGCGGCGGGCGACCACGTCGAACGGTCGACCTCGACCCACGAGCCGACCGGCATCACGCGGGCGAGGTTCGCGGCGATGCCGCCACCGGTGACGTGCGAGAGCGAGTGGATGCTCGAACCGAGCCGCTCGTCGGCGAGCAGTTCGACGAGCGGGCCGCTGTACAGGCGGGTCGGTTCGAGGAGCGCCTCGCCCCAGGTCGTGCCGAGGTCGGCCGCGGTGTCGCCGTAGTGCAGGCCCGCGTTCGCCAGGATGTGACGCACGAGGGAGAATCCGTTGGAGTGCAGGCCGCTCGAGGAGATCGCGATGACCGCGTCGCCGTCGCGCACGCGCTCGGCACCGAGCAGGCGGTCGGCCTCGACCACGCCGACGGCCGCACCGGCCACGTCGTAGTCGTTGACGCCCATGAGCCCCGGGTGTTCGGCGGTCTCGCCGCCCACGAGCGCGGTGCCCGTCTCGGCGCACGCCTTCGCGATGCCGGTGACGATCGAGGCGATGCGCTCGGGCACGACCTTGCCGCACGCGATGTAGTCGGTCATGAAGAGCGGCTTCGCGCCGACCACGACGATGTCGTCGACGACCATGCCGACCAGGTCTTGACCGATCGTGTCGTGCTTGTCGAGTGCCTGCGCGATCGCGATCTTCGTGCCGACGCCGTCGGTCGACGTGGCGAGCAGCGGCCGCTCGTACGCCTTCGCGAAGGACAGGTCGAAGAGCCCCGCGAATCCGCCGACGCCGCCGAGCACGTTGGGACCGTGCGTCGCGGCCACGGAGGCCTTCATGAGTTCGACGGCGAGGTCGCCTGCTGCGGTGTCGACTCCGGCAGCGGCGTAGGACGAGTTCGCGCTCACCCGACAAGGGTACCCGGCGCACGGCACGCCGAAACCCGCTCGTCCCGGCATCCCGGCCGCGCGACCCGCCCGAGCGTAGAATCCGGGCATGCACGAGGGCACACCGTCGTGGGTGATCCGAGAGAACGCGAGTCGGCCGGTGCTGATCGCGTTGTACCTCCGCGCGGCGCTCGGGGTCGCATCCCCGGTCGAGTTGCCGCGAGTGCGCGATGTCGGCAAGGTCGGCGCGACGCTCGTCATCGACCAGCACGACCTGCTCGAGGCGCAGTGGCGCGACTGGTGGGCGATGACGGTCGAACCCGAGGCGCATCCGTCGGCCGTGCCCCTGCAACTCGTCGAGGCGTACGACACGGAGATCGCACTGCCGGTCTCGGGCGCCGAGGTGCTGCTCGCCGCGATCCCGGCGCACGCCGAGGCCGCGCGCGCCTGGGCCGAATGGACGCAGGACTCCTACCGTGCGGCATCCAGTGCGCGGCGCGGCGACTCGTACCGCGCCTACGCCGGCACGATCGCCGAGCACGAACGCGAAGTCGGACGCCGGGCCCACTCGTTCGAGTTGAACGTCGAGGTGCTGCCGCTCGCGACGTCCGGCGTCTGGTGGATCGGCGAGAAGACCGTCGCGGTGACGGATTCGCTGCGGTCGGATGCGTCGGCGTTCGACGATGCGATCCATCCGATCATCGCGGAGTTGGCGTAGGGGTTCCCGGGGCGCTGGTCTCGAGACGCTGTGCTCCTCGACCGGCGGAGGCGGGAGGCGTGCCAGACTCGGAGGCATGAGCATCTGGTTCGGCGAGCCCTCGGTCGAGTGGGCGAATGCACGCTGCGAGGGCACCGCGATCCGTTCCCTCGGCATCGAGATGACCGAGGTCACCGATGAATCGTTGAAGGGACGGATGCCGGTCGACGGCCGCACGCGTCAGCCGGGCGGCGTGCTGCACGGCGGGGCATCCGTCGCCTTGGCCGAGACCCTCGCGAGCTGGGGCGCGAGCTTCACCGTCGACCCCGAGCAGTTCTACTGCGTCGGCATGGAGATCAACGCGAACCACGTGCGCCCGGTCGCCGACGGGTTCGTGCACGGCGAGGCGCGGCCGATCACCCGCGGCCGCACGACGCAGGTGTGGGACATCCGCATCACCGACGACAACGGCAAGCTCGTCTGCGTGTCGCGCTGCACGATGGCCGTGCTCGCGAAGCCGTCGGAGTACTGACGCCGCCGGTGCCGCCTGCGCCTCGGGCATCGCGAACGGCTCAGCGTGCCGCGTCGATCGAGGCGATGACCGCCGCGACGGCCTGCTCGAAGCGCAGGTCGGGCGGTGCGCCGAACCCGACGACCATCGTCGGCGGCCGGCTCGACGCCGTGGCCCGGTCGGCCGCATAGGCGGCGAGGCCGTCGAAGCGCAGGCCGCGCTCGGCTCCGGCCGCGACGACGTCCTCCTCGCGCACACCCTCGGGCAGTTCGAGCAGGCAGTGGAGGCCGGCGGCGAGGCCGAGCACCTTCGCGTCGGGCGCGCCCTCGGCGAGCAGCCCCTCGAACCGTTCGCGGCGGGCCCGGTAGCGCGTGCGCAGGGTGCGGACGCTGCGGTCGTATCCGCCCGAGGCGACGAGCACGGCGAGCGCCGCCTGCCCGATCGCGTCGGTCGCCGCGCCCGTGCGTCGGCGCGCGGCGAGCACCCCGTCGCGGAGCATCGGCGGCACGACGCCCCAGCCGATGCCGACGGCGGGCGAGAGCGCCTTGCTCGCCGTGCCGCCATAGACGGTGGAGTCGGGCGCGAGTGACTGGAACGCCCCGATCGAGCGCCCGTCGAAGCGGAACTCGCCGTCGTAGTCGTCTTCGATCACGATGCCCCCGGTGGCGGCCCACTCGGCGAGCGAGGCTCGACGCGCCGACGAGAGCGGCACGCCCGTCGGGAACTGGTGCGCCGGGGTCAGGAGCACGGCATCGACGGCCGCGTCGTGGAGGCGGGCCACGTCGACCCCCTCGGCGTCGACCGCGAGCGGTACGAGCTCGAGTCCGGCCGCCTCGAGCACCTCGCGGTGCGAGACGTGCCCGTACGCCTCGACGGCGATGCGGCGGCCGCCTCGGGTCGCGATCGCGCGGGCGACGAGCGCGAGCAGCTCGCCGAACCCGTGCGTGACGATGACGTCGCCGGCCTGCGCGCGGACGCCCCTGGCCCTGGCGAGGTACTCGGCCAGCGCGGCCCGCAACGGCGCGACACCCTCGGTCGGCCCGTAGCCGAGCGAGGCGCTCGACGCCTCGGCGAGCGCCTCGCGCATGGCGGCCAGCCAGGCCGACCGCGGGAAGGCGGAGGCGTCGGGCAGCCCGCCCCTGAGGTCGAGCTCGAACCGCGTCGAACGCGTGACCGGTGCCAACGCCGAGGCCGGTGAGGGGGCGATGCGTTCGCGCACCCTGGTGCCCGATCCGACGCGAGCCTCGAGCCGCCCCTCGCCGAGCAGGCGCTCGTAGGCCTCGACCACGCTGTTGCGCGCGATGCCGAGATCGGCGGCGAGGGCGCGCGAGGCGGGCAGCCGCGTTCCGGCCGCGAGCGAGCCGTCGTCGATGGCGTCGCGCAACGCGCGCTCGAGCGATTGCACCTTGTGCCGTGGGTCGAGCACGACGTGGAGATCCAATCCAGCATTGGCCCAGTCATCCGCCATGGGAATGGACGTTACCAGCGTCGATCTCGCTCCGTACCGTGAACCCCATGACCACGACGACGACGACCATCACCCCCGCCCGCCGCCTCGACTTCGACGGCGTCGCGCCCGCCTTCACCCGCGCCGTCAGCGCGCTCGACGACGCCGCCTCCGCCGAGGCCGACCGCGCCGGCATCGAGCAGGGACTCCGCGACCTGCTGAAGCTGCGCGCCTCGCAGCTCAACGGCTGCGCCTACTGCGTCGACCTGCACTCCCACGACGCCAGGGAGGCCGGGGAATCCGACCAGCGCATCTTCGCCGTCGCCGTGTGGCCCGAGGCCAACTTCTTCACCGCCCGCGAACGTGCCGCCCTCGCGCTGACCGACTCGGTGACCCGCCTCTCGGAGACGCACGTGCCCGACGGAGTGTGGAGCGAGGCATCCGCTCACTTCACCGATGACGAGCTCGCCGCACTGCTCGCACTGCTCGTGTCGATCAACGCGTGGAACGAGATCTCGGTCGCGACGCGCGGCTGGCGGGCCAAGAAGCGCGGCTGATCAGGCCGCCGATGCCGCGCAGGTGCGACGCTCGATGCTCAGCCGAGCACCAGCCCGCACCCAGTCGGCTCACACGCGCACGTGTGGGAGGATTGTGCAGTCCGCTCGGACACCCTTCCCCCACCTTCGAGGAGCCATCGCTCGCATGTGCGGCATCGTCGGAATCGTCTCGACCGAACCCGTCAACCAGCAGGTCTACGACAGCCTGCTCCTCCTGCAGCACCGCGGTCAGGACTCGACCGGCATCGCGACCGCCGACGGCCCCGTGTTCCACATGGCCAAGGCGCGCGGGCAGGTGCGCGAGGCGTTCCGCACGCGCGACATGCGCTCGCTCATGGGCAACATCGGCCTCGGCCACGTGCGCTACACGACCAAGGGCGCGGCCGAGCGCGAGGAGGAGGCCCAGCCGTTCTACGTGAACGCGCCGTACGGCATCATCCTCGTGCACAACGGCAACCTCACGAACACGCGCGAGCTGAGCGAAGACCTGTTCCGCATCGACCGTCGCCACGTGAACTCGACGAGCGACACCGAGATGCTGCTGAACGTGCTCGCGACCGAGCTGCAGGGGCAGATCACCGGCCTCGACCTCGACCCCGACCAGGTGTTCGCCGCGGTCGAGCAGGTGCACGAGCGCGTCGAGGGCTCCTACGCGGTCATCGCGCTCATCGCCGGCCACGGCCTGCTCGCGTTCCGCGACCCGTTCGGCATCCGCCCGCTGATCCTCGGACGCCGCGTCACCTCCAAGGGCAAGGAGGAGTGGATCGTCGCCTCCGAGTCGCTCGTGCTCGAGAACGGCGACTACGAGATCGTGCGCGACGTCGAGCCCGGCGAGGCGATCTTCATCACGCTCGACGGCCAGATGATCTCGCGCCAGTGCGCCAAGAACCCGCGCCTCGTGCCGTGCTCGTTCGAGTACGTCTACCTCGCCCGCCCCGACTCCGTCATGAACGGCATCTCGGTCTACGAGTCGCGCCTGCGCATGGGCGATCGCCTCGCCGACACGATCGCGAAGCACATGCCGCTCGGCGATGCCGACGTGGTCATGCCCATTCCCGACTCGTCGCGCCCGTCGGCCATGCAGGTCGCCCAGAAGCTCGGCATCGAATACCGCGAGGGCTTCTACAAGAACCGCTACGTCGGCCGCACGTTCATCATGCCCGGCCAGTCGGAGCGCAAGCGCTCGGTGCGTCAGAAGCTGAACGCCATGGGCACCGAGTTCCGCGGCAAGAACATCCTCATCGTCGACGACTCGATCGTGCGCGGCACCACCTCGCAGCAGATCGTGCAGATGGCCCGCGACGCCGGGGCGAACAAGGTGACCTTCGCCTCGGCGGCACCCCCCGTGCGCTTCCCGCACGTGTACGGCATCAACATGCCCTCGCGTCAGGAGCTCATCGCGCACGACCGCAAGATTCCCGAGATCGGGGCCGAGCTCGGCGCCGACCACATGATCTACCAGGAGGTCGCCGACCTGCAGGCCGCGATCACCGAGGGCACCTCCATCGAGGCGCTCGACCTGTCGTGCTTCACGGGCGAGTACGTCACGGGCACGGTCAGCGAGGAGTACCTCGGCTGGGTCGAGCAGACGCAGCTCAGCTGAACGACGTCGGCACGCGGCATCCGGATGTCGCGTGCACGGCGAAGGCACGAAGGGCCGCCCCGATCACGGGGCGGCCCTTCGACGTCTGGGGGCGAGCGTTAAGGCGTCTCGTCGACGCGGTGCGCGACCTCGTGCTCGACGCCGACCGACGCCGCGCGCTTGGCCAGGGCACGGTCGAACGCGAGCGCGACGAGGGCGCCGAGGGCGACGCCGATGGAGGCGCAGATCAGCAGCAGGAACCCGAACACCTGGCCGCCGTCGGTGCCGACCGGCACGAACTCGCTCTGCTGCGGCGTGAACGAGAGCGTCAGCACGAGCGCGACGATCGCGCCGAGACCGGCGCCGAGCGTCATGAACCGGCCGTACTTCGGCGCGCGACGCACGGTGACGGTGTCGCTCGTGACCTCGGTCTCGATGAGGACCTCGGATGCCGCAGCGGGCTGGGGTGCGGCGGACTCGACGATGATCGGCTCGACGGCTGCGGTGGCCGCGGGCTCGTTCGACTCGGCGGGGATGGGGGCGTTGCTCACCCCACCATTGTCGCGCATGCGGCTGAACGCCCGCCGCGCGGCATCCGACCCGCTGAAGACGACGCCGGGCCGCCGACCCGGTGAGGTCGACGGCCCGGCGGGTGACTCGGTGTCAGCTCTGGGTCGAGTTGCGACGCGAGCGGATGACGAGCACGGCGACGATCGCGAGCACGATCACCAGGAGCGCGGCCGAGAGCGCCCAGATCCACCACGTCGATCCGGCGTCTGCGGTCTCGTCGATCGCGGTCGACTTCGCCTTCGCGTCGTCGACGTCGGCGGCCTCGACCGCGGCCGGAGCGGCCACGACGCAGTCGCTCGAGACGGTGGCGGTGAACGACACCGGGTCGAGCTCCTCGCCGGCCGGGTACGTTCCGAACGCGGCCGCGCCGTCGGTCGTGAGCACTGCCGTCGCCTCGCCGGTCAGCACACCGTCGACGACCTCGACACCGTCTGTGAGCTCGAGGTCGGCGAAGCGCACCGACTTCAGGTCGATCGGCGCGCCGTCCTGCGTCGTGCCCGCGACGTCGAGCAGCAGCGTCGCGCCGCCCTCGCCGTCGAGCTCGATCTTCGGGTTGGCGATCGTCGTGTCGAGGGCGCCGTCGTGGCCGGTGAACTCGATCGTGCCGTCGTAGGCGAGCACGCCTCGACCGGACTCGTCGAGCGTGCCCGACGCGGTCGTGAAGGCGAAGATGCCGCCATTCTCGGTGACGCCGGTGAGCGTCCAGTCGCCGTTGGCGATGCCGCTCGTCAGGTAGCTGCGGAAGGACTCCTTGAAGCCCCAGTCGAGGCTTCCAGCGGTCACCTTGCAGGTGCCGGCGGCCGCGGCCGGCACGACGAACTGCACGCCGACCGACGTCGAGCCCTGGAAGGTCAGGGTGTGCGTGCCCGGCTCGAGCGAAGCGGGAATGCTGCCCGTCCAGGTGACGTTGCCCGCCGCGTCGGCTGACAGGTCTTCGGCGAGCACGATCGGCGTCGAATAGACGACGGCCGCGACGTCCGACTCGTTCGGTTCGAAGCCGCCGGCCGTCACGGTGACGCGCTGACCCGCACCGAGCGCCTCGAGCGACGCGGCATCGAGCACGATGCCGGTCGTCGCGGGCGGGGTGGCCGGGAAGCTCTTCTTCACGGCCGCCGCCGAGGGTGCGGATGCGACGACGACCGTACCGCCGCCGTTGCCGCCCGCGGCGACACCGGCCGAGCCGATCACGACGGTGAGCGGGTCGAGGCTCTGACCTGCTCCGTAGTAGCCCTGGAAGGCGGCTGCTCCGGCCGAGCTCAGGGTGACCGGGGCGCTGGCGAAGCGCGTCGCTCCATCGACGATCGAACGCGTCGCCGACCCCAGGTCGACGGATGCGAGCTCGACGCGGTCGCCGTTCACCGAGACGACGAGCGCCGCCGAACCGACACCCTTGGCAACGAGGGTCGGGTTGCTGAAGCTCAGGTCGAGTGCACCGTTGTGGCCCGTGAACCGCACGGTTCCGGCGTAGTCGGCCGAGCCGGTCGTGGTGATCGGGCTGAACGAGCTGCCCGACTGCACGAAGCGGAACGACGAGCCGTTCGAGCTGGCGCCGCCGCCGACGGCGATCGAGCCGTTCGCGTTGACGCCCGTGATGTACGCGCGGAACGAGCTGGAGACGCCCCAGTCGAGCGAACCGGCCGCGATCACGACGGGCGGCGTGGTGGTGCCACCGCCGGGGTTGCCGCCGGTGCCACCTCCGTTGTTGCCGCCGTTGTTGCCGCCGCCCGTGCTCGGGAGGAGCGTGATCGGCGCGAACGCGTCGAGCGAGCGGTCGGTCGCCGAGAGCCCGTGGGCTGCCGACGAGGCGACCTGGTAGGTCTTCGAGCGGTCGAAGCTGCCGGCCGCGATCGTGAAGGTCGTCGTGAACGAGCCGTCGACGATCTTCGAGGTCGGCACCCACGTCGACGCGATCCAGCCGTCGTTGACGAGCGGGCCCTGACCGTTCCAGATCGAGGTCTCGCCGACGAGCACGTACGCGCCGTTCGCGGCACCCGCCCCGGTGAAGCCGGTGCCCGTGATCGTGAGCGTGTTCTTCGTCGCCGGGTCGACCCCCGCGACGGGCTCGACGCTCAGCTTCGGGGCCTCGATCGGCGCGCCGAAGCTGATCGGCACGGCGAGCTCGTTCGCGGCCTGCACGGCACCACCGGCGCCGAGCGTGAAGACCGCGAGCGTGTACCCGTCCTTCGCCTTCGCGTCGAGCTCGGCCTTGGTCACGTTCACCTTCCACGACACGTTCGCCGTGCCGTCGACGTTCTTCGTCCACTTCGTCGGCGCGATCGTGTTGGCCTCATCGGCGACCCACGTGTTGGCGGCGTTCGTGCGGGCCGAGGAGGGCGCCTTCTCGGAGGGCTTCCAGGTCTCGGCCAGCCAGCCGACCTGGAGGTAGAACCCGGCCTCGCCCGGAGCGTAGGAGGACTTGAACCCGGTCGCGTAGTTCTCCGCCGTGATCGTCAGGTCTTCACCCGCGGGGTTCAGACCCTCCGTCTTCGACACCGACAGGGTCGGCGTCGCCGGCGCGAAGCTGATCGGCACGGCGAGCTCGTTCGCGGCCTGCACGGCACCACCGGCGCCGAGCGTGAACACCGCGAGCGTGTACCCGTCCTTCGCCTTCGCATCGATCGCGGCCTTCGTCACCTCGATGGTCCACGAGACATCCGCAGTGCCGTCGACGTTCTTCGTCCACTTCGTGGGCGCGATCGTGTTCGCCTCATCGGCGACCCACGTGTTGGCGGCGTTCGTGCGGGCCGAGGAGGGCGCCTTCTCGGAGGGCTTCCAGGTCTCGGCCAGCCAGCCGACCTGGAGGTAGAACCCGGCCTCGCCCGGGGCGTAGGAGGACTTGAACCCGGTCGCGTAGTTCTCCGCCGTGATCGTCAGATCCTCACCAGAGGGGTTCAACCCCTCGGTCTTCGACACCGACAGCGTCGGCTTCGCCGGCTCGGGCGCGGGCTGCTTGACCGTGATGGGCGCGAACGCGTCGAGCGTGCGGTTCGTCACCGAGAGGCCGTGCGCCGCCGACGATGCGACCTGGTACGTCAGCGACGGGTCGAACTTCGCCGCGGGAACGGTGATCGTCGTGGTGAACGCGCCGTTCACGATCTGGGCGGCGGGCACCCAGGCCTGCGCGAGCCATCCGGCGCTGGGCAGGGCAGTGCCGCCCTGCCAGACCGACTGGGTGCCGATCAGCACGTAGGCGCCGCTCGCGGCGCCCGGGCCGATGTAGCCCGTGCCGGAGACGGTGAAGGTGTTCGAGACGGCGGCATCGACATCCGTCGCCGGGGTGATCGACAGCACGGGGCTCGCGACGGGTGCGGGCTGCTTGACCGTGATGGGCGCGAACGCGTCGAGGGTGCGGTTGGTGACCGACAGCCCGTGCGCCGCCGACGAGGCGACCTGGTACGTCACCTTCGGATCGAAGGTGCCGGCCGGGATCTTGATCGTGGTCGTGAACGCACCGCCGACGATCTGCGCGGCGGGAACCCATGCCTGGGCGAGCCATCCGGAGCCGGGCAGCGCACTGCCGCCCTGCCAGACCGACTGCGCACCGAGCAGCACATAGGCGCCGCTCGCAGCGCCGGCACCCACGTAGCCCGTGCCCGACACGGTGAACGTGTTCTCGACGGCGGGGTCGACCTCGGTCGCCGGCGTGGCCGACAGCACCGGGTTCGCGACCTGCTCGGGCGGAGCGGGCTGCTTGACGGTGATGGGCGCGAACGCGTCGAGCGTGCGATCCGTCACCGACAGGCCGTGCGCCGCCGATGAGGCGACCTGGTACGTCACCGCGGAATCGAACGTGCCGGCCGGGATCTTGATCGTCGTGGTGAACGCACCGCCGATGATCTGCGCGGCGGGCACCCACGCCTGCGCGAGCCATCCGGAGCTGACCAGGGGGCCCCCACCCTGCCAGACCGACTGCGCACCGAGGAGCACGTATGCGCCATTGACCGCGCCCGCACCGACGTAGCCGGTGCCCGACACGGTGAACGTGTTCTCGACGGCGGGGTCGACCTCTGCCGCCGGCGTGACCGAGAGCACCGGGGCGGGCGCGAGTTCGTCGGCCATCGCCGCGGCCGCGCCGAAGCTCGTGCCGCCGATGACGAGGAGTGCGGCGAGCAGTGCCGCCAGCCATCGTCGGACCGTGGGCGGAGCACTCGCTCCGGGCTGGGAAGGCGGAGCTGTGGGCAGATGCGACGTCAAGACGCGGACCTCCGGGTCGGCGCGCGAGCACGACGAAACCAGGGGTTCCGAGGCGAAGCAGCGGGTGAGGGGGATGCCTGAAGTTAGGTTAGGCTCATCTAACATAAGCGGACGATCGCTCACCGCGCAAGGTGAGGTAAGGCTACCCTCAATATGAAGAGACATCGAAACGCGCGCGCCGCCCTCACGACGCTCGCGGCACTCGTGGCGCTGTCGCTCGCGGGCTGCGCGACGCCCGGCGCAGGTACCGGAGCAGGCGCCTCCATCGACGGCGCATCCGCCGAGGCGGAGTGCCCCGGCGCCTCGACTCCGTTCGACCAGCTCGAGCTCGCGGCCGACGTTCGCACGATCGACGGCCCGTCGACGGCCTGCCTCGCCGATACGAGCCTGCCGGTCATCGAATCCGACGAGACCTCCGCCGTTCCCCTGACCGTGACCGGCGTCGACGGCGTCGAGGTCGTCGTCGAGTCGACCGACCGTATCCTGCCGCTCGACATCACCGGCACGATCGCCGCGACGGTGTTCAGCCTCGGGCTCGGCGACCAGGTCGTCGGCCGCGACTCGTCGACCGGGTTCGCCGAAGCGGCCGACCTGCCCGAGGTCACGCAGGAGGGCCACACGCTGTCGGCCGAGGCCGTGCTCTCGCTCGCCCCGACGGTCGTGATCACCGACACCACGCTCGGCCCGCGCGACGCGCTCGCGCAGCTGCGTGACGCCGGTATCCCGGTGGTCATCGTCTCCAAGGAGCGGAGCGTCGAGAACATCGGCGAGCTCGTCGACCAGATCGCCGCCGCGCTCGGGGTGCCCGAGCGAGCCGAGCTGCTGAAGTCCGCGATCGACACCGAGCTCGCCGCCGTCACGACGCCGATCGAGGCGTCGATCCCGGCCGACCCGGCCGATCGGCCCCGGATGATCTTCCTCTACGTCCGCGGCAGCGCGAACGTCTACTACCTCTTCGGCGAGGAGTCCGGTGCCGACTCGCTCATCGACGCGGTCGGCGGCTTCGACGTCGCCGGCGAGATCGGCTGGGAGGGCATGCGGCCCGTCACCGCCGAGGCGCTCGTGCAGGCCGCACCCGACGTCGTGCTCGTCATGACCGAGGGCCTCGCCTCCACCGGCGGCGTCGACGGACTGCTCGAACGCCTTCCGGCACTCGCCGCGACGCCCGCGGGCGAGCATCGGCGCATCGTCGACATGGCCGACACCGAGATCCTCGGCTTCGGTCCGCGCACACCGGCCGTCGTCGACGCGCTCGCGCGAGCGGTGTACGCGCCCGCCGCGGCGGGCGCGTACACCGGCAACGGCTCCGGCAGCGCAGAGGGCACGGGCGAATGACTCGGCTCGAGGCCTCCCCAGAAGCGACCGTCGCGACATCCGCCCCGCTCGAGACCCGGCGTTCGACCGGCCGACGCATCGCGCTGTTCACGGGGCTCTCGGTCGCGCTCGTCGTCTTCGCGCTCGTCTCCGCCGGTATGGGCCAGCTGCAGATCGCACCGGGCGAGGTGTGGAACAGCCTGCTGCGCGGCCTCGGCCTGAGCGATGCGCCGGCGGCCGCACCGCATGTCGACGCGGCCCTCTGGACGATCCGCTTCCCGCGCATCGTCGCCGCGATCCTGATCGGCGCGGCGCTCTCGGTCGCGGGAACGATCATGCAGGCCGTGTTCGCGAACCCGCTCGCCGAGCCGGGGGTCGTCGGCGTCTCGTCGGGCGCGGCACTCGGTGCCGCGGTCACGATCGTCTTCGGCCTGACCGCGACGAGCGACTGGGTGACCGCCGGGGCGTCGTTCCTCGCCGGACTCGCGACGACGATGGTCGTCTACCTCGCGAGCCGTTCGGGCGGGCGCACCGAGGTCGTCACGCTCGTGCTCACCGGCATCGCGGTCAACGCGTTCGCCGCTGGCGGACTGGCCCTGCTCACGTTCCTCGGCGACACCGCCAGTCGTGAGGAGATCATCTTCTGGCAGCTCGGATCGCTGAACGGCTCGCGCTGGCAGGAGATCGGCGTCATCGCGCCGCTCGTCGCCGTGTCGCTCGTGTTCGCGTTCGTGCTCGCGCGACAGCTCGACCTGTTCTCGCTCGGCGAGCGCAGCGCACGTCACCTCGGCGTCAACGTCGAGCGCGTGCGCATCGTCTCGATCGTGCTGGTCGCGGTGCTCACCTGCGCGGCCGTCGCGTTCGCGGGCATCATCAGCTTCGTCGGCCTCATCGTGCCGCACCTCATGCGCATGGTGATCGGCCCGGCCCACCGCGGCCTCATCGCGGCGAGCGCGCTCGGCGGCGCCCTGCTGCTGCTCGTCGCCGACCTGGTCGCGCGTACCGCCGTGCCGATGGCCGACCTGCCGATCGGCATGCTCACCTCACTCGTGGGCGGGCCGTTCTTCTTCTGGCTGCTTCGGCGCCAGCGCAAGGGTGCGGGAGGGTGGCGATGAGCCCGACCACGTCGCGCGTGGGCGGCCTCGTGGGCGGCCTCGTCGCCGAGCACGTCTCGGTCACGATCGATCGCGCGCAACTGCTGACGGATGTCTCGTTCGCGGCGATTCCCGGCCGCGTGCACGCGTTGCTCGGACCCAACGGCGCCGGCAAGTCGACGCTGCTCTCGGTGCTGGCCGGCGACCGCGTGCCCTCGTCCGGGCGGGTCGTGCTGCGGGATCGCCCGCTCGCCGAGTGGCCGCTGCGCGAACTCGCGCGCACCCGCGCCGTGCTCACGCAGGAGCACAGTGTGACCTTCTCGTTCCGCTCGCGTGAGATCGTCGAGATGGGCCGCCACCCTTGGGCGCGCACCCCCGCCGAAGACGACGACGACCGCGAGATCGATCGCGCGATGGCGGCGACGGATGTCTCGCACCTCGCCGATCGCCCCGTCGCCGATCTCTCGGGCGGCGAGAAGGCCCGCGTCGCGCTCGCCCGCGTGCTCGCCCAGCGCTCCCCCGTGCTGCTGCTCGACGAGCCGACCGCGGCGCTCGACCTTCGGCATCAGGAGGATGTGCTTCGCCTCGCGCGCGCCCAGGCCGCCGAGGGCGACGCCGTCGTCGTCGTGCTGCACGACCTGAACCTCGCAGCGGCCTACTCCGACGAGATCACCCTGCTCGAACGCGGACGCGTCGTCGCGCACGGTTCCCCCGCCGACGTGCTCACCGCCGACCGCATCGAGGCCGTCTACGGACAGCCCGTCGACGTGATCGAGCACCCGCGCACGGGCGTCCCGCTCGTGCTGCCGGTTCGCTGAGCGTCGCCACTCCCGCCGGTCATCGTCCCTGTCCAGCGCACCCGCAGGTCTCGGCGTCGGTACAGTTTCGGGATGGGAACCGACTGCGCAACGTGCGACTCCGCGCTGGTGCACAACACCGGCACCCCGCCGCACGATATCGACATCACGAAGACGTCCGCCGCTCTCGAGGAACGTGTTGCAGATGGACGCATGCGAGTGCTGCGGAGCGACGTTCCACTGGGCGACATGCTGGCCCTCGCGGCATCCGACCTGAAGTACACGATCGTGAGCTTCGTGACGTGCGAGTCGTGCGGACGCACCCGCTTCTGGGGGCTCTGCATCCGTGGCGCGCCGAGCTACAAGGTCGTCGAGGCCGGCGCGCCCGAGACCTGGCCGTGGGAGGCGGTGCCGCCGCGGCACCTCTGGGCGCAGACGGATCACGATACGAAGGAACACGCATGAGGGAGCACGCATGAGGATCCGGCTCGTGACGGTCGGCGTCGCGACGATCGTACTCGCGATCGTGGGCGTCGTATTGGTGGTGGTCCCGGGGCAGTCCGCGTCGTTCGGCTGGTTCGCGTACCAGGCCGTCGGCGACTTCGGCTTCGTCGGCGGCTTACCGATCATGCCGGTCGCGCAGCGCTGGGGCTGGGCCCTGATCGCCGTCGCCGCCGTTATCAGCGCGTTCGCGACCGGCTGGGTGCTCGGCGGGCGGCGCGAACGGCGGAGGACCATCGGCGGCCGAGCAGAGGGCGAAGCGGCGGTCGAGTAGCCCGAGCACGCCGCGCCGCCCCTCACACGGCGCAGATCACACGGCGCGGATCGCGGCCTGGATCTCGCGGATCGTCGACCCGAGCACGCCCGACGCCAGCAGCCCGGAACCGAGCGGGCCGGCCGAGTCCGTGCCGAGCAGCGGCAGCCGCAGCAGTGCGGAGCGCGTCGCGCCGTTCAGGTGCTCGAGCTGCCAGGCGACCTCGTCGTGCAGGGCATTCGGGCGGTCGGGCGCGGCGAGACTCGCGGCCTTCGCGGCGTAGGCCGCCGCGCCGAGCGCGTGCGCGCCCATGTGCGCGACGCCGGCGGCCTGAGCTGCGGCACGGGCCGCAGCGACCGCGGCCGGCGAACTCACCGCCTGCGCGGCACGACCGGCGACGAACCGTACGCGGATCTGGCCCGCGGCGTCGACCTCGCCCCTGGCGTAGGCCCTGGCCCGGGCGATGCCGTCGGCGGGCCGATCGTCGTCGGGTGCCTCGGCTTCGAACAACGGCAGGACGCGTTCGGCGCAGTCCGCCGCCCACGACGCGGCCAGGCGACGGTCGGGTTCATCCAAGGTCTGCGGTGACTGCATCACAGCAGCCTGCCACGGATTCCGACGATCGTCTCGGAACGAGCGCTCAGGCCCGCAGCACCGGGAGCAGACCCTCGAGGTCGGCGCGCTGGCCGGAGGCGTGCACGCGGCCCGCGTCTCGGGCGTCGGCCCAGGTCAGCGCGCCCGTGGCCAGCGACAGCCAGGTCGCGGCATCCGTCTCGATCACGTTGGGAGGGGTGCCGCGTGTGTGCTTGGGCCCCTCGACGCACTGCACCGCGGCGAACGGCGGTACGCGCACCTCGACGGTGCCGCCCGGGGCGCGCTCGGCGAGCAGCTGCAGCGAGTAGCGCACGGCGAGCGCCAGGCTGGCGCGGTCGACCGATGGAGGGGCGGATGCCGCGGGCGGCCCAGCTGCGGCCGGCTCGCCGTCGCCGTCGCCGTCGCCGTCGCCGTCGCCGTCGCCGGGCGCTCCGGATGCCGCGCGCGATGCCGCCCGCCAGGCGGCCACCGCCGCGCGCCCCTCGTCGTCGCCGATCCTCGCTCGTGCCATGTGCTCCATCCTCCCTCACGCCACGGTCACGGGTCCCGTCGTCACGCGCATCGACGGGCGTCACGCCGCGGGGGCCGGGAGCCCGATCGGGTAGCCTGAACCGGTGCGAATCCTCATCCTCGGCTCGGGCGCGCGCGAGCACGCCATCATCCTCGCGCTCCTCGACGAGGAGGCCGGGCACGAGATCATCGCCGCACCGGGCAACGCCGGCATCGCGGCATCCGCGACCTCCTCGGCCCGCGGCAGCGTCGAGACGATCGCACTCGACCCGACCGACCGCTCGGTCGTCACCGAGTACGCGCTCGAGAACGACGTCGACCTCGTCATCATCGGCCCCGAGGCCCCGCTCGTCGCGGGCGTCGCCGATGCGCTCCGCACCCGCGGCATTCCCGTGTTCGGCCCGGGCAAGGCGGCCGCCGCGCTCGAGGGCTCCAAGACCTTCGCGAAGCGCATCATGGAGGAGGCGAACGTGCCCACCGGCCGTGCGCGCCTCGCCGAGACCCTCGCCGACGTCGAGGCGTCGATCGACGAGTTCGGCGCTCCGTACGTCGTGAAGGCCGACGGCCTCGCCGCCGGCAAGGGCGTGCTCGTCACCGAAGACCGCGACGCCGCGCTCGCGCACGCGGCCCACTACCTGCAGCAGGGGCCCGTGCTCGTCGAGGAGTTCCTCGACGGCCAGGAGGTCTCGCTGTTCCTGCTCTCCGACGGCACGCACGTGCTGCCGCTCTCGCCTGCGCAGGACTACAAGCGCCTGCGCGACGGCGACCAGGGCCCGAACACGGGCGGCATGGGCGCGTACTCGCCGCTGCCGTGGCTCGACGCCGACTTCGGCAGCGAAGCGGCCTTCGTCGACGAGGTCATCCGCACGATCGCGCTGCCGACCGTGAAGCAGCTCGCCGACGAGCAGACGCCGTTCATCGGCCTGCTCTACGCGGGGCTCATCCTCACGACCCGCGGCATCCGCGTGATCGAGTTCAACGCGCGCTTCGGCGACCCCGAGACCCAGGTCGTGCTGCCGCGGCTCGCGACCCCGCTGTCGGGCCTGCTGCTCGCCGCGTCCACGGGCGGGCTGGGCGGACTGCCCCGCCCCGAGTTCCGCCCAGACGCCGCGGTCACGGTCGTGCTCGCGAGCGAGGGGTACCCCGAGGCCCCCGAGACCGGTCGCGCCATCGAGGGGCTGGATGCCGCGGCATCCGTTCCCGGTGTGCACATCGCGCACGCGGCGACCGCCATCGGTGCGGTGACCGAACCCGACATCGACCCGCCACTGCTCGCGACCGGCGGCCGCGTGCTCAACGTCGTCGCCGTCGGCGAGGACTTCGGCGAGGCCCGTCGCCGCGCCTACGAAGCGCTCGGACACCTGCGCCTCGACGGCGGCCAGTACCGCACCGACATCGCCGCGCGCGTGACGGAGTAGGTCGCCGCGCCGCAGCGCCGAGCACCGACGCCCAGCAACCAGAACAGCCGAGCAACCAGAACCAGGGAGCACCATGACCGACACCGAGTACGCCGGCTGGACCCACGTCTACTCGGGCAAGGTGCGCGACCTGTACGTGCCGACCTCGGTGCTCGACGACGACGACACCTGGACCGGCGACCCGCTGCGGCTCTCGCCCGTGGTGCTCGTGGTCGCGAGCGATCGGGTGAGCGCGTTCGACGAGGTGCTCGAGCCGGCGATCCCCGGCAAGGGTGCGATGCTCACCGAGCTCACGCGCTGGTGGTTCGGCCAGCTGCCCGAGGTGCCCAACCACCTCGCCCACCCGCTCGACGATCGCCTGCAGGCGCTCGACCTGCCCGAGGTGCCCGCCGAGCTCGCCGACCGGGCGACGCTCTGCCGCACGCTCGACATGTTCCCGATCGAGTGCGTCGTGCGCGGCTTCATCACGGGCGGCGGCTGGAAGGAGTACCAGCAGACCGGTGCCATCGGCGGCATCCGTCTGCCCGAGGGGCTCTCGAACGGCGACCGCCTGCCCGAGCCGATCTTCACGCCGGCCTGGAAGGCGCCGCTCGGCGAGCACGACGAGAACATCAGCTACGAGCGCACGGTCGAGATCGTGGGCGAGGTGGTCGCGGCCCAGTTGCGCGAGCTCTCGCTCGAGATCTTCGCCAAGGCCCAGGCCATCGCCGAGTCGCGCGGCCTCATCCTCGCCGACACGAAGTTCGAGTTCGGCGCCGACCGTGCCACGGGCATCGTGACCCTCGGCGACGAGGTGCTCACGAGCGATTCGAGCCGGTACTGGGATGCCGCGACGTACGAGTCCGAGACCACGCCCGAGCGTCGCATGGCGAGCTTCGACAAGCAGATCGTGCGCGACTGGCTCGCCGCGAACTGGGATCAGTCCGTCGTCGAGCACGCGCCGACCCTGCCGCACGAGATCGTCGAGCAGACCGCGGCGAAGTACCGCGAGCTGCTCGACCGTCTCGGCGTCTAGCTGTACTGCCCAGGAGGGTGGCCTACGAGGCGATGGCCTTCGCGATCTTGTCGCCGCCCTCGCTGATGGCCTTCTCGAGCGCTTCGTAGTCGTCGCGGTCGATGGCCTTGTCGACCTTCTTGCTGGTCTGGCCGAGCGCCTTGTCGATGCGATCGAGGTAGCGGTCGTCGATGACCGCGACGATCGCGGAGCTGCCGGACGGCAGGTACTGCTCGAGGTCGAGCCCGACCTTCTTCTCGTCGTGCTTCTTCGCCAGCTTGCCCGAGATCGCGCCGATACCGGCGCCGATGGCCGTGGCGGCGAGCAGCGGGGGCGAGAAGAGTCCGACGACGAGGCCCGCCGCGCCGCCGATCCACGCGCCGGCGGCGACCTGGCCGGTGCCGTGCTCGTCGACGGTGACCCGGCCGTCGTCGCTGCGACGCAGCACGACCGACGAGACGACCTCGAGGTCGTCGGCCGACTGCGCGTCTTTGAGCAGGCGATAGTCGTCGGTCGCCGTCGCGGCGTCGTCGTACGTCGCCACGTAGAGCACCAGGTTGTCCATACCCATGGTTCGTTCCCCCTTGAAGAATGCTCCCGGCGTCCCCCCGGAGCGTGTGGGCTCCACTCTAGAGACGCCGATGTCGCCGCTTCAAGGGCGAGTTCACCGCCGATGGAATACCCGGCCGACGTGCGCGTTATGATTAGTTGTGCTTACAACCAATGGAACTCCGAACGGCGCGGGCCTGCTGGCCGCAGACACCGGCATGGGCGCCGTGACCCTGCGCGTCGGCGACCTCGACGGCATGATCGGCTACTACCGCGACGGTGTCACGCTCGACATGCTGGGCCACGATGGACCGGTCGCCGTGCTCGGCCGCGGCACGACCCCAGTCGTGATCCTGCAGCACTCCCCCGAGCTCAAGCACGCCTCGCCGCGCGATGCCGGGCTGTATCACACGGCCGTGCTCTTCGACTCCCGCGAGGCGCTCGCCACCGCCATCTCCTCGGTCGCCTCGCGCTACCCGGGCACCTTCACGGGCAGCGCCGACCACCTCGTGAGCGAGGCGTTCTACTTCACCGACCCCGAGGGCAACGGCGTCGAGCTCTACTTCGACCGCGACCGCTCCGGCTGGAGCTGGGTGCACGGCCAGATCGAGATGGCGACCATCTTCCTCGACCCCAACGAGTACCTTCGCGAACACCTCGGCCAACGGGGAGCGGATGCCGCGGCATCCGGTACCGGCATCGGCGACGCCGTCGTGGGGCACGTGCACCTGTCGGTCGGCGACATCGCGAGCGCCAGGGAGTTCTACGTCGACCGGCTCGGATTCGAGACCACGGCCGCCATGGGCGACCAGGCGCTCTTCGTCTCGGCGGGCGGCTACCACCACCACATGGCCATGAACACGTGGGGCAGTCGCGGCGCCGGTCGCCGCGGGCTCGCACTCGGGCTCGGCAAGGTCGAGATCGTCGTGCCGAGCGCCGACGACCTCGGCGAGTTGGGCGAGCGGATGTCGCATTTCAAGGTCGCGACGCGTGACGACGGTCGCAGCCTGTCGTTCGACGACCCGTGGGCGAACCTCGTCGAGGTGCGCGCGGGGTCGGCGGCCGTCGGATAGCGGCGGCGGGTCTCGATACGGCGCTGGCGGGCCTACTCGACCACGGGGGCGTGGCGCCTACTCGACCAGCGAGAGCGGCGAGCCGGGCGAGTCGGGCGTCGCCGGCCCAGCCTGGGTCGGCCCCTTGGCGTGCGACATGTCGTGGAACTCCCCGAACTCCTGCCCGACGCCCGGCACCGGAGTGTTGTCGGGCCGCGCGCGCAGGCCGTCGAGCACGATCGTGAGCTGGCGCCGCCAGAACGGCAGGTAGGCACCGCCGTACTGCCCGAGGCTGCCGAGCATGTCGACGAGCACGCTCAGGTCGACGGCCGTGACGTCGGTGCGAAGGCTGCCCTCCTCCTGCGCACGGGCGACCATGACGGCGATCGCCTCGGCGAACTCCGCTCCGGGCTTGTAGGTCGGGTCGAGCTCGGCCATGCGCCGCAGCACGGCGGGCACGTAGGGGGAGGCCGCGAGCCACTCGGCGAGCCGCTCGAGGTAGAGCTCGATCGAGCGCCAGCCGGTCTCGGCACCGAGGATTCCAGGCGCGAGCCCCTGCAGATCGCCGATGCCGGCGTCGTAGAGCTCTCGGATGAGGGCGTCGCGATTCGCGAAGTGGCGGTACACGGTGCCGGGCCCGACGCCCGCGCGCGTCGCCAGTTCGTCGAGCGGCGCATCGATTCCGCGCTCGGTGAAGAGCGTCCTCGCTTCTGCGAGGAGCCGTTCGTGGTTGCGTCGCGCATCGCGACGCGGTGAAGCGCTCGACGTCATGGAGTTCACTGTACGCGCGATATCCGATAGTATTCGGAGGGTCGACTCCGTTTCATCCATTCGGAGGCGAACGGCCTTCTTGGGGGAGAAGGATGCGGTGCGGCGGGCAGACCGCCGGTACTACCGGTCGGGGGGAGCGCCCGCCGCGCCCGACCCGTTCACGATGAGACCCCGCGGCTAGGCTGGACGCGTGAGTACCGACGAGAGCGTCACCGAGGGCGTCGAAGGCAACACCCGCCGCATCGAGGCATCCGTCGTCACGGATTTCAGCGACCGCATGAGCTACGGCGGCTACCTCGACCTGCCGACCCTGCTGAGCGCGCAGCGGCCGATCTCGCGGCCCGAGCACCACGACGAACTGCTGTTCATCGTGCAGCACCAGACCACCGAACTGTGGCTCAAGCTCGTACTGCACGAGCTCGAGACCGCGCGCGACCTGCTGCGCGCCGACGAGCTCGCGCGGGCCCTCAAGTGCGTCGCGCGCGTGAAGCACATCCAGAAGACGCTGACCGAGCAGTGGTCGGTGCTCGCGACGCTGACGCCGGCCGAGTACGCGCAGTTCCGCGGGGTGCTCGGCAACGCGAGCGGGTTCCAGTCGTTCCAGTACCGCGCGGTCGAGTTCGTGCTCGGCAACAAGAACGCGAAGATGCTGCAGGTCTTCGAGGCGGATGCCGAAGCCACCACCATCCTGACCGCGGCGCTCGAGACGCCGAGCCTCTACGACGAGTTCCTGCGGCTGCTCGCGCGGGCCGGGTACCCGATCCCCGAGTCGGTGCTCGAGCGCGATGTGACCCAGGCGTGGACCTTCGTTCCCGAGCTCGTGCCGGTCTTCGCCGAGATCTACGCGCACACCGACCAGCACTGGGCCGCGTACGAGACCTGCGAAGAGCTCGTCGACCTCGAGGACAACTTCCAGCTCTGGCGGTTCCGCCACCTGAAGACGGTCGAGCGCATCATCGGCTCGAAGTCGGGCACGGGCGGGTCGAGCGGTGCGACGTTCCTGCAGCGTGCGCTCTCGCTCACGTTCTTCCCCGAGCTCTACGCCGTACGCACCGAGATCCCCGGGTGATCGGATGCCGCAGCTCGACGACTCCTCCCGGCTCGACTCCTCCCGGCTCGACCTCGGGCCGCTCGCCGCTCGCGTGCGGCGGTCGCTGAACGGCGGGCATCCGGGCGCGACGGGGGTCGCCCTGCCACCCTTCGTCGACCACCACGTGCACCTCATGCTCGTCAGCCCCGATGCGCTCGCGGGCGGCAACCTCGCCGGGGTCGTCGACCTCGGTGCCCCGCTCGACGTGGTGACCGCAGCCCGTAGCCGCGAGGGGCTGCCCCGCGCCGACTTCGCGGGCGCGTTCCTCACGGCGCCCGGCGGGTATCCGGTCGGTCGCGCCTGGGCCGTCGAGGGCTGCGCCCGCGAGGTGCCGACCGCCGCCGACGACGGGCGCGGCGCACTGCCCTCGCCGGCCGAGGCGGCCGTGGCCGAGCAGCACGCGTTCGGGGCATCCGTCATCAAGGTCGCCCTCAACGCGTCGGCCGGGCCCGTGTTCGACACGGCGACGCTCGACGAGATCGTCGCGGCCGCGCACGAACGGCGGATGCCGGTGGTCGCCCACGTGGAGGGCGACGGCACGGCACGGCTGGCGATCGAGGCCGGCGTCGACGCGCTCGCCCACACGCCCTTCACCGAACACGTCGACGACGAACTCGTCGCGCAGGCGGTCGCGCTCGGGCAGCGGTGGATCTCGACGCTCTACGTCGCCGGCTACGGGGAGCGCACACCCGACGCCGAGCGCGCGGTCGACAACCTCCGGCGGTTCCACGCCGCGGGCGGGCGCGTGCTCTACGGCACCGATCTCGGCAACGGCGACCAGCCGCTCGGCGTCAATCCGCGCGAACTCGACCTGCTCGTCGAGGCGGGGCTCGCGGCACCTGACGTGCTCGACGCCCTGACCGACCCTTGGCCGCGCGACGAACCCGCCGAGGGCGTCGTGACGTTCGCGGCCGACCCGGCACCCGCGACACTCGACGACCTGCCCGCCTGGCTCGCCGCCGCCGTCGTCGTGCCCGCCGAAGAACTGGAGACCCTGTGACGCTCGACCCCCAGCTCGCGTTCGCCCGACGCATGGACCGCTCCGACGGGCTCGCACACCACCGGGCGAAGTTCGAGGGGGCCGACACCGATCTCGTCTACTTCGACGGCAACTCGCTCGGTCGCCCGCCGAAGTCGGCGATCGGCCGCGTCGAGGAGTTCCTGCGCGAGAGCTGGGGCGGGCGGCTGATCCGCGGGTGGGACGAGTCCTGGCTGCGCCTGCCGAACGAGATCGGCGACCGCATCGGCCGAGCCGTGATCGACGCGAAGGCGGGCCAGACGGTCATCGGCGACTCGACGACCGTGCTGCTCTACAAGCTCGCGCGCGCCGCCGTCGACGCCCAGGTCGCCCGAGACCCCGCCCGCCGTGAGATCGTGCTCGACACCGACAACTTCCCGACCGATCGCTACGTGCTCGACGGCATCGCGAAGGAGCGCGGACTCACCCTGCGCTGGATCGAGGTCGACACCTCCTCCGGAGTCACGCCCGAGCAGCTCGCCGCAGTCGTCGGCCCGCAGACCGCGCTCGTCGTGATCTCGCACGTCGCCTACCGGTCGGCGTACCTCGCCGACGCGCCGGAGCTCACGCGCATCGCGCACGACGCGGGCGCGCTCGTGCTCTGGGACCTCTGCCACTCGGCGGGGTCGGTGCCCGTGAAGGCCGACGAGTGGGGCTTCGACCTCGCGGTCGGCTGCACCTACAAGTACCTCAACGGCGGGCCGGGCTCCCCCGCGTTCGCCTACGTGCGCGAAGACCTGCAGGACGTGCTCGAGCAGCCCATCCAGGGCTGGTGGGGCACGACCGACATGTTCCTCATGGGGCCCGAGTACCGCCCGGCGCCCGGCATGCAGCGCTTCATCAGCGGCACGGCGCCGATCGTCGGCATGATCGCCATGCAGGAGACGCTCGCGATGATCGAGGAAGCGGGCATGCCCGCGATCCGCGCGAAGTCGATCGCGCTCACCGAGTACGCGATCTCGCTCGCCGCCGACTGGCTCGCGCCGCTCGGCGTGACCCTCGCCTCACCCGACGACGTCGAGCGTCGCGGCGGCCACGTCACGCTCTTCCACCCCGAGATGCGCGAGGTCGTCGCCCGCCTCTGGCAGCAGGACGTGATTCCCGACTACCGCGATCCCGGCGGCATCCGCATCGGACTCTCGCCGCTGTCCACGAGCTTCGAAGAGGTGCACCGCGGCATGGCCGCAACGCGCGACGTGCTCAAGCAGGTGCTGCTCGAGCGGGCCGGGCTCGCGTAGCCGACTCCCGCTCGAGGAACGAAGCGTCTCGAGGCCGGCATCGACTAGCACCCGCGTCGCACGGTGACAACCCCTCGGGCACGATCGGGCGATCGGCGGGTGCCCGACCTAGCATTGCCGGATCACCGGAACGGCGCGCGCTCATCACGAGCCGCCGTTCCCGAACGGCTGGAGGCCACCATGTCGGAGACGGAACGAACCACTTCGAACGCGGCGAACTCGGTACGCGAAGCGGCAGCACAGGCGACGGATGCCGCGGCCGGCGCGGTCGACGGCGTGAAGGATGCCGCGGCGTCGACCGCCGAGAACGTGAAGGGTGCCGCGGCGTCGGCGGCCGAGAACGTGAAGGATGCGACGCAGAACGCCCGTGGCGCCGCCGAGTCGGCCGTCACCGCGACGAAGGATGCCGCCGCTGACGCAGTCGCCGGCGCCAAGGACACGCTCGACGACACCGTCGACGGCCTCAAGTCGGCCGCGACGCAGGTCAAGGACGCCGGCGCCGACGCGCTCGACGCCGCCCAGGCCCAGGCGCAGCACGCGTACGAGTCGGGCCGCGGTGCCATCGACGACGGCGTCGGCTTCGTGAAGGAGAAGTACCGCGAGAACCCCGGTCTCGTGATCGCGGTCGGCGCGGCCGCCGCGCTGCTGCTCGCGCTCATCGTGCGGGGCATCACCCGGCGCTGATCCGCCCCAAGGACAGGCGAAGGGGAACACGCCGAACGACGAAGGAGCGTGTCGGGACCGCAAGGTCTCGACACGCTCCTTCGTCGTTGCTCGGGGGCTGAGCTCAGTCGACCGTCGAGAGCGACCCGGTCGGCCGGCCCGCGGCATCCGTCTTCGCATCGACGTCCTTCTGCCCCCAGGCGACCGTCACCTTGGGCTTGGCGAAGAAGAGCACGAGCACGGCGCCGGCAGCGAACGCGATGACCGGCAGCCAGAGCGACTGCGACATGGCGTCGGTGAAGCCGCCCGCGATCTGCGCGGGGAGGGCCTGGCCCGCGGTGCTCGCCTGCTCGCCGCCGGCCTGAGAATACCCGGGCAGATTCGCTTCGAGCTGGGCGTTCATCAGTGCGGTGATCGCGGCTGCGCCGAAGACCGAGCCGAACTGGCGGGTCATGTTGTAGACGCCCGAACCGGCGCCCGCCTGCTGCGGCGGCAGGTTGCGCGTCGCGGTCGAGGCGAGCGGCGCCCAGATGCCCGAGAGGCCGAGGCCGAGTCCCGCAGCCGGGATCAGCAGCACCCACAGCTCGACGTCTGGCGAGAGCAGCAGCGACATCGCCGAGAGCGACACCGCGGTGATGGTGAAGCCGAAGAACGCGATCCACTTGGGGTCGACACGGTCGGTCAGGCGGCCGATGAACGGCGCCATGACGCCCGAGACGACCGCCATCGGCACGAGCATGAGCGCCGCCTGGGTGGGCTCGAGCCCACGGGCGACCTGGTAGTAGAAGGCGAGCGGCAGGGGCATCGCGACGATCGCGAGTCCGACGACCGTGATCGCGCCGTTCGAGAGGGCGAAGTTGCGGTCCTTGAAGAGCTCGAGCGGCAGCAGGGGCTCCTTGCGGTTGAACCGCTGCCACACGATGAACGCGGTGAGCACGACGATGCCGCTGATGATGAGGCCCCAGACCGTGATCGGCCCGGTGATGGTGCCCCAGTCGTAGGTCGAACCCTCCTGGATGCCGAAGATCACGAGGAACATGCCGACCGCGCTCAGCACGACGCCGAGCCAGTCGAACGAGTGCTGGTGGGTCTCGAGCTTCGGCACGAGGCGCACGGCGAGCACGAAGGCGATGACGCCCACGGGCACGTTCACGAAGAAGATCCACTCCCAGCCGAGCGAGTCGACGAGCACGCCGCCGAGGATCGGGCCGACGAGCGTGGCGACACCGGCGACGGCACCCCAGAGGCCCATGGCCGCGCCGCGCTGCGTGGGCGGGAAGATGCGCGTGATGACGGCCATCGTCTGCGGAGTCATGAGCGCAGCACCGAGGCCCTGCACCACGCGGGCGACGATGAGCATGGTGATGTCGTCGGAGAACCCGCACCAGAGCGACGAGAGCGTGAAGATCGCGAGGCCCACGAGGTAGACGTTCTTCGGCCCGAAGCGGTCGCCGAGCCGGCCCGTGATGAGCAGCGGCACCGCGTAGGCGAGCAGGTAGGCGCTGGTCACCCAGAGCACCGCCGTGAGGTCGGTGTCGAGGTCGCGCATGATGGTGGGGTTGGCGATCGAGACGATGGTCGAGTCGACCAGGATCATGAAGAAGCCGATGACGAGCGCCCAGAGGGCGGGCCATGGCTTTCGTTCGGTGGTCATGTGTGATTCCTCCAGAAGGTGGGATGCGACCGCATGGCGGTCAAGTCGTGGGGGTTGCGGTCGCCGACCAGTCGAGCTCGCCCGTGCGGAGCTCCTCGACGGTCTGCGCGATCCAGTCGGCCTCGGCGATGAGCATCGCCCGGCTGTAGTAGACGTTCAGCACCACGCGCTTGGGCTTGCCCTTCTCGGCGATGCGCGCCAGGGCGGTGCCGAACCAGGCGATCTCGTCGCGGATCGCGTCGAGACGGATCTCGAGCAACTCGATCGCGCGTTCGACGGGCAGGTTGTGAGCCTCGCCGATCGCGACCGGGAACAGCGGGAACTCGTTGACCGGGTGCGCGAGCATCTCCTCGAGGCTCTCGTCGAACGCGGTGCGCCCGGCATCGGTCACGGTGTAGACGGTGCGCTCCGGCCGGTTGCCCATGCGCTCGGTGGCGCTCTCGGCGATCAGCCCGTCGCGTTCGAGGCGTTCGACCGCGCGGTAGAGCGAGCCCGCGCTCACCTTCACGACGCGGTCCTCCTTGCGGGCCAGCATGAGCTGGTACATCTCGTACGGATGCATCGGCCCCTCGATCAGGATGGCGAGCGCGGAGACCGCGAGCGGGTTCAGGTGCGACATCCGAAGCCCTCCGTCCTGTTCCGGTTCAGATATTCCATCCGGAATAATACATGCGGAACAATTCGATGGCAAACCGCTCGACCTTCGAGGTGCGGATGCCGCGGCAGCGCCGTTCGAGGGGCCGTGCGGCGCACGCGCGCGCGGCCGGTAGAATCGTGGCAAACCACCCCTCGACACCGGACGGAGAACCGCGGTGCCCACCATCGTCGTCGACGTGATGCCCAAGGCCGAACTGCTCGATCCCCAGGGGAAGGCCGTCGCCGGCGCCCTCGCTCGCACCGGTCACGCGGGGTTCGCCTCCGTGCGCATCGGCAAGCGCTTCGAACTCACCGTCGACGGACCCGTCGACGACGCACTGCGTGCGAACGTGCAGCAGATCGCTGAAGAGATCCTCTCCAACTCCGTCATCGAGGACGTCGTGAACATCGACTTCGGCGACGAGAGCGCCGAGGCCTCTGCGCCGTCGGAGGGCTGAGGCCATGCGCATCGGCGTCATCACCTTCCCCGGCTCGCTCGACGACCGCGACGCGCAGCGCGCCGTCCGTCTCGCGGGCGCCGAGCCCGTCGCCCTCTGGCACGGCTCGCACGACCTCGAAGGCGTCGACGCGCTGATCCTGCCCGGCGGCTTCAGCTACGGCGACTACCTGCGCTGCGGCGCCATCGCGTCGCTCTCGCCGATCATGACCGAGGTCGTGTCGGCCGCGAGCGCCGGCATGCCCGTGCTCGGCATCTGCAACGGCTTCCAGATGCTCACCGAGGCCCACCTGCTCGAGGGCGGCCTGATCCGCAACGACCACGGCTCGTTCATCTGCCGCGACCAGGTGCTCACCGTGGAGAACACCTCGACCGACTGGACGAGCGGCTTCGACGCCGGCCAGCAGATCACCATCCCCTTGAAGAACGGCGAGGGCGGATTCATCGCCGACGCCGACACGCTCGACCGACTCGAGGGCGAGGGTCGCGTGGTGTTCCGCTACGTCGACGTGAACCCCAACGGCTCCATGCGCGACATCGCCGGCATCACGAACGATCGCGGCAACGTGGTCGGCCTCATGCCGCACCCCGAGCACGCGGTCGAGCCCGGCTTCGGCCCCGACACCGCGGCGGCGATGCGCTCCGGCATCGACGGGCTCGCGTTCTTCACGAGCGTGATCCAGAAGTCGCTCGTCGAGGCGTAGCCCGCGTCAGGCCGTCACGGCCGGTCACGGCCCGTCGGCATTCGCGCCGACGGCGCCGACGCGCACCCGGTCGTCGTCGAAGCGCTCGGTCGCCTCGTCGTCGCTCCTGACGATCGGGATCGCCTGCGTGAACGCCATCGCGCGCTCCTCCGCCTCGGGGGTTCCCGTGAACAGGCCGGCCCGGTCGCCGTCGCCCGCCTCGTGGTCGGCCGGAGCAGCGGTGCGGGCCGAGGGACGCGACGACGGCCGCGACGACCGCGGCGCCTCGCCCGCGGCATCCGCTCGCCCATCGGCCATCAGCACGCGCTGAACCGGCTGCGCCTCGGGCTGCGTGCGCTGGATCCAGTGCACCATCTCCTCGCGCACGTAGCAGCGCAGGTCGAACAGGGTCGGCGCGTCGACCGCGGTGACGAGGATGCGCACGCGCACGTAGGAGCCGACGGCATCCGTCACCTGGAGCACCTTCGCCCGCCCGTCCCAGAGTTCGGTGCGCTCGAGCACGTGGTCGAGGTGCTCGCGCATCTCACCGGGCGAGACGCGCCAGTCGAGGTCGAACTCGACGGCGCCGAGCAGTTGGCTCGACGTGCGCGTCCAGTTCTGGAACGGCTTCGTGGTGAAGTACGTGCACGGAAGTACGAGCCGGCGGTCGTCCCAGAGCCCGACGACGACGGAGTTCAGGGTGATCTCCTCGATGCGGCCCCACTCGCCCTCGACGATCACGACGTCGTCGACCCGGATCGCGTCGCTGAACGCCAACTGCACGCCGGCGAACATGTTGGCGAGCACCGACTGCGCCGCGAGTCCGGCGACGATCGAGGCGATGCCCGCCGACGCGAGCACCGAGGCCCCGAGCGCCCGAACGGCGTCGAAGGTGAACAGGATGATGCCGAGCGCCAGCACCACGATGACCACCACCACCAGGCGGCGCACGATCTGCAGCTGCGTCCGCGCGCGGCGCGCAACGCGGTTGTCGGCCACGTCGACCCGGTACCGGCGGATGCCGAGGTCCGTCAGGAACAGGAACCCCTGAGCCACGAGCCACGCGCCGACTGCGATGACGACGATGAGGAAGACGTGGTCGATCGCCTCGACCCGACGGCGATCCGGGAAGGCCGCCAGCACCGATATCCAGAGCCCGAGCACGAGCAGCAGCGACCGGACCGGCCACCGCGTGCGCTCGATGAGGATGCCCGCCCAGTCCCGCTGTCGCGCGACCGCCCGGACGATCAGCGACACGACCGCCGAGATCACGAAGACCGCGGCGACGATCACGAGCACGGCCAGGACGAAACCCAGCCAGGCCTGGAAGTTCGAAGTCATCACTTCAGGGTTTCGCGGCTGGTCGGCGGTCGCAAATCCTCGGCCCGGTTGACAGGGAACACTGAGGTGCGCGCCCGAACGCCGCTGCCGCGGCATCCGCCCCTTCCCTCGACGCAGGCGATGACGGATGATGGCTGCACCCGTTGATCGAAGGAGATCCGATGGCCAGCAGCCCGCGCCCAGACGCGACCGTTCCCGAACTGTCCGTGTACGACTACCTGTTCGGGAGCCTGGCCGAGGGCGACCTCGAGGCCGTCGCGATCGTCGACGGTACGAGCGGGGCGACGACGACCTACGGCCAGCTCGTCGGGCAGATCCAGCTGCTCGCCGGAGCGCTGGCCGCTCGCGGCGTCGGCGTGGGCGACGTGGTGGCGGTGCTCTGCCCGAACGTTCCCGCCTTCGCGACGGTGTTCCACGGCATCCTGCGCGCAGGTGCCACGGCGACGACCGTCAATTCGCTCTACACGCCCGACGAGATCGCGAACCAGCTGACGGATGCCGGTGCCACCTGGTTCTTCACGGTGTCGCCGCTGCTCCCCCAGGCGAAGGCCGCGGCCGAACGGGTCGGCATCGCCGACGACCACCTCGTGGTGCTCGACGGCGCCGAGGGGCATCCGTCGCTGCGCGACCTCTTGTCGGAGGGACATGCGGCACCGGAGGTGTCGTTCGACCCGGCCGAGCACCTCGCCGTGCTCCCGTACTCGTCGGGCACCACGGGGCGTCCGAAGGGCGTCATGCTCACGCACCGCAACCTCGTGGCGAACGTCGCCCAGAACGTCGAGTCGATCGGCCTCGAGTCGTCGGATCGCGTGCTCGCGGTGCTGCCGTTCTTCCACATCTACGGCATGACCGTGCTGCTGAACTACGCGCTGAAGTGCCGGGCGAGCCTCGTCACGATGCCGAAGTTCGACCTCGTCGAGTTCTTGCGCGTCATCGGCGAGTACCGCGCGACGTGGGTGTTCATCGCGCCGCCGATCGCCGTCGCGCTCGCGAAGCATCCCCTCGTCGCCGAGGCCGACCTGTCGAGCGTCAAGGTCGTCTTCTCGGGTGCGGCGCCGCTCGACGGGTCGCTCGCCGAGCTCGTCGCCGAGCGTCTGGACTGCATCGTCTGCCAGGGCTACGGCATGACCGAGACGAGCCCGGTGACGCACGTGATCCCGCTCGACCGACCCGACCTCGATCGCTCGAGCATCGGCCACCTGCTGCCGAGCACCGAGGCTCGGGTCGTCGACGCTGAGTCCGGAGCCGACGTCGACGTGCCGGCCGACGGGGCGAGCGAGCCCGGCGAGCTGTGGATCCGCGGACCGCAGGTCATGAAGGGCTACCTGAACAACGCCGAGGCGACGGCCCAGATGCTCGACGCCGACGGCTGGCTGCACACGGGCGACATCGCGACCGTCACCGCCGACGGCGTGTACCGCATCGTCGACCGACTGAAGGAGCTCATCAAGTACAAGGGCTACCAGGTCGCGCCGGCCGTGCTCGAGGCCGTGCTGCTCGGACATCCGGATGTCGCGGACGCCGCGGTCATCGGCGTGCTCGATGACGACGGGCAGGAGATCCCGAAGGCGTTCGTCGTGGCCCAGCCCGGGGCCGACCTCGACGCCGACGCGGTCATCGCCTACGTGGCGGAGCACGTCGCGCCGCACGAGAAGGTGCGGGCCGTGGAGTTCATCGACGTGGTACCGAAGTCGACCTCGGGCAAGATCCTGCGAAAGGACCTGCGGGCCAGGCAGGCGGCGACCCCGGGCGCGTGAGCCCCGGGCGCGCGCGACCCCGGGCGCGTGAGCCCCGGGCGCGTGAGTCGGTCGGCGCAGCCTCCGCGTCGATATGATCGGCGCGCAGACCTGCCGACGGCAGCATCGAGGGGGCCGACATGAGCGAGACCGCGCAGACGAAACCGCAGCTGAACGACCTGTCCTACATGCGCGACGCCGTGCTGTTCGACGGCCCGCAGGCCCCGCACAAGCTGAGCCGTTTCTGGCTGCTGCTCATCCTGTCGTCGATCATCGCCGCTGCGGGCGTGGTGGCCGACTCGACCGCGACGGTCATCGGCGCGATGATCGTCGCCCCGCTCATGCTGCCGATCCAGGGCACGATGCTCGCGACCGTGCTCGGCGACCGCGACGGGCTCATCCGCTCGTTGCTGCTGCTCGTGGCCGGCGCCGCGACCGCGGTGGGCATCGGGTTCGCCGTCGGCCTCGTGGTGGTCAACGAGGTCGTCGCCTCGAACAACTCGCAGGTCGCCGGTCGCGTCTCCCCCGGGCTCATCGACCTGCTGGCCGCGCTCGCGACGGGCGTGGTCGGCTCGATCGCGCTCGTGCGACGCGACATCGCCGACACGCTGCCCGGCGTCGCGATCGCGATCTCGCTGGTGCCGCCGCTCTCGGTGGTCGGGCTCACCCTGCAGTCGGGCGCCCCCGACGAGTCGCTGGGGGCCCTGCTCCTCTTCCTCACCAACGTGGCGGCGATCATCGGCACGGGCATCGTCGTCATGGCCGTGTACGGCGCAGGCCGCCTGGCGGCCCCGCCGGCCGACCATCGCCAGGTTGCGAGAAAGCGGCGGCACACGGCGATCGCGCTCACCCTCATGGGCATCGTCGTGATCGTGCCGCTCACGATCACGAGCGTGCAGACGGCTCAGAACGTCACACGCGAGTCGGCGGTGCACGGCGTCGCCGAGACCTGGGGTTCGGATGTCGGCTGGACGCTGACGACCGTGACCAGCTCGAACGGCGTCGTCATCGCGAAGTTCGAGGGGGACGGCAGCACGCCCGACACGGCGACGCTCGAGAGCGCCCTCCGCGACGCCGGCATCGATCCGAGCCAGGTGGAGATCGAGTTGAAGCCGACGTTCACGGTCAAGCTCGGGCCCGCAGCGGACTCGAGCGGCGAGTAGGGGCTGACGAGGGCTCAGCCGGCTGGGCTCAGTACTGCAGCAACGAGAACGTCTCGTAGCGGTCGTCGAGCGCCGCGCGACCGCCGAGGTCGACGAGCTCGATCGCGACCGAGATGCCCGCGACCTGCCATCCTGCGCGCTCGACGAGTCTGGCGGCGGCGGCGACCGTTCCTCCGGTGGCCAGCACGTCGTCGACGATGAGCACGCGCGTGCCCGGCGGCAGCTCGCCCTCGTGCACCTCGAGCGCTGCGGTGCCGTACTCGAGCGCGTACTCCTCGCGCAGCACCTTGCGCGGCAGCTTGCCCGCCTTGCGCACGGGCAGCACAGCGGCACCGCTCAGCACCGACGCGGCCCCGGCGAGCAGGAATCCGCGCGCCTCGACACCGGCGAGCACGTCGAAGCCACCCGCGAAGGGCTCGGTCAGCGCCTCGGACAGGGCATGGAAGGCAGGACCGTCGGCGAAGACGGGCGTCAGGTCGCGGAAGAGGATGCCCGGCTCGGGGAAGTCGGGAATCGTCGCCAGATGCGATTCGACGAGCGTGCGTACGTCGTGTTCGGTCACCGGTCAAGGGTACGCGCTCGATCAATCGTTCGGCTGAGGCATCCCCTCAGGCCCTGATGACACGATGGAAGGACCACACCCGAGGAGCATCGTGTCACCGAAACGCCTGTACCGAACGTTCGCCATCGCCGAGGCGATCACCTGGACGCTGCTGATCGCGGGCATGGTGCTGAAGTACGGGTTCGGCGTCGACCTCGCCGTGACCATCGGCGGGGGCATCCACGGGTTCGTGTTCCTCGCCTACGCCGTGATCGCCGTCGTCGTCGGCGTGAACCAGCGCTGGAACCTCGGGCGCATCGCGTTCGCCCTCCTCACGGCGATCGTGCCCTACGCGACGATCCCGTTCGAGCTGTGGCTCGTGCGTCGCGGCCACCTCGAGGGCGACTGGCGCCGCGAGGCCGGCGAGCACCCCGCCGACGGCTCGTCCCCGAACCGCGTGCTGCGACTCGTGCTCGCGCGCCCGGTGATCTCGATCGCGGTCGGCGTCGTCGCCGTCGCGGCCGCGTTCACCGTGCTGCTCATGATCGGCCCGCCCGGCGGCGGCACGGCCTGACGCCCGCGACCTAGCGGCCGGCGCGGTTGACGAGCGCCGTCCAGACGAGCGCCGTCGTCGCGCACGCGAACAGGCCGACGAGCACCCACGGCAGCGCGGCGAGGCCGATGACACCGTAGAGGGCCGCGCCGAGCAGCGCGCCTCCGCCGATGCCCGTGTTGAACGCGGTCGTGTAGAAGGACGCCGCGGCATCGCGGATCTTCGCCGAGGCCGAGTGCAGCAGCCGCGTGTTCAGCATGGTCGGCAGGGCGCCGAATGCCGTGCCGAAGAGCAGGAACGCGGCGATCGAGACGACCGGCACCTCGGGGAACGCGGCGAGCCCGGCCGCGCCGATCGCCGTGGCGACCATGGCCACGACGAGGCCGATCGTCGGGCGGCGCCCGAGCACGACGCCCGCGAGCACCAGGCCCACCGCGCCGGCGATGCCGTAGGCCAGCAGCATCGGGCTGATCGAGCTCGACGGCAGCCCCATGACGTCGGTCATGTACGGCGCGACGTAGGTGTAGAAGCTGTACATGCCGATCATGGCGGTCGCCGTGATGAGGCAGACGACGATCACCGGCACGAACGTGGGGTCCTTGCGCACCCGCACGGGCGCGGCATCCGCTTCACCGGCGTGGTGGCGCACGGGCGGCAGGAACCGCCACACGAGCAGGGCGCCGAGCAGCGTCAGCGCGCCCATGGCCGCGAACGCGGTGCGCCAGCCGAGCGCCTGCCCGAGCGCGGTGCCGAGCGGAACGCCGAGCACGAAGGCCGCCGAACCGCCCGCGACCGTGAGCGACACGGCGCGCGCGAGCTGCTCCTTCGGCACGAGGTGGCCGGCGTACGCGCCGACGACCGACCAGAACACGCCGTGGGCCGCACCGCCCAGCACGCGCGTGGCCAGCACGGTCGCGTAGTTCGGGGCGAGTGCCGTGAGCACGCAGCTGAGCGCGAGCACGGCGAGCGTGATCACGATGAGGCGGCGACGGCCGACGCGCTTGGTGAGGCTCGAGAGCGGCACCGTGAGCACCACGACGGTGCCGGCGAACACGGTGACGAGCAGGCCGACGAGCGGCTCGCCGACCCCGAGCTCGCGGCTCATGTCGGGCAGCAGCCCGGTCGGGAGCATCTCGATCGTGACCGAGAGGAAGACGGCGGCGGCGAGCGTGATGAGCCCGAGCCACGGGAACGGCGGCGCAGGATGCACCGTGGGAATCGAGGAGGTCATGTGGAGTACCTGGACGAACGTCGCTCGTGGTGGCGCGGGCGGGGCTCCGCAAGTGCGCGAACGGCCACGAGGAGTGCGCGCCGATGTGCGCGCCCAGGGCCGACGGGATCCGACGACCACGACCATTCTACCGAGCGGATGCTGCGGGCGGGCCGAGTGCGGGCGGAGGCGTTGGGCGGCGGCGGGTCTCGAGACGCGTCGACTTCGTCGGCGCTCCTCGACCGGCGGTGGTCGGTATGCGCGGACAAGTAGACTGGGCGGGTCAGGCATCCGCCCGCGGCATCCGCTCGCTCGCCGCCCATCTTGGAGCTCGCCACTCGTGACCATCAACACCTCCGAAATCATCGCCGCCCCGACGACTGCGGTGCTCGACACCGTCGACGTCGCCGCCGCCACTCCCGAGAAGGAGCAGCCGTACGCCGCGCTGGGCCTGAAGCCCGACGAGTACGAGCGCATCCGCAACATCCTCGGCCGGCGCCCCACGAGCGCCGAGCTCGCGATGTACTCGGTCATGTGGAGCGAGCACTGCTCCTACAAGTCGTCGAAGATCTACCTGCGCCAGTTCGGCAAGAAGGTCACGCCCGCCATGAAGCAGCACCTCATGGTCGGCATGGGCGAGAACGCCGGCGTGCTCGACATCGGCGAGGGCTGGGCCGTCACGTTCAAGATCGAGTCGCATAACCACCCCTCGTACATCGAGCCGTTCCAGGGTGCCGCGACCGGCGTCGGCGGCATCGTGCGCGACATCATCTCGATGGGCGCGCGCCCCGTGGCCGTCATGGACGCCCTGCGCTTCGGCGCCATCGACCACCCCGACACCGCGCGCGTCGTGCACGGCGTCGTCTCGGGCATCAGCTTCTACGGCAACTGCCTCGGCCTGCCGAACATCGGCGGCGAGACCTGGTTCGACTCGGTCTACCAGGCCAACCCGCTCGTGAACGCCCTCGCCGTCGGCGTGCTGCGCCATGAAGACCTGCACCTGGCGAACGCCAAGGGCGCGGGCAACAAGGTCGTGCTCTTCGGCGCCCGCACGGGCGGCGACGGCATCGGCGGCGCGTCGATCCTCGCGTCCGACACGTTCGCCGAGGGCGGCCCGACCAAGCGCCCGTCGGTGCAGGTCGGCGACCCGTTCGCCGAGAAGGTGCTCATCGAGTGCTGCCTCGAGCTGTTCCAGGGCGACCTCGTCGAGGGCATTCAAGACCTCGGCGCCGCCGGCATCTCGTGCGCCACGTCGGAGCTCGCGTCCAACGGCGACGGCGGCATGGCCATCGTGCTCGACGACGTGCTGCTGCGCGACCCCACGCTCACGCCCGAAGAGATCCTGATGAGCGAGAGCCAGGAGCGCATGATGGCCATCGTGCGCCCCGAGAAGCTCGACGGCTTCCTCGAGGTCGTCAAGAAGTGGGATGTCGAGACCAGCGTGCTCGGCGAGGTCACCGACACCGGCCGCCTCAGCATCATGTGGCACGGCCAGGAGATCGTGAACGTCGACCCGCGCACCGTCGCCGTCGACGGCCCCGTCTACGAGCGCCCCGTCGCCTACCCCACCTGGATCGACGCGCTGCAGGCCGACACGGCCGCTCGCCTGGAGCGCCCCGCGACGCCCGACGAGATCCGCGAGCAGTTCCTGCAGCTCGTCGGCTCGGCGAACCAGGCCGACGCCGCGTGGGTCACGAACCAGTACGACTCCTACGTGCTCGGCAACACGGCGCTCGGCGCACCCGACGACGCCGGCATGATCCGCGTCGACGAGGAGTCGGGGCTCGGCGTCTCGGTCGCGACCGACGCCAACGGCCGCTACTCGTACCTCGACCCTCGCCAGGGCGCGAAGCTCGCGCTGGCCGAGGCGTACCGCAACGTCGCCGTCACCGGCGCCAAGCCCATGGGCGTCAGCGACTGCCTGAACTTCGGCTCCCCCGAGAACCCCGAGGTCATGTGGCAGTTCTCCGAGACCGTCGAAGGTCTCAGTGACGGATGTCTCGAGCTCGGCATTCCCGTCACGGGCGGCAACGTCAGCTTCTACAACCAGACCGGCGACGTGCCGATCCACCCGACGCCGGTCATCGCCGTGCTCGGTGTGATCGACGACGTCGCGCGCCGCATCCCCAGCGGATGGCAGGACGACGGTCACAACATCTACCTCCTCGGCGACACCGCTCTCGAGCTCGACGGCTCCGCGTGGGCCGGCACCGTGCACGGCCACCTCGGCGGACGCCCGCCGGCCGTCGACCTCGCCGGCGAGAAAGTGCTCGGCGAACTGCTCGCCGCGGCGGCGCTCGAAGGCCTCATCGACTCGGCGCACGACCTCAGCGACGGCGGCCTCGCGATCGCCCTGGCCGAGGCGGTCAACCGCTTCGGCATCGGCGCCCGCGTATTCCTCGGCGAGGTCGCGGCCGACGCCGGCATCGACCTCGCGACCGCGCTCTTCTCGGAGTCGGCCGGTCGCGTGATCGTGACGGTGCCCCGCGAAGACGACGTGAAGTTCCGCGGACTCTGCGACGGTCGCGGCTACCCCGTGCGCCGCATCGGCGTGACGGATGCCTCGTCCCGGTCGCTCGAGGTGCAGGACGCCTTCACCGTGACGATCGACGAGCTGCGCGGCATCAACCGCGCGCCCCTCGCCGACGCGTTCGGCCCCATCGTCGGATACTGAGCCGACGCGCATGACCATCGGCCGTGGGCGGCAGGCGTACTCCGACGAGTACGCGGCCGCGCACGGCCGTTTCAGCGTGATCCCAGCGGGCTACATCTTCCTGCTCGAGGGGTCGCGCGTGCTGCTGCAGCTGCGCTCGGGCACCGGCTACTACGACGGCTGGTGGGGCGCCTCGGCTGCCGGTCACGTCGACGCGGGCGAGTCGGTCGTGCGTGGCACGCTGCGCGAGGCGGCCGAAGAGATCGGCGTCAGTGTCGATCCCGCCGATCTCGTGCCGCTCACCACCATGCACCGCACGGGCCCCACCTCGGCGACGGTCGAGCAGCGCGTCGACTTCTTCTTCGCCTGCCGCTCATGGGCGGGCGAGCCCCGGCTGCTCGAGACCACCGCATCCGACCTGCGCTGGTTCGAGCTCGACGACCTGCCCGAGAACGTCGTGCATCACGAGCGGTTCGTGCTCGAGGGCGTCGCGGCGGGCGACCTGGCGCCGATCACGGCCTTCGGGTTCGCACCGGGCAGCGGACGCGACGCGGCATCCGATGCCGTCGCCCGAGCAGTCGACCGCGCGGATGCCGCGGACGAGGGCATCTCGTACGGCACCGCGACCCGCGACGACATCGGCGGGCTGATCGCGTTCTGGCAGGTCGCCGGCGAGAACGACGGCCGCCCGGTCGACACCCCCGACGCCGTGGCCCGCCAGCTCGAACGCGACCCCGACGCGCTCATCGTCGCGCGAGCCGAAGGACGTATCGTCGGCACCGTGATCGCCGGCTACGACGGCTGGCGCGCACATCTGTACCGGCTCGCCGTGCTGCCGTCGCACCGACGACGAGGCATCGCGCGCGAGCTCATGCGACGCGCCGAGGCACGACTCGCGGCGTTCGGCGTGAGCCGCATCGACGCCATGGTGCTCGAGCACAACGAGCTCGGGCAGTCGCTCTGGTCCTCGCTCGGCTACACGCAGCAGTCCGACTGGCGCCGTTGGGTGCGAGGCGTCTGATGGGCGGCATGGAGGTGATCATCGGCGGCCTCACGGCGCTGTTCGTGCTCGCGATCGTCATCGGCATGACGGTGCGCGCGGTGCGCGCCGAGCGCGGCCAGCGCCTGCGCGCGGCCTTCGGCCCGCTCATGGGCTCGCTCGAGATCCACCAGGAGCTGCACACCGGGCAGAAGGGCCTGCAGGACTCGGTGATCGAGTCGATCCAGGCCAGTGAGGTGCGTCCGTCGCGTACCGACGGCGACCCCGAGCGCGACTGACGTTCGCCTCAGGCGCGCTCGGGCGGGTGCGCGAGCAGGCCGACGCGGTCGGCGAGGTACCGCTCGAACGGGCTGAGCGCATCGGGCTGCGCGGGACTCCAGCGCACGAACACCTCGCCGTCTCGAACGACGAGGGGGCCGGATGTCGCATCGCGGGCGAGCGCGTCGAAGTCGACCGGGCTCGCGTCGAACGCGACCGTCTCGCCCTCGTGGATGCCGCCCTTCACCGCGGCCGCGCGGAGCGCCCGCTGCTCGGCGACCGATTCCGACGTGATGCTCTTGCGCGCCGCACGCTCGGCGCGCACCACGCGCCCGGTGTCCCATGCGCCGCCATCCTCGTCGAGCAGCAGCACCCCGAGGCGCCAGACCCGGCCGACGGGCGTCATGCGCGCGGCACGGGGAATGCCGAGCACGCGTCGCTCGGGCACGAGCTCGGCGAGCGTCTCCTGGCGCGCTCCGGCGCTGCGCAGCTCGGCGACCGCGTCGGCCACGAGACGGCGCGCACCCGCTGCGGCTGCGATTGCGGCGGCCGATACCGGTGCGGTTGCCGCGGCATCCGTCATCGAGGCGGGCTTCTCGGACCCAGCGGCATCCGTCATCGCGACCTGCCGACGAGCTCGCGCACGGCCAGTCCGTAGGCCTCGGCCACCTCGGGATGCTCGAACCGCAGTCGCTCGCCGCCGAGTTCGATCTCGACCTCGAAGGCGTCGTCGAGGCGCGTCAGCGAGCGGAACGTCGACCGCAGCAGTTCTCGCAACTGGTCTTCGCGGGGCAGCCACACGGCGTCGACGAGCGAGACCGAGTCGAGCGCCCACTCGGTCGTGCCGTTGAAGGCGAGCACCGTGCCCGTGGGGTGGCGTCGCGCCTCGATCGTCATCTCGCTCACGGTGAAGACGTCGGCCTCGGCCTCGGCCTCGACGTCGCTCGGCAGGTCGAGCTGGAACCGGTCGCCCGAGAGCGGATGCCACACGAGTCCGGCTTCGCGGAGGGCGAGGGCGAGCTCTCGGCTGATCATGTCTCCATCGTGCCCCGAACCGGCCACTTCGTCACGCACCCGGCCCACGATCTGGTGAGGCTCCCGCCGGGTCCAGGGTTCGGGGCGTCCCCCAACATTCCCTCGAACCGTCCCCGGCGGGAGCAGCTAGGGGGCGGCTCGTCGCCCGGGGGCGACGCCGACCCTGATGTGCCGACCCGACGCGGCCTCTTCGAGCGCGTGGTCGAGCTTGGCGAGCGCGTGGGTCGACCCCACGAGCTCATCGAGAGGCAGGGTGCGCCAGGACCGCTCGAGGAACGCGACCGCGCGCTCGAGGTGGCGGGCGTCGTAGTTGTGCACGCCCGTGATGCTCGCGAGCCGCCGCACGAGCGATTCGGGGTCGATGCAGAGCTCGCCGCCGCTCGTGACGCTGCCGACCAGCACGACCACGCCGCCGACGCCCACCTTCGCGACGGCCGTGCGCACGCCCGCCGCCACCCCGGAGGCCTCGATCGAGACGAGCACCTCGCGCATGTCCGTGCCGATCGCGGCGGCCAGTACGGACTCGAGCCGCTCGGCTCCGTCGGCCCGGGCGCGCGGGTCGGCGCTCAGGGCACCGAGGCGCCGCGCGAACTCGCGCCGCGAGGCATCCGGCTCGGAGACGATCACGGTCGCACCGGCTTCGAGCGCGAGGGCTGCGGCGGTGAGCCCGATCATGCCGCCGCCGGTGATGAGCACGAGGGCGCCGTCGAGATCCACCCGAGCGGATGCCTCGGCCAGCGCCGCGACCGCGGTTGCCGTCGCGCACGAGGCGGGTGCCGCCACGACCGCGGGCAGGTCCTCCGAGATGCGCACGATCGCGGTGCCGGCGCGCAGCTGCACGTGCGTGGCGAATCCGCCCGAGAGCTCCCAGCCCCGGTGCACGCGCTCGTGGCCGTACTTCGCGAGCGTGCGGCACTTCTGCGTGAGTCCGCGGCGGCAGCGGTCGCACGTGCCGCAGCTCACGGTGACCGACCAGACGACGCGGTCGCCGAGTTCGAGGGGCGTGCCGTCGCTGCGCACGGCTCCGGCGCCGAGGGCGATCACGCGGCCGACCTGCTCGTGTCCGAGCACGAGCGGCGACCTGGCCGGGCGGTGACCGAGCACGGTGTGGATGTCGGATCCGCAGATCGTGGCGAGTTCGACCTCGACGAGGGCCTCGCCGTCGCAGAGGTGCACGCCGGGCACGGCGAGGGCGTCCTGCGCGCGCCCCGGCTCGTTCCAGACCATGGCGACGGGCGATGGCTTCACGATCACGTCGTGCTCGCTCCGGCGGTCGACAGTGTGCATCGCGGTTGCCCGCCTCGCTCTCCTGGGCCGAGCGCCCGGTGCGAGCGCGTGCTGTGCGTTCCGGATTCCCACCGTAGGCAGCCGCCGCCAACGGCATCGGTCGGCTTGGTTACCGGCAGGTGAATGAGCTGCGGCCGCTGAGGTTCGGGCGCGCCCCGGTCAGCGGCGGATGCGGCCGGGGCCGAGCGCGGCGCCGAGCCCGAGCACGATGACGCCGACCACGAGGTAGCCGTAGCGCGCCGTGAGCAGTCCACCGAGCATCAGCAGTGCGCCGAGCACGACGACGATGCGCGAGAGTACGCGGCGCACGCCGGGGCGGGCGAAGGTGCGCGCGAACAGGCCGGTCGGCTCGGGTTGCGGCTCGCGCCGCGACCCGGGCTCGCGCCGCCGCTCGACCTCGCTCATGCGCCGACCGTGAACTCGCGACCCGTGGTCTCTTCGGCGAAGGTCCAGAACCGGGCGCCGAGCGCTGGGTCGTTCGAGACGCGCGTCGGCCGCTGCAGCGCGGGCTCGCCACGCGTCACGTGCTCGGGCCCCCAGAACTGACCGCCCGTGACATCCGGTGCCGTGAGGGCGTGCAGGGGAACCTCGGCGCCGCGGTGCTTGCCCTGCGTCCACGCCGCCTGCAGTGCGTCGACGAAGCGGTCACGACGGCTCGGCTCGTTGACGCCGGGCACGGTGGGGGTTCGTCCGCTGATCGAGTACCCGGGGTGCGCCACCACGCTCGAGACGGCGACGCCTGAGGCGCGGAGGCGCCGGTCGAGCTCGAAGCCGAGCATCTGCGACGCGATCTTCGACTGGGCGTACGCACGCCAGGGGTGGTAGCCGTGCTCGAGCTGCAGGTCGCTCAGGCGGAACGTCGAGAGCCGGGTCGACAGCGAGCCGAGCAGCACGACGCGCGCACCGAGCGCGAGGTGCGGCACGAGCCGGGAGAGCAGCGTGAAGTGGCCGAGCACGTTGGTCGCCAGCACGAGCTCGTCGCCGTCGACCGAGAGCTCGCGCGTGCGAGGCGTGTGCACCATGCCGGCGTTGGCGACGATGCCGTCGAACGGCTCCACCCCCAGCAGGGCATCGGTCGCGCGCAGCACCGACGCCTGCGACGACGTGTCGAGCACGATGGCCTCGACGGATGCCGCGGGCCTGGCCTCGCGGATCGCCGCACGCGCGGCGTCGAGCCGTTCGGCGCTGCGCCCGGCGAGCACGACGTGCGCGCCCGCGGCCGCGAGCCGTGCAGCGGTGAAGAACCCGAGTCCGCGGTTCGCACCGGTGACGACGTAGCGGCGCCCCGCCTGCTGCGGGAGCGCAAGCGGGTACCAGCTCATTCGGGACGCGTCCCGCCGGCGATCTCCTCGTGGTGCTGGATCACCTCGGCGACGACGAAGTTGAACCACTTCTCGGCGAACGCGGGGTCGAGGTGCGCATCGACCGCGAGGTCGCGCAGGCGTGCGATCTGGCGCTGCTCGCGGCCGGGATCGCTCGGCGGCAGGCCGTGCTCGGCCTTGAGCCGCCCGACCTTCTGCGTGAACTTGAACCGCTCTGCGAGCAGGTGGATGAGGGCGGCGTCGATGTTGTCGATGCTCGAGCGGATGCCGAGCAGCTCGCTCATCGCGGCATCACGTTCGTCGGTAGGGCCCTCAGTCATGCTTCGACCCTACCCGGCGGCCGCCCGGTCGAGCACGGGTCGGGTCACCACGAGCCCGAGCCAGACGATGCCGATGCCCGCGGCGAGCACGGCGGCGATGACGGCGAGCGAGAGCGGCGCGATGATGAGCGCGACGCCCGTGAGCGGCAGCATCACGATCGCCGCGACGACGGCCGATCCGACCGACGTGATGCGGAGCGGCGACATGACACTGCGGCGCCTCGCGGCCTCCATCGTGTCGACGGGCATGCCGAGCATGTCGAGACTGCGGTAGAGGTCTGCGCGGTCGAGGATCGCGGCGGCCTGTCCGACGCCCACCGAGCAGGCGACCATCAGGAACGAGCCGATCACGGTGATCAGGATGCCGGTGCGCACGTCGGCGAGCAGCATCGCGGAATCCGGCTCGCCGTTCGCCCCGTCGGCGGCGGCCGCACCCAGCAGGCCGACGCCGACGCCCGCGAACACGGCCATGAAGCTCGTCATCGCGACGCCGCCGACCTGACGCCAGGCGGCCTTCGGTGATTCGAGCACCGAGCGCGCGGCGAGGAGCCGCACCGGGGTCTTCGCCCGCCGCGCCTGGCCGCTCGCAACGAGGCGGATCACCCACGGCCCGATGAGGTTCAGCACCGCGAGCGAGCCGCCGAAGGCGACGGCGATCATCGTGATGAGCACCAGCGCGACCTGCGCGACCCCGATCGCGCTCATGAGCGCGTAGCCCAGCGCGACGACGCCGACCCCGACGACCACCCGGATCCAGTGCAGGCGCGGGGCCTCCTGCCGGGTGCGCACGCCGAGCGGCGAGATCACGACCTGCCGGAGGCCGAGCACCGCGCTCGCCGCGGCGAGCGCCGCCACCGCGATCGGGGCCGCGACGAGCACCCACCAGGGCAGCAGCACGCCCGCGGCGCCGAGCGGTTCGCCGCGGAACGGGATGAGCCCGATCAGCGGCACCGCCGCGAGGTACGCGAGCACCCCGAGCACCGCGCCGGCGAGCGCGAACGCGGCCGCCTCGATGACCGCGAGCGCACGCACGACGCCGGGGGTCGCGCCGAGCAGCCGCAGCGTCGCCAGCCGGTCGTCGCGGCGCCTCGCCGAGAGCCTGGCCGCGGCGCCGCCGAGCGAGACGAGCGGCACCACGAGCAGCACGAGCGCGATCACCGCGAGCGACTGGTACAGCATCGACGTGTCGTCGGTCCACGTGAAGAACGTCTGCGCGCCGCCGGCGACCGTGAGCAGCAGCGCGGTGACCACGCCGAAGGCGACCACGGGGAGCACGGATGCCGCGGCGCCCGCGGATCCCGGTCGTGCGAGCAGCCACGCGACCCGCGCGATCATGCGCGGGCCTCGGGTGCGGGCGTGGACGCCGGTGCGGATGCGGGCCCGTCGACCGACTCCCCGGACCCGACGTCAGCGGCCTGCGCCCCTGCGCGGGCCGCGGCGGCAGGGTGCACGATGCGGGCGCCGGGCCGCTCCCCCACGATGCGCCCGTCGCGCATCTCGACGACGCTCGAGCACTGCGCGGCGACGTCGGCATCGTGCGTGACGACGATCAGCGTGCGGCCCTGTCCGGTGGTCGAGTGCAGCAGGGCGCCCATGACGTCGGCGCTCGTCTGCGAGTCGAGGGCGCCGGTCGGCTCGTCGGCGAAGACCACGGTCGCGCCCGTGACCTGCGCCCGGGCGATGGCCACGCGCTGCGCCTGCCCGCCCGAGAGCTGACCGATACGACGCTCCTCGAGCCCCGCGAGACCGAGGGCGGCCAGCCAGCCGCGCGCGTGCTGCTCGGCGGTCGCCCGCGGCATCCCGTTCAGCATGAGCGCGAGCGCGACGTTCTCGACCGCGGTCAGCTCGGGGATCAGGAGCCCCTGCTGGAAGACGAACCCGAACGCCTCCCTGCGCAGCCGCGAACGTTCGCGCTCGCCGAGCTCGGTGACCGCCACCAGCCCCGTGCCGGCACGGAAGCCGACCGAGCCGGAGTCGGGGCGGGTGATGCCCGCCAGGCAGTGCAGCAGGGTCGTCTTGCCCGACCCCGACGCACCCATGATGGCGAGCGATTCCCCGGTGCGCACCTGGAGGTCCACGCCCGCCAGCGCGTGCGCGGTGCCGAAGGACTTGGTGAGGCCTGCAGCCTCGATCACGAACGAACTCATGCCTCCAGCCTGATCGGGCGGCACGCGCCGCGCGTCGGGCTGGAGGCGTATCCGTGGGGCCGCGGCATCCGCCTGCAGATGTACGGCGAGCCTCGCGAGGGCGTCCGGAGCGAGCGGCGAACGCGAGCGACGCGGCATCCGATCGTCACCGGATCGGATGCCGCGCCGTGCCGAATGCGGGTCGGCAGCCGCCGCGTCAGCCCACGGGCGTCCAGAGCGAGCGCGCGGTGATCCAGCCCGGATCGCCGACGCCCTGGTGCGTCTGCACGGCCTGGTAGACGACGCCGCCGGACGTCACGCGGTCGCCCTTCGTGTACGCGCCCGAGGGGTTCCAGGCGGGTGCAGTGCCGGTCGCGGCGGCGGTCGTCACCTGGAACACCGTGCTGACCGCCGAGCGGTTGCCGTCGGCGTCGACCGCTGCGACCCGGTACCGGTACGTCGTCGATGCCGCGAGTCCGGTGTCGAGCCAGCTCGTGCCGGTGGGCTGACCGACCAGCGCGAAGGCGCCCGTCGCCGTCGCCCGTTCGACCCGGTAGCCGGTGACGCCGCGGTCATCGGTCGAGGCGGTCCACATGAGGTCGACGCTCGAGGAGGTCGTGCCCATGCTGTGCACGCCGGTCGGCACGGTGGGCGTGGTCGACACCGGGGGCGTCGTCGGAGGCGCGGTCGGGGGCGTCGTGGGCGGTGTCGTGGGCGGAACGGTCGGCGTCGTCGGCGAGCCCGAGATGTTCACGTCGACCACGTTGTAGAAGGCGTTCGTCGTGTCCCAGACCTCCCAGACGGCGAGGATCACGTGGTAGCCCGAGTGGTCGCTCGGGATCGTGATGGTGTGCACCGGCTTCGTGTTCGCCGCCGTGTGGTCGTGCGCCACGACCTGCAGCAGCTCGAACGACGACCGCTTCAACGGCTCGTTCGGGTTCCACCCGTTCTTCGTGATGTAGTACCGCCACTGGTCGGTGTTGTGCGGCGCGGTGTAGGTCCACCCGAACTTGTGCGGTCCCGGCGTGATCTCGTTCTTCGCCCACCTGGTCGAGGTCTGCGCGTCGAGCTCGGAGAACTGGGCGATGCCCGCCGACGCGATCTTCCCGTCAGCCGGGCCCGTCTCGGGGAACCCGCCCGGCGCCTCGAGGCTCTGCGGCTCGTACGCCACCGCGCCCAACCCGGTGTTGCCGGGCATCACCTGCCTGGCGGTCAGCTCCGAACCCGAGCCGCCGATCCATCCGTGCGCGAACGCCGGGGCGGCGACCCCGATCATCGCGGCCGCGGTCGCCGCGGCCAGCACGACGAGGGCCGTCGGCCTCCGCCGTCGAGAAGTGGTGCGCATCGCTCATCCTCTCCGCGGCGCGCGGCGCCGCCTCAGCGCGGGCACGGCTGGTCGCCCGCCCGGCACATCCGGACGATACGCAGGGGCGGTGGGCGCGGCATCCGCAATTCCACCTACGCACGGGACGCCGGCGCCGGCCATGAACGCGCGACAGTGCGGCGCGGCATCCGACCCCCACCGGATGCCGCGCCGCGGCCTCTGCTCCCCGTCAGGACGGGGCCGTGCTCAACGGGGCGTCGCCCGCCGGATCACGAGGTAGCCGCCGATTGCGCAGACCACCGCGAGCCCGAGCACGATCGTGAAGACCCCGATGGTGCCGATGGAGGCGAACCACGTCCACACCGCGATCCACTGGTTCGTGGCGGTGATGATGGCGATGCCGCCGAGCACGACCACGACCACGACCGCGGTGAGCGACAGCATGCCCTTCATGCGCCACCGCATGTAGATCGTCGTGGCGCCGGCGCCGACGAAGAGTACGAACAGCTGCAGGGCGAACGACGTGTAGAAGTCGGCCAACCAGGTGCTCTGCCCGTACCAGAGTGCGTCGAACATGCCGGCACCGACCCACCACCCGTTGGTCAGCTTCTCGAGCTGCACGAGGGTCGCGATGGCCGCCGCCATCTCGATGGCGACGAGCACGAACGTCACGCTCGTGCCGAGCCAATAGTCGCGACGCGTGGCGCCGAACCCGAGCGCGAATGAGAACGTGAACGCGATCGCCTGCACGCCGACGGCCACGAGGTACCACTGCGGCGAGAGCACGGCCCAGCTGTAGCGGAAGCCCTCGAGCACCTTGTCGGCCGGGGCGCCCGAGCTCGTGATGATGAGCGCGAGCACGACCGTGATCGCCCAGGCGCCGCCCAGGATCATCCACGGGATGCCGAAGAAGATCGACGGGTTGACGGTCTGGAGGCGCACGATGCGCCAGATCTCGTTGAGGCGCGATCGCCCCTCGGTGCGCACGAGCGGAGTCGCGGTTGCGGTGGTCATGCTGCCTTCTCCTGTTCGGTCGAGCCGGCGAGGTCGGTGCCGGTGAGGTGCACGATGAGCTGCTGGAGCGACACCGGCGCGAGCTCGAGTCCGAGCTCGGCGGCCCTGATGCGCTCGGCCTGGTCGAGCCGGCCGTCGATCGTGACGGACGCGAGACCGCCGATGCCCTCGCGGCCGATCACCGGGCGGTCGGCGGTGAACGCGTCGACCGCGGCGCGGGCGCCGGCGATCGTGGTCGCCGAGCCGCGCACCTCCTCGGCGTCACGGTCGAGCAGGATGCGGCCCTGGTCGATGAGGATCACGTGCTCGAGGAGGTTCGCGACCTCGTCGATCAGGTGCGTCGAGAGCACGATCGTGCGGGGGTGCTCCGCGTAGTCCTCGAGGAGGCGGTCGTAGAAGATGTGCCGGGCGACCGCGTCGAGGCCGAGGTACGGCTCGTCGAAGAACGTCAGCGGGGCACGGCTCGCGAGGCCGACGATCACGCCGACGGCGCTCAGCTGGCCGCGCGAGAGCTTCTTGATGCGGCGCTTGAGCGGCAGCCGGAAGTCGGCGACGAGACGCTCCGCGAACGCGGCATCCCAGTTCTCGAAGAACCAGGGGGCGGCCTTGAACACGTGCGCCGGCGTGAAGTCCTCGGGGTAGCGCTGCGACTCGGCGATGAAGCAGAGGCGGCGCAGCACGTCGGCATGCTCGGCCGGTGCGCGACCGAAGACCTCGAGCTCGCCCGAGTTCGCGAAGAGCTGGCCGGTGAGCAGCTGCATGATGGTGGTCTTGCCGGCGCCGTTGCGGCCGAGCAGGCCGTAGATGCGGTTCTCCTCGAGCGTGAAGTCGACGGCGTCGACCGCGGTGAACGAGCCGTAGCGCTTGGTGAGCCCCTGCGCACGAACGACGGTGGTCATGATTCGATCCTTTCAGCGCGGATGAGCGCAGCGAGCTGGTCGATGTCGAGCCCGAGCTTCTCGGCTTCGACGATGAGCGGTCTGATGTAGGCGGCGGCGAACTCGTCTCGCCGCCGCTCGACGAGGCGCGCCCTCGCGCCGGTGGTGACGAACATGCCGATGCCCCTTCGTTTCTCGACGATCCCGTCGTCGACGAGCCGGTTGACGCCCCGCAGGGCGGTGGCCGGGTTGATGCGGTGGAAGGTCGCGAACTCGTTGATCGACGGGATCTGCGCGCCCTCGGCGAGCGTGCCCTCGATGATGTCGTTCTCGACCTGTTCGGTGATCTGGATGAAGATCGGTCGCGATTCGTCCATGCCGCCTCGCCCCTGCTGGTTCGTTGGTTAGTTGCTTCACTGACTAACCAACCATGTGCCGGCGCGTCTGTCAAGACCTCGCGCAGATCCGCGCACCGCAATCCCGGCACCGGGGCTGTCGCCATGCGCATCGCGGCCCTAGGTTTGAGGGCATCGAGCACTCGACGGCGCACGGCGGCTGAGAGGGGGGTCCGCATGGCGGCAGCGGCAGCGACGGCCCTCGTGCTCATCATCGTGTGGAGCACCTTCTCCCGACCGCTCGATCGGCGCGGGATCACGTCGGCGCTGTTCCTCGCGGCAGCGGGCTTGGCCGTCAGCCTCGTCCTGCCCGACGCGCTCGACATCTCGATGGAGACCATCGTCGCGGAACGCGTGGCCGAGATCGCCCTCGCGCTGCTCCTGTTCAGCGACGCCACCCGCCTGGACCTTCCAGCCCTGCGCCACCACATGTCGTGGCCGGGCCGGCTCCTGCTGATCGGCCTCCCGCTGACCATGCTCCTCGGCATCGGAGTCGGCGTGCTCGTGTTCCCCGACATGGCCATCGCGTCGGTCGTGCTGCTGGCGACGATGCTCGCGTCCACGGATGCCGCGCTCGGCCAGAAGGTCGTCTCCGACGAGAAGGTTCCCGGCCGAGTCCGGCAGGCCCTCGACGTCGAGAGCGGCCTCAACGACGGCCTGGCCGTGCCGTTCTTCCTGGTCGCGCTGTCGATCGCCAACGCCGAACTCGAGACGGGCATCACCAGCGCGGTCGTGGCCAGCATGGCCGAGCAGATCGGCTGGGGCCTCGTCGGCGGCGCGAGTGCCGGGATCCTCGGCGGGCTGCTGTTCCGGATGGGCGAACGGCGCCAGTGGGTCGGTCGGGAGTGGCGCCAGATCCTGCCCTTCGCAGCAGCGCTGCTGTCCTTCGTGATCGCGGACGGCCTCGGCGGCAGCGGGTTCATCGCGGCGTTCGTCGGCGGCGTCGTGTTCGGACGCCTCGCCGGCCCGGCCAGGTCGACCGTGAGCATCTTCGCCGAGCAGGCGGGCGAGGTGTTCGCCGCCATCACCTGGATCGGCTTCGGAGCCCTGGCCCTGACGCGCGCGATCCCCCACATCACCTGGCAGGTCGTGCTCTACGCCGCGCTCAGCCTCACGATCGTTCGCATGGTCCCCGTGGCGATCGCCCTCGCCGGACGCGGAGCGCGGCTCCAGACCATCGCGTTCATCGGCTGGTTCGGGCCACGCGGACTCGCCTCGCTCGTCTTCGTCCTGCTCGCGGTCGAGGAGGGCGTCCCAGAGGGCGAGGTCGTGCTCTCCACCGTGGTGGCCACCGTCGCGCTCAGCGTGCTGCTGCACGGCCTGACATCCGTGCCGCTCGTCGGCGTGTACCACCGCTGGTACACGGCGCACGCCGCCGGCCACCCGGCCGCGGGCGAGGCCAGGCCCACCATGATCCCTCGACGTCGACGCCAACTCGCGAGCCCGACGCGGTCGGACACCGACCCATCCGAGGACGTCCGGCCGTAGGCTGAGGCGATGATCCGCCACACGGTCGCCTTCCGCCTGCACCACCCCGCCGGTTCCGACGAGGAGCGCGACTTCCTCGCCGCGAACGCCGCGCTCGGGAGCATCCCGGGCGTGGAGCGCTTCGAACTGCTGCGGCAGGTGAGTCCCAAGAACGACTTCACGTACTTCGTCTCGATGGAGTTCGCCGACCAGGCCGCGTACGACGCGTACAACACGCATCCCGACCATGTCGAGTTCGTGCAGGGCCGCTGGGTTCCCGAGGTGGCCGACTTCCTCGAGATCGACGTCGTGCCGCTCGAGGGCTGAAACCGCCCGCGCCGAACGGGTCGCGCCGAACGACTGGCGTCAGGCTCCGGTGCGCCGCCGCGGCATCCGGAGCCGGCCCTGCGCCAGCAGGATGCCGAGCAGCACGAGCAGCGCCCCGATCGGCTCGTGCCAGGAGAAGCGCTCCCCGAGCAGGATGAAGCCGAGCGCGACACCCACGAGCGGCGTCACGTAGGTGACCGTGGAGGTGGCCGTCGGACCCCAGGCGCGCAACACGTTGATGTTCCAGATGTACGCGAGGCCCGTGCCGAGGATGCCGAGCGCGAGCAGCGAGGCGACGACGGTCCAGTCGAGGTCGACCGGTTCGAGCGCGAGCCACGGCGTGAGCGCGAGCATCACGAGCGCCGACACGCCGATCGAGAGGAACGCGAACGTCGCGGGCGCGATCGGACGCTGGCTGAGGAACTTGCGCTGGTACCCGAACGTGAAGCCGTAGCAGAGGGTGGCCACGAGACAGGCGAGCTGCCCGGCGAGCGACCCGGTGAGCGCCGAGTACTGCCATGGGCCGATCACCACGATGACGCCGAGGATGCCGACCGCGACGCCCGCCCACTTGCCGAGCCCGAGCTTCTCGACCCGGAACACGAGCGTGGCCATGAGGGCCGTCATGATCGGCGTCGTCGCGTTGTAGATCGACGCGAGACTCGACGAGACGTACTGCTCGGCCCACGCGAAGCACAGGTACGGGATCACGCACGTCGTGAGCGACACCACGAGGAAGTGCACCCAGACGATGCCCTCGCGCGGCAGCAGCGGCCCCGGCGTGCCGTCGGGTCTCGCGACGCGGGGCCGCATGATCAGCACGATGATGCCGAGCGCGAGGCCGCCGAGCACCGTGCGCGACCACGCGACCTGCCCGAACGAGACGCCCTCGAGCGCGACCTTCATGAAGAGGAAGCTCGATCCCCACACGAGGCCCATCGCGATGAACTGCAGCAGCGTCGATACGCTCCGACCCTGACGAGGGGCGGATGCCGCGGGGCCGGCGGGTGCGGTGACGGGGGCGGCCGCTGGGCGGGCTGCGGGGGTGGGGCTCGAACTCACCTTGCGAGGCTACGCCCGTGCGCGATGCGCTCCGAGCCGTTGACGGCTCGATGTCCGGAATCCGCCGAATGACGGCAGGGTCTCGCCGTCGCTGGTCTCCGCCCGCCTGCCCGCCTTCCCGCCCGCCTGCCCTTCCTCCCCTCACGGCAGCAGCACGCACGGCATTGCAAACGCTTGCACCCCACAGCGCCCGGAGCCATAGGCTGGCCCGCATGACCACTCCCATCGTGATCTCCGGCGCCGCCTCGTGGAACCGCATCGTGCTGCTCGACCGCCTGCCGGAGCCCGTGCCGCACATGCAGTTCGCGCTCGGCGAGCACGAGACGATCGGCGGCACGTCCGCGGGCAAGGCGCTCGGACTCGTCGGGCTCGGACACGCGGTGCGCCTGCACACCCTCATCGGCGCGGATGCCGACGGCGAGCGCGTGCGGCGGCTGCTCGCGGCATCCGGAATCGAGGTCGACGACCTGCCCGCCGACGCCACCGAGCGGCACCTCAACCTGATGACCCCCGCCGGCGAGCGCGTGTCGCTCTACCTCTCGACGCCCGCCGACCCGGGCACGCCCGCGTCGCCCGACCTCGTTCAGGCGATGACGGATGCCGCGGCGATCGTGCTCGACCTCTCGGAGCGTTCGCGCGGGCTCATCGCCACGGCCCGCGCGACCGGGCGGCCGATCTGGACCGACATCCACGACTACGACGGCACCGCGGAGTTCCACCGCCCCTTCATCGAGGCCGCGGACTGGATCTTCATGAACGCCGACCGCATCGGCGACGACCCGGTGCCGTTCATGCGCGGGTGCGTGCAGGGCGGGGCATCCGTCGTCGTCTGCACGCTCGGGGCACGGGGCGCGGTGGCCGTCGATGCCACCCTCGCGGAGCATCGGGTGGCCGCCGTGCCGGTCGAGGTCGTCGACACGAACGGGGCGGGCGACGCGTTCATGTCGGGCGTGCTCGACGCGCACCTGGCGGGGGCCTCGCTCGCGGCCGCCCTCGAGGCGGGCGCCATGCACGCGTCGACCGTGCTCACGACGCGGCACCTGCACCCGTCGCTCGATGCGCTGCTCGGGGCCTCGCCGGTCGAGGAGCGCGGCGCACTCGATCGATAGATAGACAGTTGAACTGTGCAGTTTGACTGTCTAACTGCTACGGTGGGCGCATGCCCGACGCCGTCGACCCCGACCTCGACCTCGAAGCCGTCGCCGACGCCCTGCGCGTGACGATCTCGCGCCTCGCGCGCAAGGTGCGCACCGAAGGCGGCATGCAGGAGTTCACGCCCAGCCAGACGGCGGTCGTCCGCATGCTCAGCGAGATCGACGGCGGAGCCACGATCGCCGAGCTCGCCAGGCTCGAGAACGTTCGCCCCCAGTCGATGAGCGCGACCGTCGGCGAACTCGCCGACGCCGGCATCGTCGACCGCAGGCCGGACCCCACCGACGGCCGGGCCAGGCTCGTGTTCCTCACCGACTCGGCGCAGTCCGCGATCCGGCGCGCTCGTGCCAACAAGACCGGCTGGTTCGCGAGCGCCATGCGCGACCGCCTCTCCCCCGCCGAGCAGCGCACGCTCGCCGAGGCGGCCCGGCTGTTCGACCGCCTGCTCGCCCCCTGACCTCACCCGCTCGACCCCCGGCCTCGACCCCCGGCCTGCTCGACCCGAACCCCCGCCTGCTCGACCCGAGCCGGCCCGCCACTCGCGAAGGAATCCCATGACCCTCAGCACCATCGACCCCACCGTCGCCCTCGTCGTCATCGACCTGCAGCACCTCATCGTCGCGCGCTACGACGAGCACGGCTCCGCGGCGGCCGTGGCGAAGGCCGCCGAGCTCGCCGACGCGTTCCGCGAGCGCGGGCTGCCCGTCGCGCTCGTGCGCGCCGTCGGCCAGGCACCCGGCCGCACGGAGCAGGGGGCTGCGCGTGCCGCTGCGGCGGCCGCGGCGACATCCGCGTCCGGCACCGGCGCCGACCCGGCCGCCGCCCTGCTGCCCGAGGCGATGGAGATCGTGCCCGAACTCGATGGCACCGGCATCCGCGTCACGAAGCGCACCTGGGGCGCGTTCCACGAGACCGACCTGCACGAGCAGCTGCAGCGGGCGGGCGTCACGCAGATCGTGCTCGCCGGCATCGCCACCACGAAGGGCGTCGAGTCGACCGCGCGCGCCGCGCACGAGCACGGCTACCACGTGACGTTCGCGACCGACGCGATGACCGACGACGACCTCGCCGCGCACGGGCACAGCATCGACGTCGTCTTCCCCGGCCTCGGCGAGACCGGCACGACTGCCGAGGTCATCGCCCTGCTGCCGGCGGCACCGACCGAGTAAGGCGTCGGCATCGCGCCGACGCCCCGGCGCCGACGGCGGCCCGAAGGCGGCCCGACGGCGGGAGACGCCCGACGTCGTTGCCGTACGCCGTCCACTCGCAGGCCGTGAGTGCCTAGGCTGGACGCATGAGCACGAACTTCGATGTCATCGTCCTCGGCGCCGGCCCCGGCGGCTACGTCGCCGCCATCCGCGCCGCACAGCTCGGCCTCAAGGTCGCCGTGATCGAGGAGAAGTACTGGGGCGGCGTCTGCCTCAACGTCGGCTGCATCCCCTCGAAGGCCCTGCTGCGCAACGCCGAGCTCGCGCACATCTTCCATGACCAGGCGAAGACCTTCGGCATCTCGGGCGACGCGCACTTCGACTTCGGCGTCGCGTTCGACCGCAGCCGCCAGGTCTCCGACAAGCACGTCAAGGGCGTGCACTTCCTCATGAAGAAGAACGGCATCGTCGAGTTCGACGGGCGCGGCACGTTCCGCGACGCGAACACGCTCGACGTCGCGAAGGGCGATGGCACGGTCGAGACCCTGACCTTCGCGAACGCGATCATCGCGACGGGCTCCCGCGTGCGCCTGCTGCCCGGCGTGCAGCTGTCGCAGAACGTCGTCACCTACGAGACGCAGATCCTCACGCGCGACCTGCCTCGCTCGATCGCCATCGTCGGCGCGGGCGCCATCGGCATGGAGTTCGCGTACGTGCTGCGCAACTACGGCGTCGAGGTCACGGTCATCGAGTTCCTCGACCGGGCACTGCCGAACGAAGACGTCGAGGTCTCGAAGGAGATCACCCGCCAGTACCGCAACCTCGGCGTGCCGATCCTCACCTCGACGAAGGTCGAGTCGGTCGTCGACAACGGGGCATCCGTCACCGTCTCGTACACCGCGGCTGACGGCCAGCCGGGCTCGCTCGAGGTCGACCGCGCGCTCATCTCGGTGGGCTTCGCGCCGAACGTCGAGAACTTCGGGCTCGAGAACACGGGCGTGACGCTCACCGAGCGCGGGGCCATCGCGATCGACGAGCGCATGCGCACGAACGTGCCGCACATCTACGCCATCGGCGACGTGACCGCGAAGCTCATGCTGGCGCACGTGGCCGAGGCGCAGGGCGTCGTGGCCGCCGAGACCATCGGCGACGCCGAGACCATGGAACTCGGCGATTACCGCATGATGCCGCGTGCCACGTTCTGCTCGCCGCAGGTCGCGAGCTTCGGCCTCACCGAGCAGCAGGCGCGCGACGAGGGCTACGACGTGGTCGTGTCGAAGTTCCCGTTCAGCGCGAACGGCAAGGCCAACGGCCTCGGCGAGCCCGTGGGGTTCGTCAAGCTCGTCGCCGACGCGAAGTACCTCGAGCTCCTCGGCGGCCACATGGTCGGTCCGGATGTCTCGGAGCTGCTGCCCGAGCTCACGCTCGCCCAGAAGTGGGACCTCGGCGCGCATGAGCTCGCCCGCAACGTGCACACGCACCCGACGCTCTCGGAGGCGCTGCAGGAGGCGTTCCACGGCCTCACGGGCCACATGATCAACATGTAGAGGCGAGAGCCTCGGAGAAGGGCGGATCCCATGAACTTCGTGCTCATCGTGGTCGGAGGCCTGCTGACCCTGTCTGGCGTGATCTGGACGCTGCAGGGCGTCGGCATCCTGCCCGGATCGGCCATGAGCGGCGTGACGCTGTGGGCCATCGTGGGGCCGATCGTCGCGGTCGTCGGCGTCGCGCTGCTCAGCTGGGGCATCGTGCGCAAGCGGCGCGCCCGGCCCTAGCTGCGCGACGCGCGTCGGCGCAACTCCGGATCAGCGGCGCGACACGCCGTCAGTCCCGCGCGCCGCGCCCGGTGACGCCCTCGAGCTCCGGAGTTGCGCCGACGACGGCGGCCGGGCCGGGTACGGAGAAGCCGCCCGGGCACAGCACAGCGGGGCGGATGCCGCGACCGACCGGTCGTGACATCCGCCCCGCTTCGGTTCATTCGGCGCGGCATGGGCAGGCATTCCCGCCGCGCCGAAGTCCGTTCCGGAGGAGGGCGTTCCCCAGCCCGCCCCCGGAACTCCGGCCGACCGGCGGCCCCCTGCCGCCGGTCGGAACCTCCTAGTGCTGCGTCGCCTTCTCGGCTCCGATTCCGGTCAGCGAGCGCACCTCCATCTCGGACTGCTTCTTCGGGTCCTCGACCGTCTTGTCGAGGAGCGTCACGATCCAGCCGAGCAGGAACGCCAGCGGGATCGAGATGATGCCGGGGTTCGAGAGCGGGAAGAAGGCGAAGTTGATATCGGCCGTCTTCAGCATCGACGTCTCGGAGCCCGAGACGACCGGCGAGAAGACGATGAGCACGATGGCCGAGATGAGGCCGCCGTACATGCTCCAGAGCGCGCCCTTGGTGGTGAAGCGCTTCCAGAACAGCGAGTAGATGATCGTCGGCAGGTTCGCCGAGGCCGCCACCGCGAAGGCCAGCGCGACGAGGAACGCCACGTTCTGGCCGTTCGCCCCGATGCCGCCGAGGATGGCGACGACGCCGATCACGAGCACCGTGCGGCGCGCGACCTTGACCTCCGCGCCGGCGGCGGGCTTGCCCTTCTTGATGACGCTCGCGTAGATGTCGTGCGCGAACGACGCCGCGGCCGTGATCGTGAGGCCGGCGACCACCGCGAGGATCGTCGCGAACGCGATCGCCGAGATGAGGCCGAGCAGGAACGGCCCGCCGAGGGCGAAGGCGAGCAGCGGGGCCGCCGAGTTGGCACCTCCGGGTGCCGCCGCGATGACGTCGGCACCGACGAGCGCTGCGGCGCCGTAGCCGAGCACGAGCGTGAACACGTAGAAGATGCCGATGAGCCAGATCGCCCAGACGACCGACTTGCGGGCCTCCTTCGCGGTGGGCACCGTGTAGAAGCGCATGAGCACGTGCGGCAGGGCCGCGGTGCCGAGCACGAGCGCGAGGCCGAGCGAGACGAAGTCGATCTTCGAGATGTCCGAGACGCCGTACTTGAGGCCCGGGTCGAGGATCGCCGGGTTGCCGGCCACCTCGACCGCGTTGTCGAGCAGCGCGCTGAAGTTGAAGCCGTACATCGCGAGCACCCACACGGTCATCACGCCGGCGCCGGCGATGAGCATGACCGCCTTGATGATCTGCACCCAGGTGGTGCCCTTCATGCCGCCGATGAGCACGTAGAGGATCATCAGCGCGCCGACGACCGTGATGACGAGCGACTGGCCGAGCGTGTCGGTGATGCCGAGCAGCAGCGAGACCAGGCCGCCGGCTCCCGCCATCTGCGCGAGCAGGTAGAAGAAGCAGACCACGAGCGTCGTGATCGCCGCGGCGATGCGCACGGGGCGCTGCTTGAGGCGGAACGAGAGCACGTCGGCCATCGTGTAGCGGCCGGTGTTGCGCAGCAGCTCGGCGACGAGCAGCAGGGCCACGAGCCACGCGACGAGGAAGCCGATCGAGTAGAGGAACCCGTCGTAGCCGGTGATCGCGATCGCACCGACGATGCCGAGGAACGACGCCGCCGAGAGGTAGTCGCCCGCGATGGCCGAGCCGTTCTGGCCGCCGGTGAACGAGCGACCGGCCGCGTAGTAGTCGGCCGCGGTCTTGTTGTTGCGGCTGGCGCGGAACACGATGACCATCGTGATCGCGACGAAGGCGCCGAAGATGGCGATGTTCAGCCAAGGGTCGCCGGGCGAGGTCGAGGCGGCCTCCGCGGCGACGCCGGCGTGCACGGCGCTGGCGGTGACGGCGCTCATCGGGCCACCGCCTGGGTGTCGAACTCGGCGCCGGACTCGATCTCGTCGCGGATCTCGGCCGCGATCGGGTCGAGGCGACGGTTGGCGTAGCTGACGTACCACATGGTCACGGCGAAGGTCGTGACGACCTGCGCGAGGCCGAGCACCATGGCGAGGTTGACGCTGCCGAACACGCGCGTCGACATGAAGTCGTGCGCGTAGACGGCGAGCAGCACGTAGGCGAGGTACCAGACCAGGCACGCCGCGAGCACGGGGAACACGAACCGGCGGTGGCGACCGCGCAGCTCCTGGAATCGGGGTGATGCTTGCACCGCGGTGAAATCGACGTCGGGTTGCGTCGTCTCCGCGCTCAGGGCGTCGTTGCCCATGGCGTCTCTCCTTCGAGGGGGTCCGGCACGGGGGAAGGTCCGCGCCCACTGCGCACATCTGGTCGGCGGATGCCGGTGGCAGGCGAGCAGTGGCCCCATGCTGCCGCGTGCCCGGGCGGGCGTGGCCGCTTCGCCGTTCGTCGTCGGTGAACGGCACCGCTGGTGCGACGAACGGTTCGAAGGCGCCGATGAACGACGGCTACGCTTTCGAGCATGCCCGAGTCGATGCTGCTCGCCGCGAGTGCCGGTGTCGTCGCCGGCGCCCTGGCGGTCGGCGTGGTGCTGCTGCTGCGCCGACTGGTGCTGGCGCAGCGCGAGCTCGGCACCGACGCCGAGCAGGCGACGTACCAGACGCTGCACCTCGCGAGCCGGGCGGCCGCGCACGTTCGCGGCGGGTTCGACGGGGCGGACGCGGCGCGCGCCGGCCGTTCCCTGCGCACGATGCTCGGCTGCGAGAGCCTCGCCCTCATCGACCCGGCAGGCCTCGTCACGGTCGACGGCGACAGCGCCGACGACCTGCGCGAGGTCGCGGCCGGGCTGGCCCTCGCCGCGCGGTCGTCGGGCAAGCCGCACGTGCAGCGCCGCATCGCGATCAACGGTCGGGAGACGGATGCCGTGGCCGCGCCGATCCTCGTCGGCGACCGTTCGGCCGGCGCGATCGTCGCGTTCGCCTCCCCCGTGCGCGCAGGGCTCGTGCGCGCCACGGGCGAGGTCGCGAGCTGGGTGGCCTCGCAGGTCGAGCTCGGAGAGCTCGACGCCTCACGGGCGGCGCTCGCCGAGGCCGAGGTGCGCGCCCTGCGCGCACAGATCAGCCCGCACTTCATCTACAACGCGCTGAACGCGATCGCGTCGTTCATCAACACCGACCCGGCGAAGGCGCGCGAGCTCGTGCTCGAGTTCGCCGACTTCACGCGGTACTCCTTCCGCCGCCACGGCGACTTCACGACGGTCGCCGAGGAGCTGCGCTCGATCGACAGCTACCTCGAGCTCGAACGCGCACGCTTCGGCGAGCGCCTGCGGGTCACGCTGCAGGTCGCACCCGAGGTGCTCTCGACGGTCGTGCCGTTCCTGTCGATCCAGCCGCTCGTCGAGAACGCGGTGCGGCACGGGCTCGAGTCGAAGGAGGGCGGCGGGCGCATCACGATCACCGCGGCCGACTCCGGCGCCTTCGCCGAGATCAGCGTCGAGGACGACGGCGTCGGCATCGACCCCGCCGTGCTCGAGGAGGTGCTCGCGGGTGGCTCGCCCGGCGAGCACGTGGGGCTGCGCAACGTCGACGCACGGCTGCGGCAGGTGTACGGCGAGGAGCACGGGCTCGTCGTCGAGACGAACCTCGGCGCCGGAACGCTCGTGCGCATGCGGGTGCCGAAGTCGCAGCCGAACTCCACGGCCGGCCCCAACCAGCACCCGCCGATCACCGCTTCGAGAGACGGGAGCCCCGCCAGATGATCTCCGTGCTCATCGCCGACGACGAACAACCCGCGATCGACGAGCTCGCGTTCCTGCTCAGGCAGGATCCGCGCATCGGCACGGTGCACCAGGCCTCGTCGGGGTCCGAGGCGATCCGCCTGCTCACGCGCGAGCCGGTCGACGCGGCGTTCCTCGACATCCACATGCCCGGGCTCACGGGGTTCGACCTCGCGCGGGCACTGCAGCGCTTCGAGCACCGGCCGGCGCTCGTGTTCGTCACGGCCGACGAGGAGGGCGCGCTCGAGGCGTTCGACCTCGCGGCCGTCGACTACCTGCTGAAGCCCGTACGCACCGAGCGCCTGCAGCGCTCGATCGGGCGGATCGTCGAGGTGCTGAAGGCCGGCGCCGCGACGCCGACCGGCGGCATCCCGACCGTGACCGCGCCCGAGATGATCGCCGTGACGCTCGGCGGCACGACCCGCATGCTCCGCCGCGACGAGGTGCGCTACGTGCAGGCGCAGGGCGACTACGCGCGCCTGCACACCGATGAGGCCAGCTACCTCGTGCGCGTGCCGATGGCCGACCTCGAACGGCAGTGGGCGGATGCCGGTTTCGTGCGCGTTCATCGGTCGTACCTCGTCTCGCTCGCGCACCTCACGCGGATCCGCCTCGGCACCGACCACCCGAGCGTCACGATCGCCGGCGCCGAGCTGCCGGTGAGCCGTCGGCTGCTGCCCGCGCTGCGCGAGCGGCTCGAGGCGGCGACCCTGCGGCCGAGATCATGAGCGGCGAGGAAGAACCCACCGTCGGTCGAGTAGCGCGGCCGGAGGCCACGCGTATCGAGACCAGCGGACCTCGCGACGGCGCTGGTCTCGAGACGGGTGCTGCACGCCCTCCTCGACCGGCGGATGGTGAGGCGACGCCGCCCGCACGGGTGCGGGTGACGGCTCCGCGAACGGGCGGGGCCGCGGCATCCGCTCGCCCGTCGACCTCGGGCGACGCCGCCGCGGGCAGCGAGCCCGAGAGCGTGTACGTGCGGTCGCTGATCCGATCGCAGCTGCGGCTCGGCATCACGTACGCCGCCGGCTTCGTGGTCGCGACGGCGCTGTTCGTGCTCGCGATCGTGCTCTCGCCCGTGCTCGACGAGACGTTCGTGTTCGGCGTTCCGCTGTCGTGGCTGCTGCTCGCGGTGGGCGTGTACCCGCTCGCGATCACCGTGGCCGTGCTCTACGCACGCGCCGCCGCGCGCAACGAGGAGCGGTACCGGGCGCTCACGGGGGCCGAGTGAACGCCGCGATCAGCTACGCGGCGATCGCGGCCGTGGCGCTCGCCTCGGCCCTCATCGGGTTCTACGGCCTGCGCGTCTCGCGCACGACGAGCGACTTCTACGTCGCCTCGCGCACGGTGCGCCCGTGGTGGAACGCGTCGGCCATCGGCGGCGAGTACCTCTCGGCCGCGAGCTTCCTCGGCATCGCCGGGCTCATCCTCACCTCGGGCGCGGGCGGCCTCTGGTTCCCGATCGGCTACACGGCCGGATACCTCATGTTGCTGCTGTTCGTCGCGGCACCGCTTCGCCGCTCCGGCGCGTACACGATCCCCGACTTCACCGAGGCGCGGCTCGAGTCGCGGGGCGTGCGCCTCGTGACGAGCACGCTCGTGATCCTCATCGGCTGGTTCTACATCGTGCCGCAGCTGCAGGGGGCGGCCCTCGCGGTGCGCATCACGACCGGCCTGCCGTCGTGGGCCGGCTCGCTCGCGGTCGCCGTCATCGTCGCCGTCGTCGTCGCCGCGGGCGGCATGCGATCGATCACGTTCGTGCAGGCATTCCAGTTCTGGCTGAAGCTCACGGCCATCGCCGTTCCGGTCATCGTGCTCCTCATCTTCGTCGGCGGCGTCGAGCCCTCGCTCGCAGCCGCGGAGGCCTTTCCGTCGACCGCAGGCCCGAGCGACCTCGACCCGTACCGGACGGTCTCGCTCATGGTCGCGCTGCTCCTCGGAACCCTCGGGCTGCCGCACGTGCTCGTGCGCTTCTACACGAACCCCGACGGCGACGCGGCCCGCCGCACGACGGTCATCGTGCTCGCGCTGCTCTCGGTGTTCTACCTGTTCCCGACGATCTTCGGCCTGCTCGGCCGGGCGTTCGCGCCCGACCTCGTCGCCTCGGGCGACGCCGACGCCCTCGTGCTCGTGCTGCCCGATCGGCTCGTTCCGGGATGGGCTGGCGACGTGCTCACCGCACTCGTGATCGCGGGCGCGTTCGCGGCGTTCCTCTCGACCTCGTCCGGCCTCGTCGTGTCGCTCGCGGGCGTCATCAGCCAGGACCTGCTCGGCGGCAGCGTTCGCGGATTCCGCATCGCGGCCGTCGCCTCGTCGTTCGTGCCGCTCGTCGTGGCCCTCGCCACCGAGTCGACCGGGCTCGCCGGCAGCGTCGGACTCGTGTTCGCCTTCACCGCCTCCACGCTCTGCCCCATGCTGCTGCTCGGCATCTGGTGGCGCAGACTCACCGCGCGGGGCGCGATCAGCGGCATGCTCACGGGCGCCGTGCTCTCGGGGGCGGCGATCCTCGGCGGCGGGGCGATCGCGGCGGCGGCGCCCGGCATCCGCCCCTTCCTCGAGCAGCCCGCCGCGTGGACCGTGCCCGCCGCGCTGCTCGTCACCGTGGTCGTCTCGCGGGCCGATCGGCGGCGACGGCCGCGCGGCACGGATGCGTTCCTGGCGCGGCTGCATACGCCCGAGCGCGTGCGCTGACGCTGGCGCCGGGCTCGAGTGCAGGCGCGGGCGCGGGCTCGAGCGCGTGCGCTGGCGCGGGCGCGTAAGCTACTCCGGTGCTCGCCGCCGTCGCCATCTCCGTCCTCGTCGGCGCCTTCGCACAGCGCATCACCGGCATGGGGTTCGCGCTCGTCGCCTCGCCGGCCCTGGTGATCCTGCTCGGGCCGTTCGACGGGGTCATCGTGGTGAACCTCTGCGCGATCGTCTCGTCGCTCATCATCCTGCCGCGGGTGTGGCGGTACGTGGAGTGGCGGCGATTCGCGATGCTCACGTTCCCGGCCCTCGCCGGCACGGTCGTCGGCGCGCTCATCGCCGCCCACGTTCCCGGCGCTCCCCTGCAGGTCGTCATCGGCGCGCTCGTCATCATCGCGCTCACGATCACGCTGCTCGTCACGCGCGCCGAGCACGTCGTGAGCGGATGGCCGCCCGCACTCGTCGCGGGCGCGGCATCCGGGGTCATGAATGCCGCCGCCGGCGTCGGCGGACCGGCGCTCAGCGTCTACGCCGTCGCCACCAGATGGCCGCAACCGCGCTTCGCCGCTACGGCCCAGCCCTACTTCGTGGCCATCGGCACGGCCTCGCTCGTGCTGAAGCTCGCGCAGACCGGCTGGGCGATCCCCGAGCTGGCGCCGGGCTCGTGGCCGATCGTGATCGGCGCCGTGCTCGCCGGACTGGTGCTGGGCGAGGTGCTGCACCGGCGGATCCCCCACCACGCCGCGCGCATCGCCGTGATCGCGATCGCCTACGGCGGTGGAGCCGCAGCGCTCATCGACGGCGCGATCGAGATCTGGTTCTCGGCGTAGGCCTCAGGCCCGGGCGGTCAGGCGGATGTCTCGGCGAGCCGGATCGGCTCGTCGCCCCGGGCGGCGAGACGTGCCTCGAGTGCAGCGCGCACCGACGGCCACTCGTCGACGACGATCGAGTAGACCGCGGAGTCGCGCCAGCTGCCGTCGGCGCGGAGCTTGTGCCGACGGGCGATGCCCTCGAACGACGCGCCCAGGCGCAGGATCGCCGCCCGAGACCGCTCGTTGCGGCTGTCGGCCTGCAGCTTGACGCGGCCGAACCCGTGCTCGAAGGCCATGCCGAGCAGCAGCAGCTTCGTCTCGACGTTCACGCCGGTCGCCCACACGCGGGGGTCGTACGCCGTCCAGCCGATGTGCCCCGACTCGTTGACGAGGTCGAGGTCGCCGAACTTCGTCGCGCCGACCACGCGCGCGTCGTGCTCGCCGCCGCGCAGCCGCACCGTCCACGGCAGGGCCAGCGGGCCGCCCGCGTAGTAGCCGAGCGCGAACCGCTCGAACGCCGCGTCGTCAGCGGGGAGGCCGGCGGGGCCGCCGCCGTATCCGCCGGCGAAGACCTCCGGATACCGAAGTGCCCCAGCGAGCTCGGGCACGTCGGCGGGCACGAACGGGGAGAGGCTGACGAACCGGCCGATGAGCGGCTCGGCGGGCGGGAGCAGGGCGGTCACCGCACGAGTCTCGCACATCGGCGGGAGGCGCCTTCGCCCCTGCCTGACCGCCCTTCCACCCGTCGCGGTGCCCACGTAGGCTGGACCCGATCGGCGACGACGCCGTGGAGATGGGGGAACGGAATGGCCGGAATCGACGACCTCGCCAAGCAGGCCGGGGACTTCATCGAGCAGAACAAGGACAAGATCCAAGAGGTCCTCAAGAGCGAACAGGCCGAGGACATCAGCGACAAGCTGCTCGACGGCATCGGCGAAGCCGTGAAGAAGATCGCGCCCGATGAGCACGACGGCATGATCGACGACGTCAAGGGAAACATCGACAAGGCGGTCGGCAACGAATAGCCACCTCCCCGCGACAACAGTGAGGGGGCGGATGCCGCGTGGCATCCGCCCCCTCACGGTTCTCGTTCGGCGGTGGTCCCGGGCCAAGGGCGACCCAGACCGGCCGGACCGCTCGGGATCGAGCTCAGGCCAGCAGGTCGTGCAGCTGCACGATCTCGTCGCGGCCGGGTCCGACGCCGATCGCCGAGATGCGCGACCCGCTCATGGCCTCGAGCTCGCGCACGTACGCCTGGGCGTTCGCGGGCAGGTCGGAGAACTCACGGGCGCCCGTGATGTCTTCGCTCCAGCCGGGGAACTCCTCGTAGATCGGGGTCGCGTGGTGGAAGTCGGACTGCGAGACCGGCACCTCGTCGAAGCGCTGCCCGTCGACGTCGTAGGCGACCGCGACCGGGATGCGCTCGATGCCGGTGAGTACGTCGAGCTTGGTGAGCACGAAGTCGGTGACACCGTTGATGCGCGAGGTGTAGCGCGCGATGGGGGCGTCGTACCAGCCGGTGCGGCGGCGGCGACCGGTCGTGGTGCCGAACTCGTGCCCCTTCTCACTGAGGAACTCGCCCCACTCGTCGAAGAGCTCGGTCGGGAACGGTCCGGCGCCGACGCGGGTCGTGTACGCCTTGATCACGGCGATGACCCGGTCGATGCGGTTGGGCGCGATGCCCGAGCCGGTGACCGCGCCGCCGCTCGTCGCGTTCGACGAGGTGACGAACGGGTAGGTGCCGTGGTCGACGTCGAGCATGGTCGCCTGGCCGCCCTCGAAGAGCACGGTCTCGTCGCGCTCGAGCGCCTGGTGCAGCAGCAGCGCCGTGTCGGTGACCATGGGGCGCAGGCGCTCGACGTAGCCGAGCAGGTCGTCGACGACCTCGTCGACCGCGATGGCGCGACGGTTGTAGACCTTGACCAGCAGGTGGTTCTTCTGTTCGAGCGCCCCCTCGACCTTCTGGCGCAGGATGTTCTCGTCGAAGAGGTCTTGCATGCGGAGGCCCACGCGGTTGATCTTGTCGGCGTAGGCCGGGCCGATGCCGCGGCCGGTGGTGCCGATCTGGCGCTTGCCGAGGAAGCGCTCGGTAACCTTGTCGAGCGTGCGGTGGTACTGCGTGATCAGGTGGGCGTTCGCCGAGACGCGCAGGCGCGAGACATCCACCCCTCGGCTCTCGAGCGCCTCGAGCTCCTCGAAGAGCACCTCGACGTCGACCACCACGCCGTTGCCGATGACCGGGGTCACGCCGGGCGTGAGGATGCCGGAGGGCAGCAGGTGCAGCGCGTACTTCTCGTCGCCGACGACGACCGTGTGTCCGGCGTTGTTGCCGCCGTTGAACTTGACGACGTAGTCGAGGCGAGGACCGAGCAGGTCGGTCGCCTTGCCCTTTCCCTCGTCGCCCCACTGTGCACCGATCAGGACGGCTGCGGGCATTTCAGTCCTCTCCGGCCGCGTCGAGCACGACAGGTTCGGCGACGGGGTCGCCGGTGATGGCCGTGACGTCGGCCCGCTCGAGGAGCTGGTCGGCGGTCACGATGGTGATGACCTGGGTCGGCGTGAACTCCGACGCGATGCGGGCCGGAGCCTCGGCATCGGCGCTCGAGAGCTCGCCGGCGAGGCGGGCGACCTGCATGTCGAGGCCCAGCGTCACCGCGGCGCGGCGCTTGGCGTCGAGGGCACGTAGGTAGGCGCGGTTCGGCTCGTCTGACCAGGGCACGGCCGCGCCGGGCTCCCATCCGGATGCCGCGAGCTGCGCTTCGGCGAGATCGACCGCGACCGTGGCGTAGGCGTAGGACGCGATCGCGTTGCCCTCGGAATCGGCGAGGTCGGCGAGCTCGGCCCACGCGAGCGGCGACTCGGGATGCTCGGTGACGACCGAGGCGACCGAGTTGCGGTCGGCCGTGGCGAGCGCCTCTCGAACCTCGGGTTCGTCGATGAGACCGGTCTCGCGCTCTGGTGCTGTTTCGTCTGCAGTCACACTCAACCTTATCGCGAGGGGCTTTCGGCGCCCGCGAGCGTGTCACGGGCGCCGAGAGCCGGTGGATCAGTGGCGCGGGGTTCGCCGAACGTGGACGGCGACGATTCGGCGCCGGCGAACGAGCGCGACGGCGAGGGCCGCCGCGCCCAACGCGAACGCGGCGAGCGCGGCGGCGAGCGCCGGTGCCGCGTCGAACCCGGTGACCGCGAGCGGATCGAACGAGTTCTCGACCTCGAGTCGGACCGATCCGCCGGCGACGACCTCGACGGCACCGACCAGTGGGTCGCCCGCGTTGGGAGTGATCGTCGTGCGCGCGGCACCTCCGTCATCGGTCTCGGTCAGGGTGCAGTCCGCGCCGGCGGGGAGGTCGTCGTACGCCGCCGTGAGACCTCCGGCACGCGAGAGCGTGCGATCGGCTCCGCCGGGAACGACGACCGGGGTCGCGACCCCGTCGATGTCGGAGGTGCACTCCAGTCGCACCGTGAACGGCCCGGTCGCGGCTGCCGCCCCCGAGCCGGTGATGGTCTTCTCGACCACGATGCCCCCCGTGAGGAAGGTGTTGACGAGGCGCACCTGCGTGCCGACCTCGCCTTCGGCGATCGTCACGGACTCGACCGGCTCGCCTTCGGCGTCGAGGAAGGCGACCGAGGTCGCACCTCCGGTCGTCGTCTCCTCGAGCGCGCACTCGGAGCCGACGAGCAGTGACGCGTAGGTGGCCGTGTAGGCGTTCTCCTCGGTCAGCCCGCGGGCGGCGCCGCCCGGAACCGCCACCTCGACTGGTCCGTCGACGCCCTCACGGGTGCAGACCAGGGTGACCTCGAAGGGGCCGCTGCCGTACAGCTCCGCGCCGTCTCCGACGATCTCCTTCGTCACGGTCAGCGACCCGGCGACGAAGGTGTTCGTCACCGTGACCTGTGCAACCTGGTCGGCGCCGACCGTGATCGACTCGGGATCCACGGTCGCCGACTGCGCGCCCGCATCATCGGTCTCGGTGACGTCGCAGGTGGCGCCGGCCGCGAGGTCGTCGATCTGCGTCGTCAGCGGCAGGTCGCCGCCGAGCACGATGTCAGCGTCGTAGACGGTTCGTTCACCGGATGCGTCGTCGAGCACGCACGTGAGGTGCAGCGTGAAGGGGCCCGCGCCGAAGTCGGCCGCGCCCGATCCGTCGACGACCTTCTCGATCGCGATGGATCCGGCGGCGAAGGTGTTCTCGACGTCGACGGTCGCACTCGCCTCGGCATCGATCACCACAACCTCGGGTGAGACGACGGCCGATACGGCGCCCGCGTCATCCGTCTCCTCGATGCTGCACGAGGCGCCGTCGGGAAGCCCGACGAGCGACCACGTGCCGCCATCGGCGAGCTCGGCGACCATCGGCGATTGGGCGTCGTAGCCGTCAGCGAAGACCGGGGAGCCGAGGAACTCGCACGTGACGCTGATCTCGAACGGGCCGGGATACGGAATCGGGTCGCCCTGCTCATCGACGGCCGCCGTCTCGACCCGCTTCGTGATGACGAGGCCGCCGATCTCGAAGACGTTCTCGACGGAGATCACCTCGACCACCTCGAGCGGACCGCCGACCAGGGCTGAGCCGATGATCTGCGACGACTGCCCCTGACCGGCCTCGGTCGCCGTGCAGGTCGAACCCCACGGCAGGCCCTCGACCTGAGCGGGGTCGGCACCCGGCACGAGCGTGAGTTCCGGAAGTTCGACGAGGTCGACTCCATCGCTCGCGCACGTGAGCTGAACCGCGAACTCGTCGGGCGCGAAGGCCGCACCCGGGCCGGTCACGGTCTTCGCCAGGCGGATCGGACCGGTCGGGTAGCTCACTCCCACGCGGCGCCCCTCGGTCGCGGGGACGACGATCGTCGCGTCGCCGGCGAGCGCGGAGCCGCCGGTCGCGACGGTGTTCCAGGCGATGGGGTAGGTGTCCTGGACCGCCTGATCGGGCGAGGTTCGCGTCTGGAGCCGCAACTGGAGCACCTCGCCCGGCTGGAAGAAGTCGCCGGCGAAGTCGATCTGGAACTTGAGGCTCCGCACGATCGCCGGATCCACCGAGTCGTCCAGCGGCAGCCACGTGCCGGCCGCGCACGGCGTGCCGACCGGGTTCAGGTCGGCCGTGCACGGAACCGATGAGGTTGAGTAGAAGGTGGTCAGCGATGCGCCCGACGGCGGGTCCACCAGCTCGACGAGCCCGGTGAACCCCGGCTGCCATTCGCTGCCACGTGGCAGCTGGGCGATCAGGCCCTGGTCGCCCGGAATCGGAAGGTTGTCGATCGAGACGACGCGGTCCATCGGCAGCGTGCCCGAGTTCGTGACGTTGAACTTCCACGTCTCGGTGCCGCCCGGGAGCGTCACCGGAATGCAGGGTGCGCGGAAGAAGCCCTCGGGGTCCACCGTGGTGGGCTCGCAGAGGAAGGCGCCGCTGCTGCCGATCACCTCAGGGATGCCAGCCTCACCGTGCTGCACGTCGGCCTTCACGTACTTCACCGTGCTCAGTGCGGGCACGGCCAACGGCGAGACCACGGTGCTGTCGGCGCACGAGCCGTCGGGCCGGAGCACGGGAACGCAGTCGTCGAACGGTTCGGAGGCCTCGACCACCGCCCAGTTCTCGACGTCGTCGTTCGGCGTGAGCCCCGGACGGAGCATGAGCTGGATCGTGATCGTGTAGGTCTGGCCCGGCTCGAGCACCGACCCATCGGGCATCGTGAAGACGATCGTGTCGCCGACCTCCTCGACGACGACGAGATCCGAGTCGGTCGGCAGCGGCGTGCCGTTCGGCGGGGCTGGCGCGGCCCCCGTGAGCGCGAACGCGTACGGCGAGACGCTCGGGTCGCGGTCGGGGTCGAAGATCAGCTGGCGGCCGTTGGTGTCGGTCGGCAGCTCGTCGGTGAACACCGGGTCGGTGAAGGGCGCCTCGCCGACGTTCGCGAAGGTGAGCACGAACGGGATGACCGCGCCTGGGCGGATGTCGCCGGTCGGGCTCTTCGTCACGGTCACCGCGGCCTCGAGGTGCAGGTTGCGGTATTCGGCATCCGCGCTGTCGGAGGCGGACAACGACTGGCCGACGGCGATGTCCGCCGAGACGGCGTCGACGTCGACCGTGTTCCAGAAGACGCCCGCCGCCTCCTCACCGGGCGCCGGCACCTGGTCGGCACGGGTCGTCGGCACCGGGTCGCCCGAGCGCAGGTCGACGCGTCGCTCGACCTGGAAGGGCACGTTGACCAGCGGATTGGCCGGGTTCGTCCAGCCGAGCCCGCTGCCGGCCGCGAACATGAAACGCAGGCCGTGCACATCAGCTGCAGGGGCCGCGGCGAGGAACGTCCTGGCCTCGTCGATCGTGCCGCCGTTCGGGCCGCACGACCAGGCGCCGCCGACCGTGTCGGCCACGATGTTCGCGGCGCTGAAGTCACCGCCGGAGAGGTAGCACGCGGTGACGCGCTCGACCGGCGCGGGCAGCGCCCACGCGGCATCCATGCCGAGGAAGTCGACGGCGTTCCAGAAGGTCGGGTCGTCGTCGGAGATCGTCATGGTGCGCGGGCGCGTCGAGCCGTTCGGCTGGCCCGACACCGTGACCGTGACGGGCGAGAAGTCGTCGACCTTCTGCTGCGCCGGCGAGATAGCCTTGCCGGCGGTGACGCCGAAACTCGGCTCCTCGAGCGCGATGATCGCACTCGCCTGGTCGCAGGCGTACCGCGCGTCGTCGGCCGGCGGACACGTGCCGATCGCGTCGATGTCGGCCACGATGCCCTCCGCGGTGTTCGTGGTGGGCGTGTCGGCGACCGAGACGGGGTCGGTGGTGCCCCGCCACACCGGGCGAAGGCGCACGTCGAAAGCCACCACGCCGGCACCGTTCGCGACGATGCGACCGTCGAACTCGACCTGCACCCCGCTCACGTCGCAGGTCAGCGCGGCCGGCGTGAGCGCGAGCGCCTCGGCCCGGGTGTACTCGGACTGGCTGCCGTCGGGGCAGAAGAGCCGCACGACCGTCTGCAGGGTTCCCGAGGGCACGGTGATCGTGGCGAAGTTGTTGAAGGTGAACGCCTGGAACGGGTCGCTGCGTCGATCGACCACTGAGCCGGGCGCGGTGTCGGTGATCTGCAGCTGGTCGACCCTGGCCGGAGTCGTGTTGCGCGTCGTCACCGTGATGCGGCTGAGCGGATACTGGCTCGCGGGAATGCCGATCTCCGGCACAGAGAGCGGGCCGCCCTGCCAGTTCTTGTCGGTCGTGGTCGTGATCGGCACGTCGACGATGACGACGTCGTCTTGATCGTTCGACGAGAGCGGAGTGCCGCCGTCGGCCAGGTGGCCCGTGACGTTCACCGTGTTGTGCACGACACCGGGGTCGGTGAGGTTGTAGAGCTCGTCGCCGAGCACGGGCGCGCCGTCGGAGCGCTTCTCGTCGCGCACCTGCCAGACGAGCTGCACCTGGCGGTCGTTGCCGAACGAGCGGGCGACCCCCGAGCCGACGGGCGGCGCGTCGAGGTCGCCCTCGGACGCCTCCGCGCGGTCTCGGCTCTCGGCGAACACGAGCTGCACGCCGAGCGTCGACTGCTGCTCGGCGCCCGTGAGGGTCACCCCAGGGAACTGGCCGATGCAGCTGTCGGGGCACGGGTCGTTCGCCGCAGGCGTCCATGCGCTGCCGTCCCAGAGCAGCACGGCCGTCACCTCGTCGAACGCGATGAGCGGGTCGTTCGCCGTGGTGATGGGCTGCACGCGGGTCAGGTTGAAGGCGTCGTAGACGCTGTCGGCGATCGCCGTGCCCTCGGGGTCCGCGACGTCGGTGAGCTCGACGCGCTCGAGGTTGGAGAACCCACCGGTCGACCAGTACTGCGTCGAGGGGATGGTGTCGCCCGAGCGCGCGATCACCGACTTGACGCCGCCGGAGCTCGAGGTGCCGAACGCCTTGTCGATGAGGTCGGCGGTGCCCGGGTCGACCGGGATCAGCTCGACCTCCGGGCATTCCGCGGTCGGCATCGCGGCCGAACCCGATGGGACGCCGGGCGTGGCGCTCATGGCATCCGACTGGGCGCAGTTCGGGATGAAGGTCGATTCCTCATCATCGAACGGCGGGCCCGGCTCGTACCGGCCGTTGGCGCGCACCTCGCTCGTGAAGTTCGGGGCGAGATCGGTGCCCGGGGCGAAGCCATCACCCGTGCCGGTGTAGTCGTAGACGAACCGGATGCCGCCCGCGACCGCCGAGATCGCCGGGTCGACCGGCGCGGAGAAGATCGTCGGCCCGGCGATGGGGCCCTCGAGCGTCTTCCACGTGTCATCGGTCGTGTCGTAGTACTCGACCGTGAGCGTGGAGTCGCCGGGCACGGGGGTCTGGGTGATCGCGGTCAGGTCGAACGCGTTCCACCAGGCATTCGGCTCGACGGGGTCGAGCGGGTCCTGCAGCACGATCTGGTCTGCGTAGCCGGTCGTTCCGGTGGGCGTCTCCGGCGGGTTCGGCCGCTCGGTGAGCCCGCCCTCGAGCGAGATCGTGACGTTCTCGCCAGGTGCGGCGACGATCTGGGAGGGACGGATCGTCTTGCGGATGTACGGCTCGATGGTCTCGTCGTAGACGTACAGGTCATCGTCGGCCACCGCCTCGCCCGTCACGCCGTCGTTCTCACCGACGACCGCGACCTCGTTGTTCACCGTCTGCGGAAGCCCGGTCGCGTCGGGATCGGTCGCGACGTCGAACGACACGGAGGTCTCGGAGCCCGGCGCGATCGTGCCCTCGAAGACGATCTCGAACGAGTCGACCTCGGCGTCGCCGGCGGTCGGTGCCTGCGGCGTCTCGCCGTCGGTCAACGGCACCTCCTCGGTGGTGCCGTCGGCGAGGTGGTAGACGACCGTGCCGGAGATGGCGCCCGCCGGGAAGTCGACGCCCGACGTGAACCCGTCGAAGGTGTAGAGGTCGGGGAACCATCCAGCAGACGGCTCGCGGATCGTCAGCGAGTCGAGCGGCACGGTCGAGTCGTTGACCGCGCCGAGGGTCACCGTGCTCGATTCGCCCGCGATCACGAGATCGGGATCGAACGACTTCGTCGCGCCGACCTGCACGTCGTTCTGCAGGAGCGTGAAGTCGTCGGACGACTCCCCCGTTGCGGACTCGTCGCCGAGCGCGACCTCGGACAGCACGGTGTTCGTCACGATGAATCCGTCGGGCTGGGTCGCGGCGAGCTCGGTCACCGCGAGGTCGAGGTCGACCGACGCGGATGCCCCGGCCGGGATCTCGCCCGCGAAGGTCACGCGCGTGCCGCGGACGTCGGCGTCATCGACGCCGGCCGGCAGCACGCCGTCGGGTGCGGCGACCCAGGCGCCAGCGACGTACACCTCGTAGCTGGTCGACGTCGCACCCTCGGGCGGCGTCACCGCTCCGAACCCGCTGAAACCGAGATACTCGAACGGGTTCGGTGACGCGGCGGGGTCGACCGGGTCTTCAACCGCGAGCGAGTCGACCGTCGCATTCGAGTCGTTGGTCGCCTCGAGCGAGGCGCCGACCGCGGTGCCGGGCGTGGCGATCGCCGATGCGGGATCGATGGTCTTCGTCGGGGTCGTCGCGAGGGCGAGCGGAATGACCGGGGTCACGGCGACCTCGGCCGGGACGTCGGCGAAGTTCACGCCCTCGATGAGCGCAGAGTTCAGCACGGGGATGCCGCTGAGGTCGTACGACGTGCCCGCCGGGAGCACCGCCGTGATGTCGACGATCGCGGTCGTGGCGTCGAGGATGCCGGTCGTGCCGTCGCCGAGCGGAGTGGTCCAGTTCACCGTCACGGAGTTGCCCGAGATGACGGGGTCGGCGGCCGTGTTGGCCCCGCTGCCGACGGTCGCGCCCACGAGTTGGAACGGCGCTGGTACCGTGTCGCTCAGCACGGCGCCGCGACATCCGGCATCGGTGATCGACGAGCAGCCCATCGTGAGGGTGTACGTGAACGGCTCACCGGGAACGACCTCGGTCTCGGAGGTGCTCTTCTCGAGCGTCGCCACCGCGGTGATGTCGACGGGTGCCGGTTCAGGGAGGGCCGAAGCCGGGACCGCCGCTCCGATGCCGAGCACCAAGGCCCCTGCTGCAGCGATGATCGTGAGCCAGCGTCTCCGCATTCTCAACCCCCCCGGGTGACGGCCCGAGACGGACCTCGGACCACCGTATCGTGCGGCTCGCATCAGGACGAGGCTTCTGCGCGGTCCCGGAGACGAACGGCGCGGCATCCCGCCCCAAGTAGGCTGGAGGGCATGTCGAAAGTCCTCTCCAGCCTCCCCGTCGGCGAACGCGTCGGCATCGCCTTCTCAGGCGGCCTCGACACCTCGGTCGCGGTCGCGTGGATGCGCGAGAAGGGCGCGATCCCCTGCACCTACACGGCAGACCTCGGCCAGCCCGACGAGCCCGACGTCGAGGCCGTTCCCGGCCGCGCGATCGAGTACGGCGCCGAGCTCTCGCGACTGGTCGACTGCCGTGCGGCGCTCGTCGAGGAGGGGCTCGTGGCCCTGCAGTGCGGTGCGTTCCACATCCGCTCGGGCGGCAAGGCCTACTTCAACACGACCCCGCTCGGCCGCGCGGTCACGGGCACGCTGCTCGTGCGCGCGATGCTCGAAGACGGCGTCGACATCTGGGGCGACGGGTCGACCTACAAGGGCAACGACATCGAGCGGTTCTACCGCTACGGCCTCATGGCCAACCCGCGCCTGCGCATCTACAAGCCGTGGCTCGACGCCGACTTCGTCACCGAACTGGGCGGCCGCGCCGAGATGAGCGAGTGGCTGCAGCAGCGCGACCTGCCGTACCGCGCCTCCGCCGAGAAGGCGTACTCGACCGACGCGAACATCTGGGGCGCGACGCACGAGGCCAAGGTGCTCGAGGAGCTCAGCGAGGGCATCACCACGGTCGAGCCGATCATGGGCGTGAAGTTCTGGGACGAGAGCGTCGAGATCGCGGCCGAAGACGTCACCGTCACGTTCGAGCAGGGCCGCCCGGTCGCGCTCAACGGCGTGCGCTTCGACGACGCGGTCGAGCTGGTGCTCGAGGCGAACGCCATCGGCGGCCGTCACGGGCTCGGCATGAGCGACCAGATCGAGAACCGCATCATCGAGGCGAAGTCTCGCGGCATCTACGAGGCCCCGGGCATGGCGCTGCTGCACCTCGCCTACGAGCGCCTCGTCAACGCGATCCACAATGAAGACACGATCGCGAACTACCACAACGAGGGCCGCCGCCTCGGCCGCCTCATGTACGAGGGCCGCTGGCTCGATCCGCAGTCGCTCATGCTGCGCGAGTCGATCGTGCGCTGGGTCGCCTCGGCCGTCACCGGCGAGGTCACGGTGCGCCTGCGCCGCGGCGACGACTACACGATCATGAACACGACCGGCCCCTCGCTCAGCTACCAGCCCGAGAAGCTCTCGATGGAGCGCGTCGGCGACCAGGCCTTCGGCCCTGAAGATCGCATCGGCCAGCTGACCATGCGCAACCTCGACATCGCCGACTCGCGCGCCCGCCTCGAGCAGTACGCCCGCCTCAACCTCGTGGGCGGCGCGACCGCGGCCCTCGTCGGCGACCTCACGGTCGGCGATGCGGCGCAGATCCTCGCGGGCTCGGGCGAGACCGACCTCGAGGCCGCGACCGATGCCGCGAACGAGGCCTCGGCGTTCGACCTCGGCACCGACTGAGCCGACCGCTCGAACACGCGAGCAGGGCCCGTTCCAATCGGAACGGGCCCTGCTCGCGTCGGTGGCCGGGCGCGCGCTCAGGCAGCGCTGCCCGTCACTGCGGCGGACCTCCGTCGTCCTCGCAGCCGCTCGCGATGAAGTCGTCGCGACCGGATCCGGCGAACGAGATCACCTCACCCTTCGACGTGTAGCTGAACGCCGGCCAGACGTCCTCTTCGTCCTGGTGCTTGAAGTGCGCTCGGACGACCGCGATCTTGTCGGTCTCGATGTAGACGTACGGGTTCTTCTCGCTGTGCGTGGCGTGGCAGAACGCGATCCTGTGCTCGCCGTCGGGTGTCGGCTTCGACGCGTTCGCCGCGACGGACGCTCCGAACACGCTCACGGCAACGAACGGGACTGCTGCCAGGATCGCCGTGATCCTGCGCTTCGATGCGTGCATGATGAACTCCTCTCAGTTCTGCGCCACATCCAACTCCTTTCGCGGCGCAACGGCAGCCCTCGTGCGCCATTCGGCACTCGGCGCGCTCCCCCAGTCAGGGGGTCAGCCGCATGGCCGCCCGCCCAGCACACGGGCGACACGGCGAGGGGTGGATGCCGCGGCATCCGCCCCTCGCCCGGTACCGCGGTGCCATACTCGGCGTATCGCCCGCCGAGCGCCGCTCCGAGCCGCGCGCAGGCCCGATCTTCGAGGAGCCCCGATGACCGCACCCGCCTCGATCGCGACGGAGCCCCTCCGATGAGCACCGAACTCTCGACGTTCATCGGCGTTCTGCTGGTGCTGGCCGATCTCGCCATCCGCATCGCCGCCCTCATCATCGTGCCGCGCGACCGCAAGCCGACCGCGGCGATGGCCTGGCTGCTCGCGATCTTCCTGATCCCGTTCGTGGGCATCGTGCTGTTCCTCCTCATCGGCAACGTGAAGCTCTCGAAGCGACGGCGGGCGAAGCAGGCCGAGATCGATCGCGTGCTCCAGGAGCGCGCTTCGGTACTCGCGCCGGAGCCGGATGCCGCGTGGCCGGCGTGGTTCGCGACGACCGTCGAGCAGAACCGCCGCCTCGGCGCCCTGCCAGCGGTGGCGGGCGAGTCGGCCGAGCTCATCGGCGACTACGGGGCGTCGATCGCGGCGATGACCGCCGACCTCGACACCGCTGAACGGTACGTGCACGTGGAGTTCTACATCGTCGCGTTCGACGACGTGACGAAGGACTTCTTCGCGGCCATGGAGCGCGCGGTGGCCCGCGGTGTGACCGTACGCCTCCTGCTCGACCATGTCGCGTCGCGCCGGGTCAGCGTGCACGAGGCCACCTTCGCCGAACTCGACCGCATCGGCGTGCAGTGGCACTTCCTGCTGCCGTTCCAGCCGTTCAAGGGCAACTACGAGCGGCCCGACCTGCGCAACCACCGCAAGCTCGTCGTCGTCGACGGGCGCGTCGCCTACACGGGCTCGCAGAACCTCATCTCGCGCGACTACGACTCCCCGAAGAACCAGAAGCGCGGGCTCATGTGGCAGGAGCTCGTGGTCCGCCTCACCGGGCCCGTGGTGCGGTCGGTCGATGCGGTGTTCCGCTCCGACTGGTACGCCGAGACCGACGAGCTGCTCGATGCGGTGGGTGGCGCCGATGCGCCGCCAGCCGTCGAGACGCCAGCGCACGCCGACGGCGGCGCGGCCGCGGCATCCGCCCCCCTGGTGTGCCAGGTCGTGCCGAGCGGGCCCGCCTACGAGGACGAGAACAACCTGCGGCTGTTCCTCTCGCTGGTCGCCTCGGCACAGGAACGCGTCATCATCACGAGCCCGTACTTCGTGCCCGACGAGGCCATGATGTACGCGATCACGTCGGCGAAGCTGCGCGGGCTCGACGTGCAGCTGTTCGTCTCGGAACTCGGCGACCAGGGGTCGGTCTGGCACGCGCAACGCTCGTACTACGGGGCGCTGCTGCGGGCCGGCGTGCGGATCTGGCTGTACCCGGCGCCGTACATCCTGCACGCGAAGCACCTCTCGATCGACGACGACGTCGCGGTCATCGGGTCGAGCAACATGGACATCCGCTCGTTCAACCTCAACTACGAGATCTCGCTCATGGTGCGCAGCGCCTCGTTCGTCGCCGACATGCGCCAGGTCGAGCAGGGGTACCGGGACGCCGGGCGCGAGCTCACGCTCGAGGAGTGGAATCGCGAGCCGCTCTCGCGGACGTTCTTCGATGGGGTCGCGCGGCTCACGTCGGCGCTGCAGTAGGGGTCGTGCGGGGGCGCTGGTCTCGAGACGCTCCTGCGTCGCTCCTCGACCGGCGGAGTCCGCATCCGAATAACTTGCACATGAGTGTGCACGTTTGTTGTACGATGGTGGGATGCCGACCATCACCGACGAGGTTCGACGCGCTCCCCGTCGGGATGCCGCCGCGAACCGCCAAGCCCTGCTGACCGCAGCCGCCGAAGCCCTGGGCGAGAACCCCGACGCCTCGCTCGAGGCCATCGCGAGCGCCGCCGGCCTCACCCGTCGCGCGCTGTACGGGCACTTCGCCGGCCGCGACGAACTCGTGGCCGCGCTCATCGAGTCGGGTGCGACGCGGATCAACCTCGTCGCGACCCAGACCGATCACCCCGACGCCCCGACCGCCCTCGCGATGCTCGGCGCCCGCCTCTGGCATGCGATCGGCCACGTGCGCCTGCTCGCCGCGATGGCCGTGCGCGAGCCGCACGTCGACCAGGTCGCCGCCGCGCTCGCGCCGGTGCGCGAACGCCTCGACGCGATCGTCGCGCGCGGCGTCGCCGACGGCGGCATCCGGCCAGACATCGCGCCAGGGACGCTCGCCAGGCTCATCGAGCGGTCCGCCATCGCCGTGCTGCTCGAGGCATCCGTCGCCCCGCTCACCGATGCCGAGGGCCACCGACTCGTCATGGCCTCGGTGCTCGGCACCGCCGGTCTCGGGTGGCGCGAAGCGGGAGCGCTCATCGACTCGACCCCCGAACTCTCGATCGAGCGCATGGAGGCCCTCGTATGAGGATCGAACTGCAGGCTGTCGCCAAGGGCCGTCGCGCCCACGTGCTGCCGACCACGACCGTCGCCTTCGAATCCGGCCGGGTCACGCTCGCGCGTGCCGAGACCGAGCAGCGACCGACCGTGCTCGGGCTCATCGCCGCGGGGCGCATGCGGCCTGAGTCCGGCGCCGTGCTCATCGACGGCCGAACGGATGCCGCGGCGATCCGCCGACGCATCGCCCTCGTCGATGCTCCGAGCGTCAGCGACCCGGCACCCGACATCACGGTCGCGGGCGTCGCCGCCGAGGAGCTCATGTTCGCCGGCGTCGCGTCGCACCCGATCGCGGTCGCGAACCGGCTGAGCGACCTCGGGCTCTCGGAGGTCGCGCGCATCCCCATCTCGAACGTCGACCCGCGCGAACGGCTGCGACTGCTGACCGAGCTCGCGATCCTCCGCGACGGGGTCGAGGGGCTCGTGCTCGTCTCGCCCGACCGGCACGGCGGCGACCCCGTCGAGTGGTGGAACCTGGCGGGCTCGCTCGCCGACCGCGGCTTCGCCGTGCTCGTCATCGCGGGCGACGCCTCGGCCGCCGCACTCGCCGCCGACGCGATGCTCGAACGCATGCAGGGCGACGAACCCGACGAGGCCGTCGAACACGAGGTCATCGCCGAGGGAGGCCTCGCATGAAGGTTCCGCAGATGATCGCCGCCGAGTTCCGGCGCCTGTTCTCGACGCGCATGTCGGTGATCGCGCTGATCGCGCTCGTCGCCGTGCCCGTGCTCTACGGCGGGCTCTACCTCTGGGCCAACCAAGACCCGTACGCGAAGCTCAACGAGGTGCCGGTGGCCCTCGTCGTCGCCGACGAGGGCACGCCCGCCACCGACGACGCCCCCGCCCGCAACGTCGGCGACGAGGTCGCCGACGAGCTCATCGACGGGAACGCCTTCGAATGGCATCGCGTGTCGGCCGAGGAGGCCGAAGCCGGCCTCACCGACTCGAGTTACGACTTCGTCATCACGCTGCCCGCCGACTTCAGCGACGCGCTCGCGTCGATCCAGACCGACGAACCGCGGCAGGCCGAGATCATCCTCGAGACGAGCGACGCCAACAGCTACCTCGCCGGCACCATCGGCGAGCAGGCCGTGAAGACCATCCGCACGACCGTCGCCGAACAGGTTGGGCGCGAGGCGGCGTCGCTGCTGCTCGACTCGATCTCGACGATCCGCGGCAAGCTCGTCGAGGCGGCCGACGGTGCGCAGCAACTCGTCGACGGCACCGCGACGGCGATCGACGGCTCCTCGAAGCTCGGTGCCGGCGCGTCCGCGCTGGCCGACGGCAATGCCGCCCTCGCGACCGGAACGCAGCAGCTCGCCGAGGGCAGCGCCACGCTCGCCGACGGTGCGCAGCAGGTCGCCGACGGCAACGCGCAGCTCGCGACCTCCGCCGATCGCGTCGGGTCCGTCGTGGGTCAGGCTGCCGCGTCGGTGCCGCAGGCGCGCGCCGAGATCCAGGCCCGACTCGCCGCCGCGGGCGTCGACCAGGCCACGATCGACGACGTGCTCGCCCGCCTCGATCCCGTCGCCGACGACATCGCGGCCGGCAACGATCGCGTGCAGGAGGTCGTCGGCCAGATCGATCAGCTCGCCGCGGGCAGCGCCCAGGTGGCGAGCGGGTCGGCGACGCTGGCCGCCGGAGCGCAGACGGCCGCTGACGGGGCGTCGGCCGCGGCATCCGGAGCGGCGACGCTGCGCGACGGCATCGGCACCCTCGGCGACGGACTCGGCACGCTCGAGGCCGGCACGCAGACCCTGCACACCGGCCTCGCCGACGGCGCCGCGCAGATCCCCGACTCCGACCAGGCCACGCGCGACGCGCAGGCGAAGACCATCGCCGACCCCGTCTCGCTCGAGACCGACGCCCTGACCGAGGCCGGCAACTACGGCGCGGGCCTCGCGCCGTTCTTCGCCGCGCTCGCGGGTTGGATCGGCATCTACGCGCTCTTCCTCATCGTGAAGCCGATCTCGCGGCGCGCGATCACGGCCCTGCACTCGCCGATCCGGGTGACCCTCGCCGGCTGGCTGACCCCCGGCATCCTGGGCGCCGTGCAGATGATCGGCCTGTTCACGGTGCTCGCGGTGACGCTCGGGTTCCCGATGACGCATCCGCTCGGCACGCTCGGGGTCATGGTGCTCGCGTCGGCGACGTATGCGGCGATCATCCTCGCGCTGAACGTGTGGCTCGGCTCGGTCGGGCAGTTCCTCGGGCTCGTGCTCATGGTGCTGCAACTCGTGACCGCGGGCGGCACGTTCCCCTGGCAGACCCTGCCCGCACCGCTCGCCGCGCTGCACCACGTGCTGCCCATGGGCTACGTCGTCGACATGATGCGCCAGTTCATGTACGGCGGCGACCTCGGGCGGGCCGCGTCCGACGCGGTCGTGCTGCTCATCTGGATGGTCGGCGCCCTCGTGCTCGCCGCCATCGGCGTGACTCGCATGACGCACTTCCGCACGCTGCGCGACCTGCAGCCCAGCCTCATCGGCTGATCGACGAAGCGGGCTCGACTGATCCGAATTCGCTCTGCCAGTTCCGCCTCAACCGATGAGGCGGAACTGGCATTGCGTTTCAGCGGAAGTCGAACCTGGCGTCGCGTCGGCCGACGAGCGCGTCGCCGTGCGCGGGTCATGAGTCGAGGGGCGGATGCCGCGGCATCCGCCCCTCTTCCGCACCGTCGCGGGTGCTCGGCCACCGAGCTCAGAGCGGGAACAGCAGGGCGACGCCCGTGCCGACGAGCCACACCGACCAGGCCATGTAGGCGAACGGCGTGACCGCACCCGCGAGCCGCCAGCCGCGCTCCTCGAAGCCGCCGACGAACTCGAGCGAGCAGAGCGCCAGCACAGCGCCGACGAGGATGCCGGCGAGCCCGATCCACCACGGCACCGTGGCGGATTGCATGATCGCGACGCCGACGAGGATCGTCCACGCGCCGCTGAAGAGGTAGCCGAGGTGCTCGCCCACGGCGACGCCCAGGTAGCGGTTGAACGACTGGAACACGATCTCGATCGCCTCGCGGCGCGCGGGGGACGCATCGGGGTCTGCGCTCTCCCTCGCCAGGTACGGAACGAGGAACGGCCAGCGCACGAGGCCCAGGAACTGCACCGCGGCCGCGAGCACCCCGATGACGAGGCCCGTCGCGACGAGCGTCGCATCGGCGCCGACCAGCGTGCCGGCGACGAGCACGGAGGCCGGAGCGAGCAGCACGGCCGTCATCGCGAAGAACCACCAGAGGAGCACCAGCGACGACCCGCCCTCGCGGAAGCGCTCGAGCACCTCGCGCGTGGGCCTGCGCAGGATGTCGGGGTACGAGAACCGCGCGGCGAGGGCCGCGAACGCGACGTTGAACGCGATCGGGAGCACGATCAACAGGATGCCGGTGGCGATGCGCATCACGTCAGGCCTCCGTCGTGGCGAGGTCGGCCGGGGAAGCCTGCTGCGCGGGCCGGGACTGTGACTCGCGCCGCTTCGGTCGCGGGCCGAGGATCCAGCGGAGCACCAGACCGGTGAGCACCATCGCGACGACCGCACCACTCGAGCCGAAGACGACGTGGCCCCGGTCGAGGTCGACGATGACGAACGACGTGATGACCCACGCGGCGGCCCAGGAGAGCGCGACGACCGCGGCCCAGAGCATGCCGACGCGAAGACGCGCGCCGAGCACGACCGCCTGCGCCGCCCCCACCAGGAGGCCGGTCACGAGCCCGGTGAGCGCAGCCGCCACCGGGGCGACGGGCGGCCCGAACAGCGCTGCCGACAACGCGGATCCGGCGCCGAACGCGACCGTCGTCGCGACGGGCCAGCGCCAGTCGACGGTGCGCCCGAGCGCGAGCCACTGGGCGCCGCCGAGGATCGCACCGGCGATCACTCCCGCCGCGAGCGCCGTCATCGAGTCGGTCACCGATCCGACGGCGAGCATCGCGAGCAGGCCGCCGAGCGGAAAGGCGAGGAACGTGGGAATCCAGCGAAGGAAGGACATGCGGTACTCCGATCTGCGTTGCGTACGTCGTACGTTATCGCATAATGTACGATGTACGCAACATATCGAGACACCTGGCATCGAGGAGCACGGATGACCGACACCACCGCCCCACGCGAACGGCGGCGCCGCAACTCCCTCACCGAAGACGAGATCCTCGACGCCGCCGAGGCCGTCGCCGCAGACGGGTTCGCGGCCCTGACCATCCGCGCGGTCGCCGACGCGCTCGGCGCGTCGCCCATGGCGCTCTACCGCTACTTCGCGACGAAGGACGAGCTCGTCGACGCCCTGCTCGACCGCGTGCTCGGGCGCTTCGAGTTCGGCGACGAATCCGGCGCATCCGGTGATCCCCGGGCCGACCTCGACGACTTCGCGCACCGGCACCTCGCGCTGCTGCTCGAACACCCGTGGGCCGTCGCGGCGCTCGTCGCGCACCCGTTGCCGGGCCCCAACGCCTTCCCGATCGGCGAGCGCGCCCTCGCGATCCTCGAGCGCGCGGGCATCACCGGCGACGACGCGGTCGCCCTCTTCAGCGGCATCCTCGCGCTCAACTACGGGTGGGCCTCGTTCGCGGTCTCGCGCGACGAGCCCGACGCGGCCTCGAGCATGGCGCGCCTCTTCGCCGCCACGGCGCCCGGCCTGCCCCGCACCGCCGCGGTCGCCGCCGAAATGCAGCGCTACGGCAGCGAGGACCACTACGACCGCGTGATCGCGCGCCTGCTGCACACGGTCGGCTGAGCCGACGGCTGACCCGCCGACCCACCAACGCGCGGCACGACGAGAGGGGCGGATGCCGCGGCATCCGCCCCTCTGGAGGTTCGCGTCGAGCCCGCGCTACGCGGGCGTCTGCTGGTGCGCCGCCACGTGCCAGGCGCCGTCGTCGTAGACGTACGTGGTCGACATGCGGAGGTTCGCGGTGTCGTCGCCACGGCGGGCGACCGCCCGGTAGACGACGATGCCCGCGCGATCGCCGAGACGGATCACCGCGGGCTCGTGCAGTTCGTAGGACTCCCACGGCGGCGTCGCGCGGAAGCGGGCGAGGATCTCGTCTCGACCGAGCGTCGCCCCCTCGACGACCATGAGGGCATCGCGGGTCATCGAGCGTTGGTAGTGCTCGCCGCCGCGACCGTCGAGGATCGCCTTCCATCCGGCGTGCTCTTCGTGCAACAGACGGGCGGGCAGATCATCGGTGATCTCGGTCATGGCGACAACGCTAACCGCGATCGGATGCCGCGGCTAGGGCGTTCTCGACCCTGCCCCGGAGATTCTCGGCGACACGCCGATCCGGACCGGCGCCACGCCAGAGCGCCAGCGCGGATCCGGAGTTCGGGCGGCGTCGGCGCCCGGCCGCGGCATCCGCCCCGCTGCCCTTCCTACAGCCAGCCCTTGCGCTTGAAGAGGCCGTAGAGCACGCCCGCGAAGGCGAGCATGAGTGCGAGGGCGAACGGGTAGCCCCAGGGCTCGTCGAGCTCGGGCATGTGCGTGAAGTTCATGCCGTAGATGCCGGCCACGAGGGTCGGCGCGAAGATGATCGCCGCCCAGCTCGACACCTTCTTGGCCTGCTCACTCTGGGCGACGGCCGCCTCGGAGAGCACCTTCGTCTCCTCGTTCTGGCGCTGCGCCACGAGCGTGGAGTGCACCTGCAGCGCGTTCTGCAGCAACTGGCGGAACGTGTCGCCGTGCTCGACGATGCGCAGCACGTGGTCCTTCACGTCGCGCAGGTACCGCTGCAGTTCGAGGTCGACCGCGTACTTCTCGAACCCGCGCTCGAGCGCGTCGAACATGCCGACGAGCGGGCGCGTCGCGCGCTGGAACTCCATCACCTCGCTCGCAAGGTCGTAGATGCGACGCGTCACCTCGGGGTCGCCGGAGAAGAGCTGCTCCTCGATCTCGTCGATGTCGTTCTCGAGGCCCGCGTCGACGGGCGCGTACTCGTCGACGACCTCGTCGAGCACGGCGTAGAGCACCGCTTCGGGCCCCCTCGCCAGCAGCTCGGGCGAGGATTCGAGGCGGCGACGCACCTTCGCGAGGTCGGGCGACTCGGCATGACGGATCGTGATCGCGTAGTCGGGGCCGGTGAACACGTGCAGCTCGCCGAACTCGACCTGCTCGACGTCGTCGAGGTAGCGGGCCGGGCGCAGCACCACGAAGAGCGAGTCGCCGTAGCGCTCGAGCTTCGCGCGCTGGTGCCCCTTGCGGGTGTCCTCGACGGCGAGCGGGTGGAGGCCGAACTCGGCCGCGAGCGCGTCGAGTTCGGCGTCGGTCGGCCGGTAGAGCCCGATCCACACGAACCCGCCGTGCGACTCATGGGTCTCGAAGGTCTCCTCGAGCGAGGCGGGGGTGGCGACCCGGAGGCCGTCCTTGTAGATCGCATTGTCGACGACGGGCACCGCGTCAGTCTGCCACCTGACCCCGCGCGACGAGCGCCCGTTCGTCGGAACGGCGGCCTTCGGCGCCAGTGATCTTTTGCACCTGAACGTACGAATGTCGTTCATTGACACTGCGACTTTCTGCGAAGTAGTCTGCACATCAGATCGCAAGGCGGCGAAACCGAGGTGGGTTCAGCACTCTCGTCACCGGTGCGATCCGGGCCGGCACCCGCTGGCATCCGCACCGGTCGACGACGACGGAGGTCTGCATGCTCCCCGCCCCGGTGATCGCTGCCGCCCTCGAACCAGCGCTCGAGCAGGGCCTCGAAGAACGCATCGACGACGCCCTCGGCGACGTCACCGCCCTCGCCGGCGCCCACTGGAACGAGATCGGGCGCCGCACCGAGATCGCTGGGCCCGAGATGGCGGACCTCGTTGCCGGCGCCCGGGCCGCCGACGGCGGCAAGTACCTGCGGCCCCGACTCGCGGCGGCCGCGTTTCTCGCGCACGGCGGCACGGATGTCGCGCTGCTGCGGCACGTCGCCGGCGCAGTGCAGCTCGTGCACCTCGCCCTCTGCGCCCACGACGACGTCATCGACGGCGATCGGGTGCGCCACGGCCGCCCGAACGTCATCGGCCGCACCGAGGCGAACACCCTCGCGGCCGGGCTCGGCGCTTCGGCCGCGATCCGCCAGGGCGAGGCGTCCGGCCTGCTCGCGGGCGACCTCGCGCTGAACGCCGCCGCCATCGCGCTCATCACGGCGCCCGCGCAGGACCGCGTACGCCTGCGTCTCGCGGCCGTCGCGCTCGACGCGATCGAGCAGACCGTCGCTGGCGAGCTGCTCGACGTGCGCAGCGAGACCCTGCCGCCCGAGCAGAGTCGGCCGCTGCTCGTCGCTCGGCTGAAGACGGCCGCATACAGCGTGACGCTGCCGTTGCAGCTCGGCGCGATCGCGGCGGGCGCCGACGGTTCGAGCACCGGCGACCCGGCGGAACTCGACCGTATCGAACGGGTGGGAACCGCGCTCGGCATCGCCTACCAGCTCGGCGACGACGACCTCGGACTGTTCGGCGCGACCGAGACGACCGGGAAGTCGACGATCTCCGACCTGCGCGACGGCAAGCGCACGGAGCACATCCGGCTCGCCCTCGAACGCGCCGCGCCGGCCGACCGCGCGCGCATCGTGCAGGCGCTCGGCTCGCCCGAGGCCGACGAGGAGGACGCCCGACGGGTCCGCGAGATCGTGACGGCGACCGGTGCCCGCGCCTCGGTCCACGAGCTGATCCGCACCCACCTCGAGCTCGGCATCCGCACCGCCAGGGCAGAGCTGCCGGCCCAGCTCGCCGAGTATCTCGCCGGGCTCGCCCTGTCGCTCAGGCACCGCACGAGCTGAGGATGCCGCGGCGCCAGCCCGCGACATCCGCAGGCCGCGAAGCACGACCCGCCAGGTACGACGCACGACCGAACAGACCAGAAGAACGCACCAGAAGAACAGACCGAAGACCAGACCAGACCAGACCAGAAGCCAAGCGAACACCGGCACCGGGCCCGCCCCGGACGCACGACCCCTCGATCGAAGGAGACCGACGTGGAGCACCACGCCCAGCACGAGCCCGCCGCCCAGCCGACCGAGGCCGACGGGGGCGCCCGCGCCACCGAGTGGACCAGGGGTCGCGTGGGCCTCTGGTTGATCGGAGCACGCGGGTCGGTCGCGACGACCGTCGCGGTCGGCGTGCACGCCCTCGGCGCGCGCATCGCGCCGCCGACCGGCTGCACGACGTCGGGCCCGGGGTTCGCCGAGGTTCCGCTGCCCGGGTTCGACGAGATCGTCATCGGCGGGCACGACCTCAGCACCACGCCGGTCGGGCTGCGCGCCGAGCAGCTCGCCGCCGCGGGCATGATCCCCGCCGCGATCGTCGCGGCGGTGCGCGACGAGCTCGACGCCGTCGATGCCGAGGTACGGCCCGGCTACGACCCGTCGACCCACACGGGCAGCCAGTCCGAGGCCGTCGCGCGGCTCGCCGCCGACCTCGTCGACTTCCGCGAGCGGAACGGCCTCGCACACGTCACGGTCGTCGACGTGTCGTCGACCGAGCCGCTGCCGGCCGACCGCCCCGAGTTCCACGACCCCGCGCTGCTCGCGGCCGCCATCGCCGAGCCCGGGGCCGCCGTGCTGCCGCCCAGCTCGATCGCGGCCCTCGCCGCGGTCGAGGCCGGCGCCTCGTACGCCTGCTTCACGCCCTCGGCCGGACTCGGCCTGCCGGCGCTCCGCGCCATCGCCCGACCGCGCATCGCGTTCGCCGGGCAGGACGGCAAGACCGGCGAGACCCTGCTGCGCACGGTGCTCGCGCCCATGTTCGTGGAGCGCGGCATGCACGTGCTCTCGTGGGCCGGCGCGAACCTCCTGGGCGGCGGTGACGGGCAGACGCTCGCCGACCCCGAGGCCGTGCGAAGCAAGCTCGCGTCGAAGACGCGCGGCCTGCACAGCCTCGTCGGCGAGCACGTCGTCGCCCCGCTGCACATCGACAACGTGCCCGACCTCGGCGACGTGAAGACCGCGTGGGACCACGTGCACGCCGAGGGGTTCCTGTCGAGCCGCATCACGCTGCAGACCACGTGGACCGCCTACGACTCCATGCTCGCCGCGCCGCTCGTGATCGACCTCGCGCGCCTGCTGTCGCTGGCCGGGGCCGCCGGGGTGCGCGGCGTCGTGCCGGCGCTCGGGAGCTTCTTCAAGGACCCGTGGGGCAGCGAGGTGCACGCGTTCGCCGACCAGTCGACGGCGCTCAAGTCATGGGCGGCCGACCTCGGCGAGCAGGTCGCGGGGCAGGATGCCGCGGGCGCCGCCGAGGGCCAGGCCGGCGCTGCGGCGCCCGGCGCCGACCCGGTGCCGATCGGCGGGGTGCGGTGACGACCGTCTCCGACGTCCTCGAACTGGTGCGCGCGCCGGCCGCGCTCACCGTGCTCGGCGACACCGCGGCGGGCGCCCAGGTCGCCGCAGGCGGCTTCGACCGGCGCGGATGGATGCTGCCGCTCGCCTCGGTCGCGATCTACAGCGGCGGCATGGCCCTGAACGACTGGGCCGACCGCGACCTCGACGCCGTCGAACGGCCGGAGCGGCCGATCCCGTCGGGGCGGATCAGCCCCCGGCGAGCACTCGCGGTCGCCGCCGGGCTCGGTGCGGTCGGGCTCGCGTTGGCCGCGGCCGGCGGCGGGCGACGCGGACTCGCGGTCGCGGCGCCGCTCGTGGCATCCGTCGCGCTGTACGACCTGGTCGCGAAGCCCACCACGGCCGGCCCGCTCGCGATGGCCGCGTGCCGCGGACTCGACGTGCTCCTCGGCGCCGGCGGGTCGCCGCGGGCGCTGCCGGCGGCACTCGCGATCGCCGTGCACACGCTCGGCGTCACCGCGCTCTCCCGCGGCGAGGTGCACGGCGGCTCGGCCGCCGACACCGCACTCTCGCTCGTCGCGACGGGCGCGGCCGCGGCCGCCGTCGACTCGGTGGGCCCCGGCGTGCAGACCGCTGCCGCGCGGCTCGGCGGTGCCGCCGGGTCGGCCGTCTACCTCGCCGCGGCACTGCCGGGGCAGTTGGCCGTCGTCGACGACCCCACGCCGAAGCGCGTACGCGATGCCACCCGGGCGGGCATCGGGTCGGTCGTGCCGTTGCAGGCGGCCATCGTCGCGCGGGGCGGCTCGCTCGCCATCGCGGCCGGCCTGATGGCGGTGCATGCGACGATCCGGCAGCGCGGCCGTCGTGGCCGGAAGCCCGGCACCGGGCCCGCCCGCGGAGACGTCACGTGAGCACGGACCTGCCCGGGGGCCTGCCCGATGCGCGGTTCACGCTCGGCTACGGCACGAACGGGTTCACGGATCATCCGCTCGACGACGCGATCACGGTGCTCGACGCGCTCGGTTACCGCGGTCTTGCGCTCACCCTCGGGCATCCGCACCTCGATCCCTTCGCGAGCGACGCCGACCGTACGGCCGCGCGAGTGCGGCGCCGGCTCGACGATCTCGGCTGGCGGGTCGTGATCGAGACGGGCACGCGGTACCTGCTCGACCCGTTCCGCAAGCACCGCCCCAACCTGCTCGACGACGACGCGAGCCTGCGCGAGGCGTTCCTGCGCCGCGCCATCGACCTCGGCGCGATCCTCGGCGCGGACTGCGTGTCGCTCTGGTCGGGCGTGCTGCCAGAGGGCGTCGAGCCGGGCCGGGCTCACGACCGCCTCCGCGTGCGCCTCGACGGGCTGGTCGACCAGGCCGCCGATGCGGGCGTCCCGCTCGCGTTCGAACCCGAGCCCGGCATGCTCGTCGAGACGGTCGCCGACGCCCTGGCGCTGCGCACCGATCTCGGCGACCCGGATGCGCTCGGCCTCACGGTCGACCTCGGCCACTGCGTCGTCGTCGAGCCCGAAGGGGTCGTCGGCGCCCTGCGCGCCGCAGGTGCGCTACTGCGCAACGTGCAGGTCGACGACATGCTGCCCGTCGCCCACGAGCACCTCGAACTCGGCCGCGGGACGCTCGACCTCACCGCTGCCCTGCGCACGCTCGACGAGCTCGACTACCGCGGCCTCGCCGCCGTCGAACTCCCCCGCCACGCGCACGACGCCCCCGGCGTCGCCGCCCGATCGATGACCGCACTCGAGAACGCCTGGAGGCACGATGCAGCACACGTGGACTGACGATGCCGTGCGGCAGATCGCCGCAGACCCCGACCGCATCGCGGAGCTGTTCCCCGCCGCGGGCCGCGAGGTGGGGCGCGCGCCGCTCGCGCCGGAGACCGATCCCCTCGGGCTCACCGCCGGCACCGAAGACGACCTCGCCCGCGAGGCGCTCGTCGCGGCGCTGCTCGACGCACTCCCGCCCGCCGAGGCGGCGGCCGAGCTCGCCGACCTGTACCGCTACGGCGACGACGCCGAGCGGCGCGGGGTGCTGCGAGGGCTCGGTGCGGCCGAGGCCGCCGGTGAGTTCGCGACGATCGATGCGGCAGTCATCGAGCGTGCGGATGTCTCGGGCGGTGCGGATGTCGCAGGCTCGCCGCCCGCGGCATCCGCACCGCCTGCGAACCTCGACCCCGTCGTCGCGGCCGGCCTGAGCCTGGTCGCCGAGGCGCTGCGCTCGAACGACCCGCGCCTGGTGGCCGCAGCACTCGGCCCGTTCGCCGCCGCGCACCTCGACCAGCACGCCTGGCGGCACGGCGTGCTGAAGGCGCTGTTCATGGGCATCCCACTCGACGCCGTGACCGACCTCGACCGCCGTGCCGACGCCGAGGTCGCCCGCATGGCCGCCGGCCTCGTCGCCGAGCGCCGCGCGGCATCACGAGACGTGACCGACGACATGACCCGGCTCGCCGCCGGGTACGAGTCGGCGACCACCGAGAACACCCCGAACACCACCGACCCTACGGAGGACTGACATGCGCATCTTCGACCCGCACATCCACATGACCTCGCGCACGACGACCGACTACCGCGCCATGTACGCCGCGGGTGTGCGCGCGCTCGTCGAGCCGTCGTTCTGGCACGGCCAGCCGCGCACGAACGTGGGCAGCTACACCGACTACTTCGACGCGCTCATCGGGTGGGAGCGGTTCCGAGCGGCGCAGTACGGCATCCGGCATCACGCCACGATCGGCCTGAACCCGAAGGAGGCGAACGACCCGCGCTGCCGCGAGGTGCTCGACGTGCTGCCCCGCTACCTCGCGAAGGACGGCGTCGTGGCCGTCGGCGAGACGGGCTACGACTCGATGACGCCCGAGGAGGACGAGGTCTTCGCCCGCCACCTCGAGCTCGCACTGAAGCACGGCCTGCCCGCGCTCGTGCACACGCCGCACCGCGACAAGGCCGCCGGCACGCGCCGCACGCTCGACGTCGTGCGCGAGTCGGGCCTGGCACCCGGCCTGGTCGTCGTCGACCACCTCAACGAGACCACGGTGGCGGATGTCGCCGACAGCGGCTGCTGGATGGGCTTCTCGATCTACCCCGACACGAAGATGGACGAGCACCGGTTCGTGGCGATCCTGCGCGAGTACGGCACCGAGCGGATGCTGGCGAACAGCGCAGCCGACTGGGGGCACTCCGACCCGCTGAAGACGCTCGCGACCGCGCACGCCATGCTCGACGCCGGGTTCACCGCCGACGACGTCGACCTCGTGCTCTGGCGCAACCCGGTCGAGTTCTACGGGCAGAGCGGGCGGCTGAACCTCGACCCGGTGCCCGGGTTCGAATCGAGCGATGCGGATGCCGCGGGGCCGGTGTCGTTCGAGGGCAACTCCGTGCTGCGGGGGGTGCCGGCCTGATGGAACTCTCGTACTGCACCAACGTGCACCCGGCCGAGGATCTCGACGGCGTGCTCGACCAGCTCACCCGGTATGCGGGCCCCGCGCGCCGTGCCGCGGACCTCGACCGGCTGGGTGTCGGCCTCTGGCTGCCCGCGCCCCTCGCACGCCGACTCGCGACCGACGCCGCCGCGCGCGACCGCCTGCGCACCGGACTCGAGGCCGAGGGACTCGAGGTGCGCACGATCAACGCGTTCCCCTACACCGCGTTCCACGCCGAGATCGTGAAGCTCGACGTGTACCGACCCGACTGGACCGACCCCCGGCGGGCCGAGTTCACGCTCGACTGCGCTCGGGTGCTCGCGGACCTGCTGCCGGAGGGCGCTGACGGCAGCATCTCCACCCTGCCCCTCGGTTGGCGGTTCCCGTGGACGCCCGTCGAGGACGACCGGGCCACCGCGGCGCTCTCGCGCGTCTCAGTAGAGCTGCGGGGGCTGCGCGAACGCACGGGCCGCACGATCCGCCTCGCGATCGAGCCCGAGCCGGGCTGCGTGCTCGACACCGTCGACGACATCCTCGGGTGGCTGGCCCCGCGCCTCGGCCCGACCGCCCTCGGCCGCATCGATCCCGAGTTCGTCGGCATCTGCCTGGACACGTGCCACCTCGCGACCTCGTTCGCCGACCCGATCGAGACGGTGCGGCGGGTGGGCGCCGCAGGCATCCGCATCCCGAAGATCCAGGCTTCGGCCGCCCTGCACATCGACGACCCGGCGGCTCCCGAGGCGCGCGAGGCGCTGCGAGCGTTCGCCGAGCCCCGCTACCTGCACCAGACACGGGCGCTCGCACCCGACGGCGTCGTGATCCGCGTCGACGACCTGCCCGACGCGCTCGACGAGGCCGACGGGCTCCGCACCGACGGCCCATGGCGCGTGCACTTCCACGTGCCACTGCACCTCGAGCCCGACGAGCCGCTCGCCTCGACGACCGACGTGCTGCGCCGCGCGGTGGCCGCGGTGCGCGAACTGCCCGACGGCGACTCCGCCCACCTCGACGTGGAGACGTACACGTGGTCCGTGCTTCCCGGCGGCGCCGGCGACCTCGTCGAGGGCATCGCCGCCGAGCTGCGCTGGGCGACGGAGGAGCTGCTCGGCGGCCGGCAGGAGACGGAACCAGCCGAAGCGGAACCCGCCGAGACGCGCACGACCGACGCCGGCCGTGCCGCGGCATCCGCCCCTCGGATGGCGACGGCATGACCCGGGTGCTGCTGCTCGACGTCGTCGGGCTCACCACCCGTGCGCTGTCGCACATGCCGCGGCTTCGAGCGCTCGCGGCCGGTGGGACGACCGCGAAGCTCGGCACCGTGCTGCCCGCCGTCACCTGCAGCGTGCAGTCGACCATGCTCACGGGGCTCGCTCCGGCGCAGCACGGCATCGTCGGCAACGGCTGGTACCACCGCGACATCGGCGAGGTGAACCTCTGGCGCCAGCACAACGCGCTCGTCGAGGGCGAGAAGGTGTGGGAGACCGCCCGCCGGCGCGAACGGGGCTTCACGACCGCGAACGTCGGCTGGTGGTACGCGATGGGCGCGAGCACCGACGTGACCGTGACCCCGCGGCCGATCTACCACGCCGACGGACGCAAGTCGCCCGACGCGTACACCCGGCCGCCCGCGCTGCACGACCGGCTCGTGGGCGAGCACGGCGAGTTCCCCCTCTTCCAGTACTGGGGGCCGACCGCGTCGCTCGCCTCGACGCGGTGGATGGTCGAGGCGACGCGATCGGTGCTGCGCGACGAGGGGTCCGACCTCGTGATGGCGTACCTGCCGCACCTCGACTACGACCTGCAGCGCTTCGGGCCGGACTCTCCCGAGGCCGACCGGGCGGCCGCCGAGCTCGACGCGGTGCTCGCTCCCCTGCTCGACGATGCGGTCGCGGCCGGCGCGACCGTCGTCGCGGTCGCCGAGTACGGCATCGCGCCGGTCGACACGCCCGTCGACGTCAACCGCGCGCTGCGTCGCGCCGGGCTGCTCGAGGTGCACACTCAGCAGGGTCGTGAACTGCTCGATCCGATGACCTCGCGCGCGTTCGCGGTCGCCGACCACCAGGTGGCGCACGTCTACGTCGCCGATCAGGCCGACGTGCCGCGCGTGCGCGACCTGCTGCGGGGGCTCGACGGCGTCGACGAGGTGCTCGACCGTGAGGCCCAGGCGCGGTACGGCCTCGACCACGCGCGCTCGGGCGAACTCGTCGTCGTCGCCCGGCCCGGCGCCTGGTTCACCTATTACTACTGGCTCGACGACGCCCGGGCGCCCGACTTCGCGCGCGGCGTCGACATCCACAAGAAGCCCGGCTACGACCCGGCGGAGCTGTTCTTCGACCCCGCCGACCGGTTCGCGAAGGCCCGCGCCGGGCTGGGGCTCGTGCGCAAGAAGCTCGGCCTGCGCTACTCGATGAAGGTCGTGCCGCTCGACGCGACGCACGTACGCGGCAGCCACGGGCGACTGCCCGAGCACGAGGCCGACACGCCGCTGCTCATCTGCTCGGATGCCGCACTGCCCTTCTGGGATGCGGCACCCGAGCTCGTGCCCGCCGCGCGCGTGCGCGACCTCGTGCTCGAGGCGGCCCGGGTGCCCGAGCCGGCGGCGGCGACGTGATCGGCGAAGGCCTCGTCGAGGAGGTCGTGCTCCTCGACGTGGCCGGTTCGCCGATCGGCACGTTCGACAAGGCCCTCGTGCACGGCCCCGACACCCCGCTGCACCTCGCGTTCTCGTGCTACGGCTTCGATCAGGACGGGCGGATGCTGCTGACCCGCCGTTCGCTCGCCAAGCGCACGTGGCCCGGCGTCTGGACCAACGCGTGCTGCGGGCATCCACTGCCCGGCGAGGATCCGGTGGATGCCGTGGCCCGCCGCGTGCGGACCGAGCTCGGCGTCGAGCCGCGCGACGTCCGGCTCGTGCTGCCCGACTTCCGATACCGGGCCGTCGATGCGAGCGGCGTGGTCGAGCACGAGGTCTGTCCGGTGTACCTCGCCGAGCTGTCGACCGACCTTGCGCCCGACCCCGCAGAGGTCGTGTCGTGGGAATGGATCGCGCCGAGCGACTTCCTCACCGCCGCCGAGACGGCGCCGTTCCTGCTCAGCCCGTGGAGCGTGCTGCAAGCGGCCGAGTTCCGCCGATCGGGGCTCCTCGGCCAGCGCCGAGCGTCCGGCTGATCGGGCGGGGGCTGGGGAGAAGAACCCGTCGGCGTCGGTGGGCGTGGAGTACGCTGGACCGCCGGTCAACCCAACCTGTTCCGGCAGATGGAGTAGCCGTGGACCCGGCCCAACTCGCCCTGGACCCTGCGGAGCTCCACCGACTCGCAGAATGCGCGAAGGAGCCGATCCGCACCCCTGGCTCGATCCAGCCGCACGGAACCCTGTTCGGGGTGGACCTCTCCGGAGTCATCTCGGTCGCGAGCGAGAACGCGAGCGAGTGGTTGGGGCACCGAGTCGGCGAGATCGGCAATGAAGAGCTCGAGTACGCGGTGCGCACCGGTCGCGCCATCGACCCCGTACGGATCACATGGAACGACGTCGTCTCCGACGCGATCGTGCACCGTGCCGACGGACTGACCCTGGTCGAGATCGAGCCGCTGCCCGAGGGCGACGAGTACGCCCGCACCGCAGTCGTGGGTGCCATCATCCGCGCCTCGCGCGCGACCTCCGAAGCCGAGCTCCGAGAGATCGTCGCCGCCGACATCCGCGAGATCACCGGCTTCGATCGGGTCATGATCTACCAGTTCCACGACGACGGGCACGGCGAGGTCGTCGCCGACGAACGAGCCGACGACCTCGACTCCTACCTCGGACTCCACTTCCCGGCCTCGGACATCCCGACCCAGGCACGCGCGCTGTACATCTCGAAGATCGGCCGCACGATCGCGAGCACGGACCCCACGGGCATCCCGCTCCTCGCGCTCGCAGACGATCCGCAGACCATCGACCTGTCGGATGCCGAGCTGCGGAGCGTCTCGCCGTACCACCTGCAGTACATGCGCAACATGGGGCAGGCCTCGACGTTCTCGCTCTCCATCGTCGAGAACGACCGGCTCACCGGCATGATCACCTGTGCGCATCGCAGCGAGCGGCGCCTGCCCGTGCTGCTGCGCCGCGCCCTCGAGGTGCTGGCCGGGCAGATCGCCCTCCAGCTCACGTCGATGCACGAGATCAACCGGCTCCAGCACATGGTCGACGTGCGATCCAGACGCGCAGCGCTCCTTGCGCCGCTCTACGCGTCCGACGACATCCACACGGCCCTGCTCGGCGGGGTCGACACCGTGCTCGACCTCGTGCCCGCCGACGGCGTGCTCGTGCGCATCGGGGGCACCTCCAGGATGAAGGGCGAGGTTCCCCCGCTCACGGCGATCCTCCGGGTGATCGATCGACTGGCGGGCGCGCCGTTCGCGTCCGAATGCCTCCGCACCGACCGGCCCGACATCGCCGACCTGCTGCCCGGGGTCGCCGGGCTCCTGATCGTGCCGTTGGTCGAGACCGGCGACGCACTGGTCTTCTTCCGCGGCGAGGTCGTGCACGACATCTCGTGGCTCGGCGACCCGAGCGGTGGCAGCCGACCCGACGGGCTCTCGCCTCGCACCTCCTTCGCCGCGTGGAAGCGCACGGTGCGGGATCGCAGCGATGCCTGGGGCACCCTCATCGAGGAGACCTCCGAACTCGCCCATGAGCTCGAGATCGCGCTCCAGCGGCGTGCCGAGGCCAGATTGGCCGAACTCGCGATGCGCGACGCCCTGACGGGCCTCTACAACCGTCGCTACCTCGTCGAGCGGCTCGCGACCCGTGGCCCGGTCGGCGAGGGGGGCAAGGCGATGCTGTTCGTCGACCTCGATGACTTCAAGATGGTGAACGACACGCACGGCCACGATGCCGGCGACGCGGTCATCCTCGAGGTCGCCAGGCGTCTCGTCGAGTCCTCGCGCGGGCAGGACGACGTGGTGCGGCTCGGCGGCGACGAGTTCGTGGTGCTCCTCGACGGCGTCGTCGGCGAAGACGTGGAGCAGATCGCCCAGCGCCTCGTGCAGTCGATCGCGCTGCCGATCTCGACGAACCGCGGGTGGGTCTCCATCACCGCCTCGTGCGGGGTCGTGGTGGCCGATCCGGGTTCGCCGCGCGGCGGACTCCTCGAGGCCGCGGACGCGGCGATGTACCGGGCGAAGCACGCCGGACGCAACCGGGTCTCGCACTGAGTCGAACGAGCGGCCGCTGATTCGACGTGCGTCCCTGCTCGACGAGCGGGGCTCCTGAGCTTCGGGGCTACTGAGGTTCGGGCGAGATGCGCATTCCCGCCGCGCCGTTCGCCGAGTCGATCAGCTCTTCGAGCCAGACGCGGTTGATGTCTCCGGGGGCGCCGTCGAACTCGAACCGGAGCACGGACGAAGGATTGATCCACACCTGCTGACGGCTTTCGCCGTCGCCGTCGATCGAGAGCGCGAACGCCTCTTTGCGGCGCAGCTTCGCGAGCACGACGAACTCGAGGTGCGCGAGCGTCCGATCGGGAATCGCGAATGAAGCCGGCGGCGAGCCGTAGTGGAGGTGTCCCATCGGTCCGATCATACGGGCATGCTGGGGGTAGCCTGATCCGGTGACCCTTGTGCATCGACTGACCGTTGACGGCCGCGACTACTTCCTGCCCGACCCCGTGACCGAGTTGAAGCAGCAGGTCCTCGAGGCGATCCGGGCCGGAGGCGGCTACGTCAACATCCCGCCGCTGCGAGGCGGTCCGGGCATCGACATCCTCTTCTCCCCCGGCATGCCGGTCACCTGGTCTCAGATCGACGTCGGAGGCGACCTCTCCGACCGCGATCAGGAGAAGGCCGGCGGCGCGCCGGGCGACGAGATCGTCCTCTGAACTGAGACGGGAGGTACCTCCCGTCTCCCCGCTCGGCCGAGTGGCCGCGGTCGCCTAGACCGTCGCGAGCAGTCGTTCCACCTCGTCGGCCGGCACGGCCGGTGAGAAGAAGAACCCCTGTCCGCGGTCGCATCCCCAGGCTCGCGCACGGTCGAGGTCCTGCGCGGTCTCGATGCCCTCGGCGACCACGATGGCATGACGCGACCTGGCGACTCCGACAGCCTCCAGGGCCAGTGCGTCGGCCCCGGGGGTCGAGTTCCGCATGAGTGAACGGTCGATCTTCACCTCGGTGAAGGGCATCCGCCTGAGCGCCTCGATCGACGTGAAGCCGGCCCCGAAGTCGTCGACCGAGACGCCGACCCCGCCGTCGATGAGGGCCTGCATGGTCTCGACCTCCTCGCAGGTCTCGCTCAGCGCGGGGGTCTCGGTGATCTCGGCGGTCACGGTGCGATCCGGAAGGCCGAGGGCGCGCACGAACTCCACCATGGTCGAAGCGAACTCCGGACGCAGCTGTGAGGGGGAGACGTTCACCGCGAGACCGATCCGCCGCCCGCGGCGGTGCCATTCGGCGACGCGGCGACCGGCCTGCTCCAGGATCGTGCGACCGAGCTCGGCGATCAGGCCGGTGCGCTCCGCCACGTCGATGAACCGATCCGGCATCACCAGGCCTCGGTCGGGATGCATCCATCGAGACAATGCCTCGAAGACCACGGGCTGCCCGGAGGCGAAATCGTACTGCGGCTGGAAGTAGGGCACGAGCTCCCCCCGCCTGACGGCACGCCGCAGTTGGTCGGCCGAATTCTCGGGTTCGGTGCTCGATGCGCGATCTTTCACACCCCAAGAATCCCGATACCGAGTCTCGCGTGCAAGGTTGCGTCATTCACAGGAGCGGGGTGTACCCTCCGGCTTCACCTTTCCGAGGCATGCGGGCCAGCGGCCCGAAGGGCTGGAGCGTTCGAGCCGGTATCCTTCGGGTGATGGGAACACTCACCTACGACTCCAAGCTGGTCGCCTCCTTCGACGACCGCGTGCTCGCCCACCTGCAGGCGGTGATCTGGGCGAAACTCCGTCGAGGCGAACCGTTCGCCTTCACGTGGACCGAGGCGACGGCCTCGAGCGGGTTCGGCCGCACCTCGGTCTGGCTCTCGCCGGCCATCCCGGTCGCGTTCGAGTACTTCGGCGGGCGCGCGCCGCGCCTGAACGCGTCATGGGTCAAGGCGTTGAACCGGTCGGCGAACTCAGCCGTCGGCCTGACCATCGTGCCGGAACCGACCGAAGCCGGGCCGGAGCCCGGCGCCTGAGGCTGCCTACTCCTGCGGGGTCGGCGCCTGCGCCGCTTCGGGCTCCGGCACGAGTACGAGGCCCGTCGGCGAGTTCGCCGAGCGGTTCAGCTCCCGGAGCCATCGCGGGTTGAGCGGGATCTCCCGGCTGTCGAAGAACTCGAAGACGACCGGGATGTCGGGCCCGAGCCAGATGGAGTTCCTGCCGCTGCCACGATCGACCGAGACCTCCCACGAGAACGCGAAGGACTCGCCGCGCCGGATCTTCGAGTGGATCACGTTTCGGAGATGGGCCAGCGACCGATCCTCGATCTCGATGGCTCGGATGTTGCGATAGGTCAGGATGCCCACTGCACCAGCATGCCATCCGAAGCCGACACCCCGCACCAGATCGCGGCTCCGCCGGATCCGGACGCCGGTCAACGCCGTCCCCGCGGCGACTTCGAGGGGGTGCGGATGTCTCGCAGCATCGATCGGAGCTCGGTACCGAGCTCGGCCGCGGTCGGGCGGCGTTCCGGCTCTGCCGCCGTCATCCGCTGCAGGAGGGAACGCCACGGCTCGGGAACGACCTCGGCGGGCATGTCGGGGCCACTGAGGAGACGGGCCATGGCCGAGGGGAGCGGCGCACCCGGGAACGCCATCGCCCGCGTGAAGCACTCGAGCAGCACCAGGCCGAGTGAATAGATGTCGGATGCCGTCGCCAGCGGTTCGTTGCGCACCTGCTCGGGGCTCAGGTACGGCGCGGTTCCGGAGATGTTCTCGGATTGGAACCCGGCGTCGGCCGCCTCCACGGCGAGGCCGAAGTCGGTGAGCATCGCGCGCTCCCGCGAATGCTCGGTGCCGTAGTTCACGATCATGATGTTCGACGGGGTGATGTCCCGGTGGATCACGTTCTGCGCGTGGATGTATTCGAGCGCCTCGGCCACCTCATAGCCGATCTCTCCGATCTCGCGCGGCGAGATCGGCCGCTCGGCCACGCGCTCGCGCACGGTGGTGCCCCGCACGAGCTGCATCACGAGGAACGGACGAGGGTCATCGGGGGATGACGTGTCGACGCCGGCGTCGATGATGGAGACGACGCCGTGATGATTGAGCGAGGCGAGCATACGGAGTTCGGCCCGGTACGTCTCGACGTGCTCGTCGTTGCCCCCGCCGAACACCTTGATGGCGACGTCGCGCCCGAGGTACTCGTCGTGACCTCGGAAGACGAGCCCCATGCCGCCGCGACCGATCCGGGCGAGCGGCCGATAGCGGTCGAGCAGCAGCGGTGCCGAGTACGTGGGAAGCAGGTCACCTGAACGCGCCGTCTCCATTCCTCCACCGTAGATACGGGGGCAATCGCGTGCAGGCGGTGGACAGGGTCGGGATTCCTCCCTATCATTCACCCCCGAGGTCGCCGGTCACCGCCGTGCGTGCCGGCGCACCCACTCGTGCATGACGATCGCGGCCGCGGCACTCGCGTTGATCGAGCGCGTCGAGCCGTACTGCGTGATCTCGACGACGAGGTCGGAGGCCGCGATCGCCTCGTCGCTGACCCCAGGGCCCTCCTGCCCGAAGAGCAGCACGCACCGTTCGGGCAGCTCGACCGCGTCGACCGGCTCCGAGCCCTCGACGTTGTCGACCGCGATGACCGGCAGGCCCTGCGCCTCGGCCCAGGCGACGAAGTCGGCGACATCCGGATGGTGCAGCACGTGCTGGTAGCGGTCGGTGACCATGGCGCCGCGCTTGTTCCAGCGGCGGCGACCGATGATGTGCACGGTCTCGGCCGCGAACGCGTTGGCGGTGCGCACGATCGAGCCGATGTTCATGTCGTGCTGCCAGTTCTCGATGGCGACGTGGAACGGATGCCGGTGCAGGTCGAGGTCGGCGACGATCGCGTCCATGCTCCAGTAGCGGTAGCGGTCGATGACGTTGCGGGCGTCGCCGTGCTCGAGCAGGTCGGGGTCGTAGTGCGGCTCGTCGGGCCACTCCTCGCGCCCGCCTGGCCACGGCGGAACGCCGTGCGGCAGCGTCGGCTCGGGGTGCTCGGGCTCGGGCAGGTCGTCGGTCACGGCATCACGCTACCCGCCGGTCGAGGAGCGAAGCGTCTCGAGATCCAAGGTTTCGGCTTACCTAAATATTGACTAGGATTTCGGTGTGCCGAAAACCCTCGACGATGAGACCACGCGACCCTCGGAGCCCGAGCGACCCGAAGCGACGGCGACGGATGCCGCGGCCGGGCGTGCCGCGACATCCGCCCCCCGTCTCGCGTGGCTGATCGGGCCGGCCCTCGTGGCTGGCGTCGCGTACCTCGACCCCGGCAACGTCGCGAGCAACATGACCGCCGGGGCCCAGTACGGCTACCTGCTGGTCTGGGTCGTCGTGATCGGCAACGTCATGGCGTGGCTGATCCAGTATCTGTCGGCCAAGCTCGGCGTGGTCACGGGCAAGAGCCTCCCCGAGGTGCTCGGCGAGCGCATCGGCAACCGGTGGGGCCGCCGGGCGTACTGGTTGCAGGCCGAGGCCGTCGCCATGGCGACCGACATCGCCGAGGTGATCGGCGGCGCGGTGGCGCTGAACCTGCTGTTCGGCGTGCCGCTCGTGTGGGGCGGACTGATCACGGGCTCGGTCTCGCTCGTGCTGCTCGTGATCCAGTCCAAGCGCGGTGCTC